>JAGLYR010000249.1 GCA_023132135.1 Candidatus Eiseniibacteriota bacterium | reverse complement strand
GACTTCTAACACCGGCCGTGACACCGGCGACATCGTGTGGATCGACAATCTGCAGGTCACAACTACGGAAGGGGAGATTTACCTGCCGGACACGGGGATGAGATCGGTTGACCTCTCCGTGTTGGGCGTCACTGTGGTGTGCAATGGGGACAGCGCAGAGGTCGAGGTTGTTGTGAGCTTCGGGTCATGCGGCCCGACCGAGGGCGATGAGGTGTCCTTTTCTCTCGATGCCACTATGGATAATGCGGGGGTATACCACGGGGTTCCGGTTGTTGCCCTGCCTTTCCCGAATGAAAGCACGTGCCCGGCGAACCTATGGCCGGACTGCGACTCGGGCTGGTGCGACACCATAATGGTGTGGCACCCCGACACCGAAACCTGGGAGGAGGTTTTTCCCGATTGTGTCGAGGACTCGTACGGTTGGGAATGGTACTGCTACTGTCAGCACGACTACATTGTCGGGTTCATGATCCCATTGGCATACAAGGATCTGACGGATCACGTGCTGGAGGTGGTCGTCGATCAGGGCAACGACGTGGACGAGTGGAGGGAAGACAACAATGAGTTCACCCTGGCCTTCGGCCCTACAGCGGTGAAGCAGCCAACGTGGAGTACTCTGAAGGTGAAATATCGGTAGTCACGCTTGGAGTTGAAGCCTGGCGCTTCCTGAAGGCGGGCGGCGTCGCGGAGGCGCCGCCCGCGTCTATTTGCCGGCTGGACTGTGCCTGGAATCTGCATTCTCGGGGTCAGGTCCTGCAAAGATTCCTGGGTCTGACTCCCTGTCGCTCCATGTCCTCTCACGGCCGGGTTGTGCGGTGAGCTCGGTTCCCACTCGACTGCCTCCAGTCCAAAGCACTACCCCAGTTTGGAGTTACGACATCCGTGGTCCGCGACCGCGGCTCAATCGGATCTTGACCCGGGCGGATGAACCGGCCAGGCTCGGGGCCCGCATCGAAGAGAATCCCCCCTGTCGATCAGGCATGGACAGGTGGTGCCGCTGACCAACCAACAAGCTGACAAAGCTGACAACGTCCCCAAAGCTCAGGACGAACGGTTTGGGGGACGGCAGTGTGGGTGTCCTTCGACGGGCTCAGGACGAACGGTTTCTTGGGCCAGGTCAGGAATCACTGCCGGGCCGTGTTGGGTTCCCTTCGTCAAGCTCAGGACGAACGGTGTTTTCGTGTCTGGAGAACAAGCAGCCCTCCGTTCGCCCTGAGCCCGTCGTTGCCGGAGCAACAACGGTGTTGACATTGGCGGCGGACCGCCGTAGGATTGTCTGTGGAGCGGGGGGAACCCCGCTTTTTTTCGCGACAAGGCAGGGCGCGAGAGCAGGAAAGGGGAGAAGGGAATCAGAAGATGAAACGTGTTTTCGTACCGACACCGTGTCCTCTTTGGGAGGTATCGTAATGAGAAGCCACGCCACCCTGCTGGCGGTATGTGTAGGCTGCCTTATTGTGTGCGGATGTGCCAGTGTCGTTCCGCACCATGACCAGCCGCCGGGAGCCATGGAGGGTGTTCCACGCGGTCTGTATGCTGTTACCGTTCATGTTCGCGGGATTGGTCCGTTTTGTGGTTCCACGACGGCGTTGATTGCCGCAGAGCCCTCCGAGGACGGTTTCCGGGCCAACAGCCGGCCTCGGGCCGCAGGTGAATTACTGGGTGGTCTGCCTGGTTTCTACGTCAATCTGATCGGGGACAAGAGAGTCCCGGGCGGCGCTTTTCTGCATTGGTACGGTCCGGCTCCGGGCACAGACCGTGCTGCCCGCGGCATTTTTGAATCACCCCGGGCGAACCTGCACGCCGACTTCTACTCGTATGACAAGCCGATCGAGTTACGCCCAATGGATGACGAGCGATTGTTCGGTCTGATGACTCTCGCACCGGCTATCGCAGGAGATTTCCCGAAGACGGATTATTCTGCGTTGATCGACCGGATAGACGCCGAGCTCAGAGCGAACCTCTTTGATCCCGCCGCGTACGAAGCCCCCGAGACACAAGGCTTTCTTCGGCGGCTTCGAGAGGCCGGCAGGAAGGCCCGAGATGATGCGGAATTCCTGATGGCATGGATGTTCGCTTCGAGACACCTGACATTTTCCCATTGCTACGTGGGGCGTGAACTCGATCCCGAGTTTGAGAGCCGGCTTGCAGAAACATCCTCCACGTCGCCACTCACGCCGGGCAAGAGCAAGGCCATCAGCATAACAAGTGATGAGGAAATAGTGACTCTCCGAATCGCCAGTTTTGAGGGAGACTCTTACGATGGAATCGATGAAGCCTTTGCCGACATCATCGGACGGGATCCTCGCGGCCTCATCATCGACTTGCGCGACAACCCCGGCGGGACCTACATATCAGGCAGGGTCGCCGCTCACCTTATCGAGTCTGCGGTGGACATGGGCGTGTTCTTTGATCGCAGAGCGCGATCCCGGGTGCTCGCCCGCGAGTTGAGCGACTTTCCAACAGTGACATCCATATCCTCTGAGGACGAGTTCAATTCCTTGATCCGGGAGCACGGTGCATTCGTGGGTATAGTCGAGCCGGTCGATCCCATTTACGCTGGTCCAGTCGTTGTGTTGGTTAATGCGAAAACAGCCTCCGCTTGTGAGCCACTCGTCGCAGGTCTCCAGGAGATCGGGCGGGCCACCATCATCGGCGAGCAAACCGCCGCTGCAATGTTGTGGATCACAGAACATGAGGTTGGCGAAGGCTGGATCCTATGGGTTCCGACTGTCGATTATCTTACTGGTCAGGGGGTTCGTCTTGATGGCCGGGGAGTTGTCCCTGATATCGAGACGAGTAGCGAAGAGGCGTTTCAGGCTGCTCGGAAGCATCTAAATGCTGTGAACCGATGAGGGCCAGATTGGGATAGATGGACCAGTGCTCCATAGCGCGTCTTCGGTGTCAGGTCTTGCAGTGCCGCATTTCAGGGTCTAGGTCGCTCGGAAGAATTCGCCTCCAACAACTCCGACGGGGCGAAGCCCGCAATCCAAGTTTGTCACTTCAACAGCACCATTCTCTTCGTCTCCGTATTCGCATTCCAAGTCAACCTGTAGAAATATATCCCACTGGCTACGGTGACGCCGTTGTGATCGCGGCCGTCCCATACGGCTGAGTAGGTGCCGGGTCCCTGGTCGAGGTCGACGAGGGTTTGCACTCTGCGGCCCAATGTGTCGTAGACGTTCATGGTGACGCGTGAGATGGATGCTCCCCGCGGGATCCCGTATGCGATCTCTGTGATGGGATTGAAAGGATTGGGCATGTTCTGCGCGAGGTAGAAGTAGTCAGGAATGCGCGGGGCGCTGCTGGAATTGAAGATGATGTTCGATGGGGGACTCTCGAGACCGGTATTGTCGCTTGCGGTCACAAAGATGTAACAGCCCGCAGTCGTATCAGGAAGAATGAAGGTCGTTTCTGTGGTCTGGGCCAGGAGATTCGCCTGTTCGGTATTGGTACTATCCAGGCAGACATACACGGAGTAGTAATCCAGGTCTTCCTCCGCGCTGGCGTCCCACGTGATAGCGTAGTCCCCCGAGAGGCAGAGGCCCCTGATTGTCTGAGGAGTCAAGTTGTCTATGGAGAATCCGCTGTCAGGGGGACTCACGTACCAGAGAGAAGGTGTCTCTCTGTGGGCTGAAACGCAGAACACGGCAAGTGAATCGCCAACTGCATTGGTATCCGCATACGTCGGAACAGCCACGGCGTAGAGCTCTTGCTGCACAGCTGACAAGCTCTGTACCATTTCCCAGGTGCCATCAGGGAATTCACCCTTGGAGTCGGGCGACACCAGGAACACGCGGTTGTCGAGGAGATAGGTCGGATAGGACAAGGATAGGACGAATAGGCCTTCCGGGACCTCGACAGGAACCGGCAACTCCTTCGTATCCTCTAGACGGATTCCGTCAGCTGCGATCTGCGCGCTCAGACCCTTACCGTCCATCCGCCGCCAGAGGCAATAGTCGTCAACTGGCAAGGTAGTGTTCTCGAAATCATACGCGGACCGTATGAACTCCACCCGCATCCAGCCGCCCTGGTCATCGGGGATGTCGCCAATGGCATCAATCAGGGGGCACTCATACCACCATTCGATGTAGAGGGAGTCACAGACAAGACTGTCCGCGCCAACGTTGTAGAGATTCGCCTTCCAGAGGAGATCACTACCTGGATGACTGATGGCTGAACCCACGCCGGGCAGGAATCTCTGCCAGTGGCTGCCACCGTCCGCGCTCAACTCCCAGCGGATGGAGTCGATATATGCAGGAGTCGTAGAGATCTGGCAGCGAGCGATGGCGAGGGTTGTCGTGTCGATCGCTGTGGATAGTGCACAGTTTGAATCCGGCTTGGACTCGCGGGAGAAGACAGAGAAGATCCAAAGACCTGACTCCATGTCTGTGAGATACGCGTAGTCTCCGGCGACCGCCACGTTCTGGCCGCTTGGTGTCTGGTGGCTACCAAGTATTTCCGGGTCAGCAGGGTTCGCAATGTCAATGACGAGAAGTCCGAACTCGTCACTGGAGACGAAGGCGAAGTCTCCAGACAGATCGATGTCTATGGGCCGTGTATTCTCAGGGATCAATCTGCCAATAAGTGTCATATCTCCTGGATCGCTAATGTCCACGACTGCGAAGCCGTAGTGATAGCTCGCGACGTAGGCACGATCTCCATCGACGGCAACGCCGAAGGCGCCAGTGGTCAGACCGCACGTACCGACCACATTGAGATCAGTCGGGTCGCTGAGATCGTATGCCTGGAGGTTAGACCATTGATCCGTGACGTACGCGTGGTCGCCGGAGACAACCACGTTGCCGACGTCAGGATCGTAGAGACCATCCTCATCCGGCCGACTGGACCCCTCCAGCACCGGTCTCAAGGGATCGGTGACATTGGCAACGATCAGACCCGTGCGGTCCCATATGAGTCCAAAGTCCGTGAAGTACGCGAGATCTCCAGCGACAGTAATGGAGTGCGAATAGCCTTGCGTATCAAAGGTATAGACGAGGCGGGGATTCCTGCGATCAGTTACGTCAACCACCTGCATCCCATGTTCGCCGTCTGCCACGAACGCGTACCCTCCGTTGATGGCAACTGCCGAGGCAGCCCCCGGTGTCCGACAAGCCCATCCGGAATCTGGTGGAGCGAGACTGCTCACGTCGACGATGTGGAGTCCTGAGAGATTGTCTGCTATGTAGGCGAATCCGTCTTCCACTGTGATCCCAACGCAGGCATTGCCCATTGGGGACCAGTAGGGACGGTCATAGATGGCGATCGCGATTGGCGCCGAGGGTTCGCTGATGTCCAGGACAAGCATTCCCTCCGCGTGGTTGGCTACGTACGCAATAGTATCGTCGACAGCCACATCGTACGAAACCCCACTAGTTGGGTAGTTGGCCAATGAGTGGGGACTGGCAGGGTCAGCGACACTGAGAATCATGAGGCCAGCTGCATCATCGGCCACCAGCGCGAGGCTATCTCTGAGAACCACGGCGCGCGCTATCCCGGGAGTATCGTAGCTCCCGACAAGGAAGAGGCTATCTGGATTGCTGACATCGACGATCTGAAGGCCGGATTCGCCATAGGCTATGTAGGCGTACGAATTGCTGATAGCCACATCATGCGCCAATCCGGGGGTATTGTATGTGCTATATGTGCAGTCGAGAATGTCAACGACGCGCAAGCCTTTTGCACCATCCGCCAGGTATGCATAGCCGTCGTGGACCGAGATACTGCTCGCACGGCGCCCAGCTCCTGGTATGTAGCACTTTTCTGCAATCACGGGGTGGAGAGGATCAGTGATATCAATGGCGTAGTACCCGTTGAAGTCTGGTGCGTCCGCGCTGGCCACGGAGATATAGGCATAATCCCCCGAGATAGTTATGTCCGTCACATCTCCCTGGGCTTTCAGATGACCGCCCAGTGTCGGATGGGCGGGATCGCTAACGTCGAGTACTGTGAGAGACGGCGTTCCATCCGCAACATATGCGTAGTCACCGGACACGGCAACGTCGTTGGCATCTCCGGGCGTGTCAATGCTGTCCGCAAGCCAGGGGTTACTCGGATCGCTAACATCGACCACCTTAAGGCAGCCGTCCGACACGTCTCCGATATACGCACAGTCCCCGCAGAGAGTAATTGGTCCTGGTGCGCCAGGGAGGTCAAGCTGAGCGACCGCAAACGGTGGCAAGACGGGTTCAGCGATATCGACTGCGCTGACTCCGAAATCCCCGTTCGCTACATAGGCGTACTCCCCAGCCACGGCCAAGCCGTGAGCTGATCCTGGGGTGTCAAGGTTGGCAACCACCTCGGGATTCTCAGGATCTCTGATGTTGACCAATGTGAGCCCGGCCGCGCCGTCGGCCACGTATGCCCAGTTGCCTATGATGGAAACGGCCCGAGCATGGCCGTTGGTAGGGCATGTCGTGACAATCTGTCCGAAAGTAGCTGAAGTAACATCAATGTCCACCACGGTCAGTCCATGGCTCCCATGCGCCACATAAGCATGGTTCCCTGTGATTGCTATGTGATAGCCAGTGCCCGGCCAGGACAGCGGCGATGCTGCGTACTCAGGGACAAGCGGATTCTCAATATCCACTATCTCGAAGACTCCAGGACCACAGACAAAAGCGTAGTTGCCTTCAACGGTTACACCGAGAATCGAACAACCACAGTCATACATCTCACCATAGATGGGGTCTGACGGGGTCGTAATGTCGATGACGTGCATCCCGCTCAAACTATCCGCTATGAACGCATAGTTGCCTGCAAGAACGACGGCGCGAGCATCGAAAGGAGGACCAGACATGACTCCAGAATCTGCGGGGCTGGAGGGGTGTGAGATGTCAATGACTCGTAGTCCGGATGTACCGTCGGCGATGAAGGCAAAGTCCCCTGCAACGGTGACACTGTACGCGGTCCCTGGGGTTGGGCAACTCCCTACCCAGACGAGGTCCTCAGGGTTGCCGATATCAATGACCACTAGTGAATCCCCATCGGCCACATACGCATAGTCACCAGACAGCGCTACGTTGTATGCGTGACCCGCGGTATCCAATGTGTCTGCTTCAGACATCGTGAATGGATGGAGCTTCAGTTCGCCTCCACCCCACCAAGCGGAGGACGAGTCGGGATTCATATGTGCGGTCGTGGTAAAGTCTTCACAATAGTAGCTCACTCCAGCTTGTGCCGTCACAGGCGGCGAAATGGTCGTGGCCAAGATGAACAAGACTGGGAAGATTACCTGCCGTTTCATGATATCCTCCGTGTCATAATCATAGTGGCAGACCACTACCAGCACGCCTGCCATGTTGAGCCGTCAAAGACCATCAACTTGTGGGTCGTAGCATCCATATAAACATCTCCTTCGACGGGGTCGTCTGGAGATGACAACCTAGGTCTGATATTCATCATATCCTTGGCCGTGAGGATCCCGCCCACGGTGAGACCTGCGCTGAATCCGCCTGAGTTACTCGACTGTGTCGCGGTGACATCGTTCACTTGTAGGGGGACCGAGTCGTATCCGGACATCGTAGGTTCCATAGCCAATGCGATGTTCCCAGCCAAGCACACGTCAGATACATTTTCGTCGAATACTACGCTCTCCGCACCTGATCCCAAAAATCCGCTTGCGAACCTGTTTCCCTCGATCACGACCCCTTTCACGTTCTTCAGATATATCCCGTACATGTCTGGAGAGTTCATCTGCGTGAGATAGTTGTCTCGGATAATGACGTTCTTAATGGGGAAGTGCGCCGCCAATCCAACGAGCTTAATATGTCCCCAAGAGTTACCTTCCATGTAGTTGCCCATGAACAGGAGAGTGTCGTTGTCTCCCTCGTCTATGAGGAGGGCGTGACGCCCACTATGAAACATGGAATTCGAAATCGTTATAGATGTTGCGTTGCTTGCGCGCACCCGTACTCCTGCGCGGCAGAACATCGTGGAAACGTGGTCGACAAGGACCATTTCGCAACCGATATCAATTGCGTCGGCCGTTATTGGGCCCAACAACCATAGATCCCGCAGGACCGCTCCGATGGCCGCGGCTGTTGAGGCACTGACACCCACTCGGATCAAGGGTGCGGTGCCAATACTTCCGGCCACCCAGAGCCTCTCAAGTACGGCACCGTACCAAAGGACGCCACGGAGAAAGATGGCGGTCGAATTGGTTCCATTGAGGTCGAAACGCATGTCAGCGAAGCGTATCTGGTCGCCAGAAGTCACCTGAAAGACTGTCATGCTGGATGTGGGCTTCAGAACAGTGCTGTTTCCCTGCCCGACCACACATATGGATCCCAGATCCAGATTGTCGTCAATGACCTGCCCCGTGGCGATGTTGTACGTGGCTGCTCCGAGATAGAGCGTGACACGTTTGCCGACACCGGCGAATATGTTCTGTTGGATCCACTGCTCACCAGAAAAGCCACGTGCATCAACGATGCCGCCTTCGGTCGGAAGGTCAGCGATAGCCGCCGCGATTTTCTGCCCGGCGTCATCGCCCGGGAACTGATCCGCGTAGCGAATAGCTCCTCTATGCTTGATCAGGAGACTGTCGATCGTTGCTGTTCGTGCAGAGAATGAGCTGTCGACTTTCGCGTTGCCCGCCACATGGAACTTCTCCTCCGGGGACGTCGTCCAGATTCCCACATGCCCGGAGGTATCCGCATAGACAACATTGGCTGGCTCACCATCGGCGGCATCCAGCGAGTGGCCGTCTCCGGATCCTCCGACATTGTCCACACCGTCGGCGAAGTCGTAGGGCATGCCGGCGACGTTGTCCCAATCTACGAGAGCAGCTGAATCTGCCGCCGCGGCTGAGAACGCCCACGGCACGGATGTGATTTGCATTCGTGGCGAGGTCTCGGGATCGTCGTCGACCTTGATGCCCATCCAGCGGCTTGCAGATGCGAACACGCTGTCGGGGATTGCCTCGATGCCACCCAGGATGACGTTGAAAAGGCCCTCGTTGACGGGGACCGGATCGTGCTCCTCGGTCCAGAGGGCAGTCGCACCCGCTGCGCTATCGGGATAGATGGCGAATGTGATCTTGTGATCGCCATCAACGGGCTGCCCACCGGTATCCGTCAGGATCCCCTGGTAGTTGATGAGGCGTGGTACCTCCGCCGCGGTGGGGGAGAGGAGAAGCCCGGCGATGACCAGGCCGAGGAAGATTGTGGCTGGGCGTTTCATGGTGAAACCTCCCGTTGATGCGAAAGGGCGACCAGGAGCTGTCGGACCCTCACCCTGCCCATCGTCCCTGCGGCAGAGCAGATCTAACGTCCGGATTGTCGTACTTGTCCCCGGGCAAGATGCCCGGCCTACCACGGTGGCTCCTACTTCAGCAATACCATTCTCTTCGTCTCCGTATTCCCATTCCAAGTCAACCTGTAGAAATATATCCCACTGGCTACGGTGACGCCGTTGTGATCGCGGCCGTCCCATACGGCTGAGTAGGTGCCGGGGCCATGATCCGCATCCACCAGGGTCCGGACTTTCCGCCCCAGCGGATCGTAGACGCTCATCTCCACGCGGGAGGGAGCGTGACCGGCGGGAATGCCGTAGGTGATCTCAGTGATGGGGTTGAAAGGATTAGGGACGTTCTGGGCCAGGAAGTAATGGCTCGGAATCGGACCGGTCACACCGGTTGCGTTCAGGATCGCCCTCGACGGAGGACTCTCATGGCCGGACCTGTCGCATGCCGTGACGAACACGTATAGACCGGCAGTTGTGGCCGGAAGCTCGAATGAGGGATCCTCAGTTTGATCGACGACCTTGGCTGCAGCCATCAAGTCTACCGTATCCCGGGCCACGTAGACCGTGTAGCAATCCAGATCCTCCTCCTCAGCGGGCAGCCATTCGATAACGTTCGGGCCCACGAGGCAGAGGCCGCGCAGCATCTGCATGCCAACATCATCGATCGAGTAGCCACTATCCGGCGGGCTCACATACCAGAGTGTTGGCGTCTCCCGGTGGGCCGACACACAGAACACTTCCAATGAGTCGCCCATCATCGTGAAGTTGGAATCAATAATCGTCGGCACCAGCGCTGTGTAGGTTTCCCGTTGCAGGGCCGGGACACTCAGCACATATTCCCAGGTGCCCTCAGGGAATTCGCCCTTTGCATCGGAAACAGCGAAGACTCGTTCACCCAGGGTGTAGACGGAATGAGAAGAGGCGATCTGAGCCAGCTGCGTGGAGATATCTCCCTTCTCAGCAGGAGACAACAGCGTTCCCTCGGACTCGATTCGTGCCTTCGACTCCGATTCATCGATCCTCCGCCACAGGAAGTAGTTCACGATGGGCAGGGTTGTGTTCGGAAAGTCGTATCCCGACCGGATGAACTCAACCCGCATCCACTTCCCCATGTCATCCGGCACGTCCTCCAGATCCGTGATCAACGGGCACTGGAACCACCACTCGAGTGTCAGAGTATTGCAGACAGGACTTCCTTGGCCGACATCGTAGAGATTCGCCTTCCAGAGGAGATCGGTTCCAGGGTAGCTGAACACGCATCCTAGGCTTCCGGGCCGAGCTTCCTGCCAGTGACCACCGCCGTCGGCACTCAGTTCCCAACGGATGGAGTCGATGTCGGTGGGAACCGTAGAAATCTGACAGCGGCCGATGTCTAGGTTCGTTGTATCCATGGCAGTTGACAGCGCGACGTTGGAGTCGGGCTTCGACTCGCGGTCGAAGACGCGAAGCACGATAAGCCCTTCATCGTGATCCGCGATGTAAGCGTAATCGCCATCCACAGTGACGTCGTACGGCTGGCTCGTGGGATAGTCCGTAACGAACGTGGGTTCTAGGGGATTGCTGATATCCACGACGTGGAGGCCGGCGCTGTGGTCGGCGACAAAGCCGTAGTCTCCACTCAATTCAATGGCCCAGGGTTCCCAGTCCGGGTCGTACGCTCCGACCATCGTGGGGCTGGCGGGATTCCGGACATCGAACACGCGAAGCCCAAACCATGTGTCTGTCGTGTAGACATGGTCGCCTGAGATTGCCAGGCCGCGGGTACCGAGCTGACCCGTCGCCACGCCCCAGGGTATCGGGTCCGCCGGATCGGAGATATTGAAGACCCGGAACTCTCGCTGAGAGGCCGCGTAGACGTAGTCTCCATCTACGGCGAGGTCTTTGATGCCATGCCCGCTGTAGTCGGTTGCCCCAGCTTCAGCGATAGAAAGAGGATCATGAATGTCCAAGGCATGGAAGCCGCTCTTCGCCCAACCCCCCGCCCATGGCGTGTAAGCCCGATCGCCATCGACAGCTACCGTCCGCGCATAGCCGTCGAGGTTATAGGCGTTAACAAGGGTAGGACACTCAGCATCCTCGAGATTGACAGCCCAGAGGCCAAAACCGTCATCCATCACGTAGGCATAACCATCGCGAACAGCGACAGATACGGCGGATCCCGGAGTGGCAACCCTGATGATGCTTACACACACGGGGTAGGGGGTCTCTGTGTGCTGATCGTAGACCGTGAGGCCATAGTCTTGCGTGGCGATATATATCATGTCGCCGACTACATCCAGACGGCGGGCGCCCAGGACTCCACAGTGCCGGTACCTGACCCGGTGCTGTGGGCTCGCGGGATCGGTGATGTCGATGAGGTGGACTCCGCTTGGACCGTCGGCCAGAAAGACGGAGTCGCCGACCACCTTCACGCAGTATGAAGTGCCATGGTAGTCGGGGTGGGCGCTGTTTGGATCGAATGTCGCCAGCACGGGGTCCCTGTTGACGACGACCTGCAGCCCACTGTCTCCATCGGCCACGAAGGCGATACTGTCGACCGCCGCAATCCCTCTTGCTGTTCCAAGCGTGCCCCGGCTTCCCAGCAGAACAGGCGTGGCGGGAGTTGACACGTCCAGCGCAACTACTGAAGCCGAATCAGCTACAAAGGCGACATCGCCCACAATATCGACCCCCATTGCGGACCCGGGAGTGTTGTACTGGCCCTTCCATTTGGGACTGCCGGGATTACTGACGTCGATGACCAGAAGTCCGGATGTGCCGTCCGCGACATAGGCATAATCTCCCGATACTGCCACGCCCCGAGCCAGGCCGGGTGTATCGTATGTGCCACGCAGAACCAGGCTATCCGGGTTGCTGACATCGATGAGTTGAAGCCCGAAGGTCCCCCCTGCTACGCAGGCAATGTTCCCCTCAACAACAATGTCCTGGGCGTTTCCGTACGTATCGAGAGAGTCCATGAGAGACATGTTCTCGGGGTCTGTCACATCAACCACCTGCACTCCGAATTCACCGGCGGCTACGTAAGCGTGTACGCCCGAGACGTCGACCGCGAGAGCTATGCCGCTCAGAGGAACGTAGCCGGCGCTGTCTGGAATCGTGGGGTCTGTAACGTCGACAGACCAGAGCCCGTCGAGGCATGATGCGTATGCGTATGACCCCTCGACGGCGATGTCTGAGACCGTGCCGGCGAGAATGATGGGAGATCCGGGCGCCTGGGGATCGCTGACGTCGATCACATGGAAGCCCGCCGTGGCGTCCGCCACATATGCGTAGTCCCCGTCCAGCACAACATTCCATGCATCACCATCTGTATCTCGGGTCCCGAGCAGCGGATCGCTGAAGTCGATCAGAAGAACTCCTGGGTCGCCGTCGGCGACGACGGCCACGTTACCGGAGATCTCGACGTCCCAGGCTTTGCCCGGGGTTTGATAACCCCATAGGAAGGAGGGATCGGATACATCCGTCACGTCGAGAACTTGAACACCCTCGTCCCCATCCGCCACAAGCGCGCGCGTTCCAGTGCTATCCACGGCCACAGCCAGAGCCGTCCCTGGAGTATCTGTCGTGGATTCCAGCACCGGCAACAGAGGGTTGCTAATGTCCACGACGCGGAGCCCGAGTGTGTTGTCCGCGACGTAGCAGTAGTCTCCCCGAATCGCCAGTCCCTTCGCTATGCCACCCCCACCAAAGTGGAACCTGTAGACAGAGTCCGGAGCGGCCGGAACACTTACGTCCAAGATAACAAGTCCCCTACCACCGTCTGCGACGTAGGCATAGTCACCAGAGACGACAATGTCGCCCGGTTCCTCAGGTGTGCCCCAGAAACCCTCCCAGACGCAATCCCTAGGGTCTGTGATGTCAACGGCCAGCAGATGGGGCTCACCGTCGGCCACATACGCGATGTCACCGGCGATCTTGACATCCCAGGTGTCGCCCGGGGTAACCAACGTATCGACAGGTTCCGGATCCCACGGGTTCTCGATGTCGAATACTACGAGATCACCGTCGGTCACGTATGCGTAATTCCCGTCGGTGGTGACAGAAGTGGGTTTGCCGAGCGTGGCGTGTTGGGCAACGAGGAGGGGCGGCGACATCGGCTCGGCAATGTCCACAGCGACCAGTCCTCCACCAACGCATGCGACGTAGGCATGCTCGCCGGAAACGGCCGTGGAAACGGCCTGCCCTGGCGTGGCGAGCGCCGGGCCGGCAACAACAGCATTCACAGGGTCGCTGATGTCTACGACAGTCAAGCCGCCGCTGGAATCCCCGACATAGGCCCAATCTCCCGCGAGCGTCACGCCGCGGGCATCGCCGTTCGTCAAGCATCCCCCGACTGGCCACGTGAACTGAGGAGAGTCAACATCTATGTCTACAACAAACAACCCGTCCCAGCCGTTGGCCACAAAAGCGTAGTTACCTGCTACGGCTATGCCATATGCGGTGCCAATCCAGATCGGGGATGTGGCTATTTGCGTGGGAGACATGGGGTTGCTGATGTCGACCACATGGAAACCGCCGGACGAGCAGCCCAGATACGCCGAGTTCCCTTCGACCGCAACCGCGTTGGTCGCGCCGCACCCGTAACTTGGGCCAACCGCAGGATTCAACGGATCGGCAACGTTGATTACGAACATCCCGAGGATTCCGTCCGCGATGTAAGCATAGTTCCCGGCGATGGCTATTCCACGTGCGTCGAATGGCGGATACTCGCTCGCCACGTCGGTCGGGTTCTCGGGATCACTGATGTCCATAACGCGTAAGCCCGCTGTGCCATCAGCGACATAAGCATAATTCCCGGCGACGGCAACTGCGTATGCGTTTCCAGGTGTATCACAGCCGCCAACAAGAACTAGGTTGTCCGGGTGAGTGACATCCACTACCTGAAGGCCCGAGTCTCCAGCAGCGACAAAGGCGTAGTCACCGGAGACCATAACACCAACCGAGTGCCCCGGTACGTGGGAAGTATCTACCGAAACTAGCTGAAAGGGTGGCAGGGTGAGTTGCCCTGCCCCGGTTGTATCCCACCAAGCAGTCGTCGAATCGCCATTCATCTGGAAGAAGTTCTCGAATGTCTCAACGCTAGTTTCGACTCCGGCCTCAGCCGTGAGCGAAATGAACATCACGGCAGCCAGAATCGGAAGGCTGATCACCAAGTTTCGCAGTTTCATCGTATCCTCCACTCAAAACGCTCCGCTCGACTACCAACATCCCTGCCATGTAGTCCCGTCAAAGACCATCAACTTGTGGGTGGTCTCGTCCATGTAGACATCACCCTCGACCGGATCATCGGGGGGCAATGTCGGCGCGAGATTAATCAAGTTTGAGACTGAGATTTGTCCGCCCACAGTCAGGTCACCCCCGAACGCGCCGGGCAGGCTGGACTGCGTGACGGTTACATTGTTCACCGCCAGGGGAACGTCCTCATAGCCGGGCATCGTGGCATCCGTGTTGGTGGTATTGGCGGAGAGGACCACATCAGACACATCTCCATCAAACACAACGCAACTGGCGCCGGTGCCGGGAAACCCCTCTGCAAACCAGTTGCTCTCGATCGAGACACCGGCGACGTTCTTCAGATAGATGCCGTCAATGGCGGGTGTGTTCATTTGCGTGAAGTAGTTCTCTCGGATCGTCAGAGAACGTACGGGATACCAGGCGGCGTCTCCCACAATCTTGACGTACTCGGCGACACCACCTTCACAACGATTGCGGGCGAAAGTGCAGTTGTATCCTGCTCCGTCAATAAAGAACGCATGGCGCCCCATCGGCTCGCCGAATAGACAGTTGGTGACGGAGATGCAGTTCGTTCGAACCCACACACTCACATCGCAGTTGTTAAAGCGACAGTGATCGACAAAGCCGCTCTGGGACCAGAACTCGATCACGCGGCCGCCGTTGACGAACGTGCAGTCGTGAATGTGGACGCTGTAGGCAATGTTCTTGATTACAGGGACGGTGGAGCCGGTGTTGCAGGTGAAGAAGACACGCTCAACGACGTGGTTGACACTCCCTTCCAGGAATATGGCCGTGCTGTTTGTAGATCCGATGTTGATACCCAGGTCCGCGATGTGGGCTCTGGGTCCCCAGGTGGGTGGGAGAATGGTGATCATGTCCATGCTCGAGGCGGCAACCAGCACAGTGTTGCCATAGCCCTGGCCGATGATGTTCACACCCCCCGAGCCGGTGTATTTCTGCCCTGCCTGGACGTCATATGTTGCGGGCCCCAGAATGAGAGTGACACTCTTGTTGCCCGCATCCGCAAAGACGTTGGTGGCCAGTGTCTGAGATCCGGCCAGTCCGGTGGCATCCACGACCCCGCCCTCGGCCGGCAGATCCGCTATGGCTGCAGCGATCCTGTCGCTGGCGAATTCGCCCGGAAACTGGGCCGCGTGCCGGATGGCCCCGATGTGTTTGACCAAAAGGCTGTCGATGAGTGCGCTGCCGACTACCTGGAACTTCTCTGTTGGCATTGCGGTGCCAATACCCACCGAATCAGCAGGGTCCTCCAGTCGTACGACGGTACTGTCATCAAACCAGCCTCCGCCTGCGGCACCGCCTTGATTGTCTATTCCATCTGCGAAGCCATCCGGTATGTTTCCAAGACCGAACCAATCGCTCTTGCGGGAGGAATCCGCGAGGGTGGATTCGAAGGCCCACGGCACGGATGTGATCTGCATTCGCGGGGCAATCTCCGGATCGCTATCGACTGTAATGCCCATCCAGCGATCGGCGCTTTCGAACACGCTGTCCGGGATTGCCTCGATGCCGCCCAGGATGACGTTGAACAGTCCCTCGTTGACAGGAACCAGCGCGTGCTCCTCGGTCCAGATAGCAACAGATCCTTGCGCGCTGTCCGGATAGATCGTGAAGGTGAGATCCTTTGGCTCGTCGATGGGTTGGCCGTTGCTATCGGTGAGGATTCCCTGGTAGTTGATCAGGCGGGGGACCTCAGCCGCGGTGGGAGAGAAGAGCACCCCTGCAATGATCAAACCCAGGAAGATCGTCGCGATGCGTTTCATGTCACTAGCCTCCTGTTGCTCTCAGCGGGCTTCACTCCAATGCTGTTCTCCTTAGCACGGAGCACGGAGCACGAAGCACGGAGTACGGTTACTTCAACATCAACATCTTCTTCACCGACGTGTATTTCCCAACCTTCATTCGATAGAAATACATCCCGGTCGCCACGGGTTGGCCGCCGTCGTTGGTGCCATCCCAGACGGCGAAGTATCGCCCGGGCATGCGGGTGTCCCGAACCAGCGTCCGAACCCTCTGGCCCTGGACGTTGTAGATCGTGATCTCAACCGGACTTTCCTGGGCCACGGTGTAGTTGAGCGTGGTGGTGGGGTTGAACGGATTAGGGAAGTTCTGGAACAGCAGGTTCTCGTAGTTCTCGGGGAAGAAGTGGTTCACCGAGGACATCATCGACCAGAACTTTCCCCAGAATCCGGCGTAGAGGATCAAGTCCGCCGCCGACCCTATCCCGATGGGAGTCGACTGGCCCATCGTACCCTGGATCTGATAGCTGGCACTTGCGCCAGGAGCTCCAGCGGAACCCATGACAGCTGACGTGACCCTGTAGGACGATTGTTTGGGTGGATCGTCCGCTTCTTGTGCAACTATGGGGCCGGCGCGCCCTACGAGGACAGACGCAAGGATCACCAGACACACCAGAAGGAACTTGAGGGTAGACATCATGCCACCTCCCTGGAGACCGACAAATCATGCGACGTTGTCTTCCACGGGTATCTGTTACAGGCGGAGGGAAATAGGATGGTCCGGTACCGCTGCAGGCGTGTGCGAGGTAGGGGCTGCATAGGTCTCCTCGCGGCAAGAAGAAAAAGGCTGCGTGGTGATGTATCGGAGCTGTCTGGCGTGCAGCCTGAGTGATGATCATAGGCTGGAACATTGCACATTATATCAGATATCGGGGTTCCGCTCAAGCACGGATTCACGCGCAAATGTCGAGACAGGCAAAACTCGGCAAAGACT
Source organism: Candidatus Eiseniibacteriota bacterium (assembly GCA_023132135.1). Lineage (GTDB taxonomy): Bacteria > Arandabacterota > Arandabacteria > JAGLYR01 > JAGLYR01 > JAGLYR01. The sequence continues at coordinate 2,752 of JAGLYR010000249.1, read as the reverse complement.
GGGGCATCAGTCAGCAACAACGGTGTTGACATTGGCGGCGGACCGCCGTAGGGTTATCTCTGGAGTGGGGGGAACCCCGCTTTTTTTCGCGACAAGGCGAGAGCTGGAGAGCAGGAAAAGGGGAGAAGGTAGGAGAGGAAGGTCCGGGGACCTCCAATGCCTTTTTCCTTGTACGGAGCACGGAGCACGAAGCACATAGCACATAGCACGTAGTACGTAGCACGCAGCACAAGTGACAAGTGGGGGGAAGGGATGGGACGAGGTGCTTGCAAAGGTTTTGAGTTGTGCGGTGTTGGGCGTCGACGCCTTCATCGTCGAAGTTGAGATCGATCTCGGATCCGGACTGCCGTCATACGCCACGGTCGGGCTGCCCACCGAAGCGGTAAGGGAATCCCGGGACCGGGTTTTTCCTGCCATCAAGAACAGCGGTTACATGTTCCCTGCCAAGCGGGTCACGGTCAATCTCGCACCCGCGGATATGAAAAAGGAAGGAGCGGCCTTCGATCTCCCCATAGCCCTGGGCGTCCTGGCTGCCACGGAACAGATTGAGACCGGCGCGCTGGCCGACACACTGGTTCTTGGGGAGCTGTCCCTGGACGGATGCGTCCGTTCCGTGCGCGGGGTTCTGCCAATGGCCCTGGAGGCGGCCAGCCGGGGGATCCGCAACCTCATCGTTCCCGAACCGAACGCCAGGGAGGCCGGGGTCATCCAGAAGATCGACGTGTATCCCGTAGCCACACTCTGCGACGCCGCATCCGTCATCAAGAATCCCGGCGCGTTCAAGCCTCACCGGACCGTTCTGGCCGAAGAGCCGGAGGGAGGCAACGACGACCTGGACTTCGCCGAGGTCCGTGGACAGGAGCATGCCAAGCGCGCTCTGGAGGTGGCGGCCGCCGGCGGGCATAACATCTTGCTCATAGGTCCACCGGGGTCGGGCAAGACCATGCTGGCCAGGCGTCTCCCGACGATTCTCCCGCCGCTCACCCTGGAGGAAGCGCTGGAGACCACCAAGATCCACTCGGTGGCCGGCCTTTTGCCGAACGGCACGGCCCTTGTCCTGGAGCGTCCCTTCCGCTCACCGCATCACACCATCAGCGACGCAGGTCTCATCGGAGGCGGGCGCTACCCCCGTCCCGGAGAAGTGAGCCTTGCCCACCGGGGAGTCCTCTTCCTGGACGAGCTGCCCGAGTTCCGGAAGAACGTTCTGGAAGTTCTGCGGCAGCCGCTCGAGGATGGTTCCGTCACCATCTCCCGCGCGGCCATTTCCCTGGACTTCCCCTCAGGGTTCATGCTCGCGGCCGCAATGAATCCCTGCCCCTGCGGATACCGTACGGACCGCAAGAATCAGTGCACGTGTTCCTCGGTGGAGGTCGAACGCTACCTGTCCAAGATCTCGGGTCCCCTTCTCGACCGAATCGACATCCACATCGAGGTGCCCTCTGTCACCTACCAGGAGTTGGCCAGCCGGGAGACAGGGGAAAAATCCACGGACGTGCGGGCGCGGGTGGTTCAGGCCCGTGGCATCCAGGCCGGGAGGTTCGAGCGGCGGAGGCGGATTTTTTCCAACGCGATGATGCTGCCGCGGGACATCCGGGCGTGGTGCCTGCCCGATTCCGAGGGGGCGGGGCTGATCAAGATGGCTATCTCCCAGCTGGGTCTCTCGGCCCGGGCTTACGACCGGATTCTCAAGGTGTCCCGGACGATCGCTGATCTGGAGGGTTCGGAGGATGTGAAGTCGAGCCACATCTCGGAGGCGATTCAATATCGTAGCTTGGACAGGAAGTTGTGGCTATGAACGGATCTGCTCAGGCTAGAAATGCAAGTTGGGTGTTTTTCTGATGGACCTCGTCCGCCGAGAGGTCGATGGGTTGTATGGAACACCGCAAGGAGGATTCAATGTCATCCCGTGTCCCCATCCAACTCGCGATACTTGTGCTGTGCGCGGTGGTTCTCGCCACCGGCTGCGCCACGTGCATCGACAACCTCCCCGGGGGCGTGCCCAAGGGGTACATCGAGTGCTCGTGGCAGTCGAATCCGGGATTCCCATTGGTGTTCAGCTTGCATGAGGGAACAGGAACTCACCTCGGCGATCTTCGGTCCGATGAAGTTCCCACCGCGGCGTACCACAGCAAGAGCGGCAGGGGCAAGTTCCGGTTTGCGGCCCGGCCCGGTGTTCATACGCTCGTGGTGTCATCGACCGGAGAGGCCGAAACCCTCTCTCCCTTTGCCCGGGGAAGCGGCGCTTTCGGTCCCATGCCGGCCAACGAGAGGGAGATCCTTCGCGTGGAAGTATCTGAAGGGATGACGACGCCGGTCCGGATTGTCTTTGAACGCCAGGACAGCTGGGCGGATTGGGAGGGGCGCGAGGTGAAGGGGACCTACCTGATGAGATTGACGACCGAGCATTGATCCGGAGTCCGCAGTGCGATTGATGCTGGCGGGCTTTCTTCATGGATTCGTTCATGATCGGAAGCTGATGCGCGCGTCTTGGGGTCAGGTCTTGCACGCGCGCATGCAAGGTCTGACCCGGGCAATGCTACTCCCTCCGTTCGCCCTGAGCCCGTCGAAGGGTCGACGGATCTGTCGGAGCGGCGGGTGAGGAGATGAATCGTGGTTTTCTGGGTTTACATACTCCGCTGTGGTGAGATTCGCCCGGGGGCGGGCTCATAGATGACGGCAGTGTTGGGTCCTTCGACGGGCTCAGGCCGAACGGTTTTGGGAGACGGCAGTGTTGGGTCCTTCGACGGGCTCA
>JAGLYR010000248.1 GCA_023132135.1 Candidatus Eiseniibacteriota bacterium | reverse complement strand
TCAGGACGAACGGTGTTTTGGGCCAAGCCAGGAATCAATGCCCTCGGATCCCGGGGACACGATCCCAATTTCGCAGGCGCATGGCGCCGTCAACGGCTCCGCCGGAAATCGGGTCATGTCCGCGATCCTCGTCTTGTCGCGCCCTCGCCCTCTCGCTCTCGCCCCCCCCCGCGCCCTCGCTGTTTCATCCCCCGCCCGGAAAAACCTTGACTTTCCGGGTCTGCGACACATACTGAAATCCGCATATCTTCTTGTGATCCGTGGATATCAGCCATGGGGACAAAGAGTTCCGCTCTCACCGGGAATGGGACATGACGGACGTGCGTACAGTGAACCGCATTGCGATAGGGGCGGACCACGGGGGCTTCCAGCTCAAGGAGCAGCTCAGGGCCTACCTCAATTCTCAGGGCTACGTGCTGGAGGACTGCGGTACCTTCAGCGAGGAAGCGGTTGACTACCCCAGAATCGCCGCGGCAGTGGCGAGGCTTGTGGCCTCGGGGGACTGTGAACGCGGTGTCATCATCGACGGCGCCGGAATCGGGTCGGCCATGGTCGCCAACAAGGTGCCGGGCGTCCGGGCCGCGCTCTGCTACGACGTTTCCTCCGCCAGCAATGCCAGGGAGCACAACGATGCCAACGTTCTGACCTTGGGTGCGCGCCTCATTGGACTCGGGCTTGCCGAGCAGCTTGTCGACGTGTTCCTGACCACCGAGTGCAAGGAAGAACGCCACCTGAAGCGGGTTGCGATGATCGGCGAGGTGGAGAGTGGGCAAGCGGTTGAGCCGCCACCGCCTCCGGCGCCGGGAGCGGCCCCATCCGGGCAGGTTTCGGCCAACGATCTGGAGCGCATTGCCCGGGAAGTCTCATCGATGCTCTCGACGGGAGCCGGTCTCTCGTCCGAGGCAAAGGAGACTATCTGCGGGGAGCTGATTTGCGGGCTCTGCGCCGACTGTATCCAGAGGAACCCGGAGGCTGTCCGCACGCTCATCAACACCACAGGTGCGGATCGCATCAGCCTGGGGCCCGGGGGAGAGGGTGTCCCCAAGGACCTGGCCAAGTACATAGACCACACCCACCTGAAGCCAGATGCCACTGGGGAGGAAATCCGCAAGCTTTGCAGGGAAGCCAGCGAGTACGGGTTCGCCACGGTTTGCGTCAATCCCAACTGGGTTCCCCTGTGCCGGGACGAGCTGGCGGGGAGCGACGTGCGCGTGTGCACGGTCGTCGGCTTTCCCCTGGGAGCTCACCAGCCGGAGATCAAAGCCATGGAAGCGCGACGCGCAATCCGCGAGGGAGCGCGGGAGATTGACATGGTTATCAACATCGGTGCTCTAAAGGGGGAGGACTACGCGCTGGTGGAGCGCGACATCCGGGCCGTGGCCGACGCTTGCCACGAGAGTCGGGCCATCCTCAAGGTCATTATCGAGACCGCCCTCCTCACCGACGAGGAGAAGGCAGTGGCCTGCCAGCTGGCCAGGAAAGCGCGGGCAGACTACGTCAAGACCTCCACCGGCTTCGCTTCGGCGGGAGCGACGGTGGGGGATGTGGCGCTGATGAGCGAAGCCGTGAAGGGAGCAAAGATGGGGGTCAAGGCCGCCGGGGGGATTGGCTCGGCGGCGGACGCCGAAAAGATGATTCAGGCCGGCGCCACGAGGATCGGCGCCAGCGCGGGGATCCGGATTGTCGACGAAGCCAGGCGTGTAACCCTTTCCAATTAGACGGGTCTGTACAACGCGGGGAGACTCCATGGATCTCAGGTCGTACGTGTTCCTCGACAACCTTCAGCCGCAGCACGCCGCTTTCATGGGGACGACAGCCCAAGGCTTCCTGCCCATCGCCCACATGACGTGCCTGTACGTGGAGATTTCTCCCGGAATTGAGATCAACCGGATCACGGATGTGGCGCTCAAGTCGACGCGAGTGACCCCCGGGATGCAGATTGTGGAAAGGCTGTACGGGCTTCTGGAGATTCACTCCGAATCCCAGGCGGACGTTCGTCAGGCAGGGCGGGCGATTCTGCAGGCCCTCAATCTCAAGGAGGAGGACCGCTGGAAACCCAGAATCCTCACCAGCCAGGTGATCCGCCGGATTGATGATTACCAGACCCAGCTCATCAACCGGATGCGGCACGGAAACATGATCATCCCCGGCCAGACGCTCTACGTGATGGAGGTCGAGCCTGCGGCCTATGCGGCGCTGGCGGCAAACGAGGCCGAGAAGGCTTCGGAGATCAACATCCTTGAGGTTCGTGCCTTCGGGAGTTTTGGCCGGGTCTATCTTGGGGGGGAAGAGAGAGACATTGATGTTGGCTGGCGCGCGGCAGTCGAGTCCATTGAGGCAATAACAGGAAGAGTCATGAAGAAGTAGCCGGGAGCGGGAGGAGTGGGCCCGCGAACGGCAGTCGAAGACAAACCATTCCAGGGAGGCAGTCTACAATGGCAGAAGCCCTTGGCATGATCGAGACCCGGAGCTTTGCCGCCATGGTGGAGGCGGCGGATGCGATGGTGAAGGCGGCAAAGGTGGAGCTCGTCTACTACGAAAAGATCGGTGGCGGGTACGTCACTGCGGTGATCCGGGGAGACGTGGCGGCGGTCAAGGCGGCCTGCGACGCGGGCCAGGCGAGTGCTTCGAAGGTCGGTGAGATTGTCGCCGTCCACGTGATTGCTCGTCCGCACACGAATGTCGATCTGGTACTTCCGCTGGGACGTCTGGAGCAAGTCCGGGCGGAACTGAAAAAGACGGGCAAGTAGGAAGAATAAGGAGTTACCATGATCCTGGCCAGGGTGGTCGGCACGGTTGTGGCGACGCGCAAGGAGCAGAGCATGGAAGGTCTACGCTTCATGCTCCTGCAGCAGGTCGACCTCGAGGGAAAACCCAAGGGTGCATTCGTCGTGGCGGCGGACGCTGTTGGGTCCGGGGTGGGTGAGATTGTCCTCTACGCTTCGGGGAGCTCGGCCCGCCAGACTGTGGCGACCGACCGGCGGCCGTGTGATGCTGTGATCATGGCCATCGTGGATTCCTGGGAAGTGGGGGGGAAGGTCAAGTACAAGAAGTAGCCCGGTCTCGGGACGAGTGAGGATATCCCTGTTTGGAGAGCCGCATTGCAGGAGATCTGTGCTGACTCCATTTTGGGAGTAGGGGTATGGCGGTTCAGATGACAGACGATCAGGTCCGGGACATTGCCCGCAGAGTGGTGGCATCGCTCGGGGGACCGGGCGTGTCCGCGCCATCCCCGGCGCCGTCTGCCGCGCTATCGGACCGGTTGACGGAGGGAGTGTTCGCTGACATCGACTCCGCAGTCCGCGCGGCCGCCGAGGCCCAGCGGGCTCTCGTGGCGATGACGTTGTCCGATCGAAACAGGATCATCTCCGGGATCCGGAAGATGATCCTGGAGCACGCGGAACCGCTGGCAGCCGAAACCGTGGCAGAGACCGGCTTTGGGCGCCCGGAAGACAAAACCGCCAAGAACCGTCTTGCGGCGGAGAAGACTCCCGGGCCCGAGGTCCTGACGCCCACGGCCCGATCCGGAGATCACGGGCTCGCGCTCTTTGAGGCCGCACCCTACGGCGTCATCGGTTCCATCACGCCCGTGACCAACGCCACCTCAACCATCATCTGCAATACCATCGGAATGGTGGCTGCGGGCAACAGTGTTGTCTTCAATGTGCATCCCTCGGCCAGGAAGGTCTCCATCCGGACCGTCGCGCTTATCAATCAAGCGATCCGGGAAGCCGGGGGGCCTCCCAATGTTGTCACCACGCTGGCCGAACCGACGATCGAGTCCGCGCAGGAATTGATGAAACACGCGGGGGTCCGCCTGCTCTGCATCACGGGTGGTGCGGGTGTGGTCAAGGCGGCAATGCGGAGCGGCAAGCGCGCCATTTGCGCCGGTCCCGGGAACCCGCCCGTGGTGGTGGATGAGACGGCGGATCTGGATCAGGCCGGCCGGGACATCGTCCGGGGTGCGTCCTTCGACAACAACATTGTCTGTGTTTGCGAGAAGGAGATCCTGGCGGTCAGTTCCATCGCCGATGCCCTGCTCGCATCAATGAAACGGCAGGGCGCTGTCGTGCTGACGACAGTCCAGCTTCGCCAGATGGAGCGGGTGCTTTTCCCCGAGAGGGAGCCCGGGAAGATCCCGGCGGTGGAGAAGTCCCTGATCGGCAGGAATGTGGACGTGATTCTGTCGAAGATTGGCGTGAACGTTGGCCCGGAGATCCGTCTGGCAGTCGTTGAGACGGATGCGGATCACCCGCTCGTGCTGAGCGAGCAGATGACGCCCATCCTGCCGCTGGTGAGGGTCCGGAGCGCGGATGAGGGCATCGACCTGGCGCTGAAGGTCGAGCATGGATTCAGGCACTCGGCCATCATGCACTCCAGGAATCTGGACAACCTGAGCCGTATGGCCAGGACGATGGACTGCAGTATTTTCGTCAAGAACGGACCGGCCGTCGCCGGGCTCGGTTTCGGCGGAGAGGGTCACTGTTCGTTTTCCATTGCCTCGCCCACGGGCGAGGGAGTGACGGGCCCGAGGAATTTTGCCCGGGAACGCCGGTGTGTATTGGTGGATCACTTCAGGATCGTCTAATGGAACAACCATCCTTTTCACTTGTTGAGATCGCATAATGGAACAACCAGCCTTGGCATTGATAGAGTTGAATAGTATCGCTGTCGGAGCCACTGCAGCCGACGCTATGGTGAAAAAGGCGCCCATCGAGATTATCCAGGTGGGGACCATCCAGCGGGGCAAGTACCTGATTCTGATCGGGGGAGCGGTCGCCGCGGTGGAGGAGTCGTTTGACGAAGCCATCCGTGTGGGTGGGGATGCAGTGGTGGACAAGGTCATGCTTCCCGCGGTGCATCCCACCGTTCGCGATGCCATTCTGGGAAAGCGGCAGAAGGGCAAGTACGACGCGCTGGGTGTGATTGAGACCGCCAACGTGGCTCCGGTGATCGACGCGGCGGATGCCGGGGTGAAGGGCGCGGAAGTGAGGATCATGGAAATCCGGCTGGGCGATGGTCTGGGTGGGAAGGGAATGGCGCTCTTCACGGGCAAGATTCACGATGTGGAAGCGGCGGTAGAGATCGGGGTTGCCAGAATCAGGGACCGCCGGATCTGGATCCAGCAGACTGTGATTCCGGTTCTCCACGAGGACATGATCCGGAAGATTGGCGATTCCACCCGCTTCCGTCCCCAACGGCAGAAGGGATAGCCGCAATGCACCTTGGCCGGGTGGTTGGAACGGTGGTTCCCTGCGTGGTCTACCAGGGGCTGAAGGGTGTCCCGATGCTTCTGGTGGAACCGCTGGACAAGCACGCGAAGCCCAAGGGCGATCCTTTCGTAGCGGCGGACTCCACGGGCATGGCGGGGCCCGGCGAGTTCATCTACTACGAGGCCTCGCGCGAGGCCGCCCTGACCCTCGATCCCTGGTTTGTCCCGGTCGACCATGCCATCGTGGGCATTGTGGACGGGGCCACGCGGGAAGGCGAGGAGATCCGGCCGTGATCCTGGGAATGGTCAGGGGAACCGTCTACTCAACGATCAACCATCCCTTCTACGACAACCGGCGTCTGCTTCTGGTCGATCGCATCCGGCCCGATGGGAGCGAGGAGGGAGGGTACCTCCTCGCGATCGATTCGGTGGATGCCGGGGTGGGCGATCTTGTGCTCATGATCGACGAGGGTAACTCGGCCCGGCAGATTGTGGACGAGGACAACGCGCCGATCCGGTCCATCATCATCGGCATCGTCGACGAGATTCAGTGGACCGGCTAGTTTACGCCAGAGAGGTCCTGTCTCTTTCCCATGCGCGGCGAATGGCAGATCCGGAAGGAAATCGTTGAGATCGGGCGCAAGGTCTATGCAAAAGACCTGGTGGCCGCGACGGATGGGAATATCAGTGTTCGAGCCACGGGGGACACGCTCCTCATCACACCCTCGGGTTCGTGCCTGGGCGAGCTTGGTCCGAGCGATCTGGTGTACGCGGACTTCGCCGGCAGGGTTCTCTCGGGCCCGGCGGATCCCTCCAGTGAGCTCCCGATGCACATAGCGGCTTACCAAGAGAGACCGGACATTCGCGCCATCATTCACGCGCACCCTCCCATCACCACTGCGCTCACCCTGGCGGGTCTGTCTCTCGCCCAGTGTGTGATCCCGGAGATCGTTCTGGTCTTCGGATGCATTCCCACGGCGGCCTATGCAACTCCCTCATCACGGGAAGGGCCGGAGGCGATCCGGTCCCTGGTGCGCAAGCATGACGCACTGGTTCTGGATCGCCATGGGTCCCTCACCGTCGGAAAGGATCTGACAGATGCTTTCCGGAAGCTGGAGAAGGTGGAGTACTGCGCCCGCGTGACCCATGCAGCGCGCCAGGTGGGAAACCTGAAAACACTGACGGCCGACGAAGTCAACCGTCTGGAGGAAATCAGGAAGCAGATGGGCCTGGGGGATGGGTCGAGTCTGTGCAATCTGTGCGGAACTTGCGGGAAGGACGCCTGAGCAAGACCAGTCGCCGTTCCGGAGAAGGGCGTTGTACGAAAAAACAGGAGCGGATCAGTGTGACCCGCTCCTGTTTTTCCCCGCAGTAGCCGTGTGCCGATCCCCAGCAGGTCCGCGCGTCAAGAGAGTTGAAGTCGGTCTAGGGAAAGAGCATCACCAACACTGCAGGGATGCGTCGAAGTTTGGGGGCGAACCCTATTCAGTTGTACTCACTGGTTGACGCAAGGTCTGTGCCAGGCCTGCAGCCGGCTGGCGGTAGTGCCGTTGCTCATCCATTGTGGAGTGCGGATGAACAGGGCCCTTGTGTTTCCTGGAGATTGCTTGC
>JAGLYR010000247.1 GCA_023132135.1 Candidatus Eiseniibacteriota bacterium | reverse complement strand
GCCAGGGAGAAGGTGGAGGCGGAGTCCATGCTGGCGAAGTGTGGAGGAGAGATTGTGGAAGTGAAAGCAGCTGTCTCGCCGGGACTCCATGGGAAGCGCGAGTTCGTGATCATAGAGAAGCGGTAGAAGCGGTAACAGAGGCGAGACCGTATGTCAGGCTCTCGGCTCCGACGATCGCGGAAGGGGACCAGCCAGTGGGCCGGGTTGTGGCAATCGTGAATCAGAAGGGCGGCGTGGGGAAAACCACGACGGCGGTGAACTTGGCGGCCTCACTGGCGGCTGCAGAGCGCAGTGTCCTGCTGGTGGACATGGATCCCCAATCCAACGCGTCCAGTGGTCTGGGGATAGCGGCGAAGGACTCGCCGTGCATCTACGAGGTGGTCCTTGAGCAAGCCCGGCTCAAGGATGTGATTCATGACACGGCGCTGCCGTTGCTGAAACTCGTTCCGGCAAACCAGAGACTGGCGGGCGCGGAAGTGGAGCTCGTGCCGGCGCTGGCCCGCGAGCGAAGGCTCAAGAATGCCTTGGATGAAGTGGCGGATCAATACGATTTCGTTTTCATCGATTGCCCGCCATCGCTGGGGATTCTGACACTCAATGCAATGGTCGCCGCGTCATCGGTCCTCATCCCTATCCAATGCGAGTACTACGCTCTCGAGGGTTTGAGTCATCTACTGAATACCATCAGGTTGGTCCAGCGCAACGTGAACACGGATCTCAAGATCGAGGGGATCCTGTTGACCATGTTTGACCAGCGGCTCACTCTCTGTCGGCAAGTGGCAGAGGACGCGAGGCGTTTTTTTGCGGAGAAGGTGTATCAGACAATTGTGCCGAGGAATGTGCGCCTGTCGGAGGCGCCGAGTTTCGGTAGGCCCGTTCTCATGTACGATCTTCTCTCGACTGGAGCGAAGAGCTACATGGAACTAGCGAAAGAAGTGATGCAGGATGGCTAGAAAAGCACTGGGGAGAGGTTTGGAAGCCCTCATTCCCGATCGGGTGGGGGACACGGAGGACGTGTCCATAATCCCGGTCGCTGGTGGGGAGATGAAGATCCGTCTGGATGAAGTGATGCCCAACCCCTTCCAGCCACGGAGCTGGTTTGCCCCGGAGGCGATGAAGGAAATGGTGGAGTCCATCAAGGAAATGGGGCTGGTCCAGCCCATCCTGGTGAGGCCCCACGAGGACAAGTACCAGATTGTGGTAGGCGAACGGCGATTCCGCGCGGCCAGAGAGGCGGGGCTCAAGATGATCCCCGCTGTGATCCGGGAGGTGGATGAGCGGGAAATGCTGGAGATTGCTCTGGTGGAGAACGTGCAGCGTGAAGACCTCAATCCTGTGGATGAGGCAGAGGCCTACCGGGTTCTGAACGAGCAGTTCGGGATGACCCAGGCGCAGATCGCCGACCGCGTGGGGAAGAACCGATCCACCGTTGCCAACGCGATGCGCCTTCTTGGTCTCCCGGAGGAGGTCCGCAGGAGTGTTTCACGTGGAACTCTTCTGATGGGACACGCGCGGGCGCTTCTGACTCTGAAGTCAGCCAGCCGCCAGAAGAGCCTCGCGCGGGAAATCGAGACGCGAAGCCTGTCGGTGCGGGAAGTGGAGAGGCGCGTCCGCGATCCGAAATCGGACAAGCGTCGCCTGGACGAAGCGAGGAGTCCGGAAATTGTGGATCTTGAAGAGAGAATGCAACGCTGGTTGGGTACGAAGGTCAGAATCCAGGAGAAATCCGGACGCGGCCGCGTGAGCATTGAGTTCTACAGCCAGGATGACCTGGGTCGAGTCGTGGAGGTCTTTCGAAGCGGCCCGAAACTGGCGTGAGAGCTTCATCGTCTCACCAGGGGCGGTCGGAAGCCGGTCCGGATATCAGGCTCTTGGCTCCGACGATTGCGGGCGTGCAGCCGGGTCAGGAGGATGGGAGGGGTTGTTGAAAAACGCCGGGGG
>JAGLYR010000246.1 GCA_023132135.1 Candidatus Eiseniibacteriota bacterium | reverse complement strand
GGCGCCGCAACGCAGTCCAGGCACACCCTGCGACCCTCGCAGCAGGGATTCATGAATAATCCAGGCTAAACTCCAATCCCCGTCCCGCCGATGGTCAGTCAGGCGCACCACCCAATCGAGGAGTCTTCACTATGGAGAGCTATGTCGACCTTCCCCAGGCAAACCGGAACCCTATGGACTACTTCCTCTCGAGCAGCTGCGATCCCGAGGAATTCGAGATTATGCTGGACGCGGTGACCCGCACAATGTTCGGGACCGGAGGGAGCTGGAAGATAGGGCCCCGCGACAAGAAGACGGGGACCGCCGGCGATTAAGGATCGACGATCAAGGAGGGAAAACTGGAGGGTGGTTGTTCCTGTTCTTCCTTCCCCCCGGGTTCCACTTCGTTCCACCCGGGGCTAACACTGAGCCGCCCCCTCCGGGGGCTTCAACCCTTCCGATGCTCCTGTCCTTGCACGAAGCACGAAGCACGAAGCACGTGGCACGTAGCACGCCTTTGATGCCCTTCTCCTTGGACTAGGGACTAGGGACTGTTCTTGTTCAACATTGTTCCAGCGCTTGCTCCAGATCCGCCATCAGGTCCTCTACATCCTCACATCCCACGGATACACGCACAAGACCATCGGCAATGCCGGCGGCGAGGCGTTTTTCCCGCGGAATGGTGGCGTGGGTCATCCCCGCCGGCAGCTGGATCAGGGTCTCAACCCCACCCAGCGAAACTGCCAGCGTGCAGAGACGGACGCTGTCCAGAAAGCGACTCCCCGCCTCAAGCCCACCCTTCAGTTCGAAGGAAATCAGGCATCCGGGTCCGCGCTGCTGCTTTCGAGCCAGTTCGTACTGCGGGTGGCTCCGGAGACCCGGATAGTAAACCCGCTCGACCTTGGGATGGGCCTCCAGCATCCCGGCGATGTTCACCGCATTTTCCTGGGCCCTGTCGATGCGAAGCCCGAGGGTCTTGATCCCTCTCAGAACGAGCCACGCCTGGTGCGGGTCCATCGTTCCACCGAGGAACTCGAACGCCGGGCGCACTTCCGCCAGCAACTCCTTGTCCCGAAACACGATCATCCCGGCCACAACGTCGCCGTGGCCGTTCAGGAACTTGGTCATGCTGTGGATGATGATGTCCGCGCCGAAATCGAAGGGGTTCTGGAGGTGGGGACTCATGAAGGTGTTGTCCACGACAAGGATCGCCCCGTTCTCGTGGGCGATCGCGGCACAGCCGGCAAGGTCGGTCAGCTTGATGGTCGGATTCGCCGGCGACTCGATGTAGAGCATCCTCGTCTCCGGGCGCATTGCCTTTCGTACATTGTCCAGGTCCGATGTGTCGACGAAGGAGAACCCTATTCCGAATCGGGACCAGTCCCGCTCCACCACCATCCTGGACGGGCCGTACAGCGCGTCGGTGCCGACCACGTGATCCCCGGCCTTGAACAGGGCGAAGTATACCGAGCAGGTAGCCGCCATTCCCGTAGCCGTGGCGAGACCCCCCACTCCCTTCTCAAGCGCGGCCACGTTGTCTTCCAGCATCCGCGTGGTCGGGTTCCCCAACCGGGTGTAGATGTAGCCGTCGGACTCCCCGCGGAAGCAGTCCGCCCCGTGCCGGGTGTTGTTGAAAGCGAAGGTCGAAGTCTGATAGATGGGCGGGGAAACCGCCAGCGTTAGCGGATCCGGCTCCTGCCCCGCATGGATCGCTTTCGTGTAGATGCCGTAGTCGGTTCCCGTCTTGGTACTCATGGGACGCCGTCCTTTCATGGGAAGAGAGCGAGACCCATGTGCACCGGGCACATGGGTCTCATCTCGGTGTAGTCAGCATACCCTACAGATTTGCCCTGTCTCTCCGCGCGACCCTACTCCGCCGCCGTGACGAACTCCCCGTCGCTGATGTGTTTCCGGACGCCGATCACACCCATCTTCTCGCCCTCGAATCGTCCACCCATGTAGCGGGCCAGGAACTCCTCGGCCGCGCCGTAGAACAGGAGACGGTTTTCCGGCTTCGCAAATCCGTGGCCCTCGTCCTCGAACAGGAAGTAGCCGTACTCGATTCCATTCTTCTCCATGGCCGCTACGATCTGCTCCGACTCATCCATGGGAACCCTGGGATCGTTGGCGCCCTGGGCGATGAGCATGGGAATCTCGATCTTGTCGACCCTGGTGATCGGGGAACGGCTCATCAGGAAGTCCGCGTCCTCCTCCGGATTCCCCACACGATGGTAAACCAGGGGCAGAATCGGGATCCAGTAGGGCGGGACGTTCTCCAGCCAGGTGGTGAGATTCGCCGGACCCACGATGTCGACGGCGCAGCAGAAGACGTCCGGTGTGAAGGTGGCGCCCACCAGGGCCGCGTAGCCGCCATAGCTGCCGCCGTAGATCGCGACCCGCCCGGGATCCACGTAGCCCTGCTCGACGGCCCACTCGACTCCGTCGATAAGGTCGTCCTGCATCTTGCCACCCCATTCCCGGTCACCCGCATTCACGAACTCCTTCCCGTATCCCGTGGAGCCGCGGAAGTTCACCTGCAGGCTGGCATAGCCCCGGTTGGCCAACCACTGGGCTTCGGGATTGTACCCCCAGGTATCCCGGTGCCACGGGCCACCATGCACGTTGAGGACCATCGGGAGATTCCTGGGCTCCACCCCCACGGGGAATGTCAGATACCCCTCGATCCTAAGCCCGTCCCGGGCCGTGAAACTAATGGGTTTCATCTTGGCCAGAGGCAGACCTTCCAGCTCCGGGCGGTGAGTGAACATGAAGGTCGATTTCTTGCGACCGCGGTCGTACGCATAGTAGTAAACGGGACCATCGTCCGTGATATACGCGATCAGCCAGTTCTTGTCGGCCAGATCCCGATTCACGACAAAGAAATCACCCTCGTGCGCCGTCTTGAGGTACGCAAAGTCATCCTTGACGGCGGGATCCACGACTTCCCATTCGAGGCGCGCCTTTGAGAATCCCACCGCCTGCACCTTGTTGGTTCTCGGCTCGGATGCGATGTTGCTCACATCGTACCTCGGGTCGCCCGAAATGCGCGTGATCTTACTGTCGGAAAACCGGATTTCCACCAACTCCGCGGCGTTCGCAGTCCGCCCGTCGATCAGGTAGAGCCCCTTGTTATCGGGAGTGAATCCCACCGGCCCGGTATTGGAGTCCTCCGGTCCCCACCCCATGAACTTCTTCCAGGAGCTCTTCTCGGTCTTCCGGATCATGACATCGAATCCGCCGGTGGGCGTAATGGCCAACGCGCCGCGGAGATTGAAGTCGTTGTCGGTCATCCACCCGACGAAATTCCCCGGATTCTTCTCGACCAGCGTCCTTTTCCCCGTCTTCAGATCAACCTTGTAGACATCGTGGAGCTGGGGATTCCGGTCGTTCAGCGCCACCAGAATGACGCCGGGATGATCCGGATGAAGATCCACGACCCTCGCCTGGATTCCCTCCAACGGGGTCAGATCCTTTTCCTCTCCCTCGCCGGAGCGATGGACGGCGTACAGGCGCCAGTTCTCGTCGCCCGCCTTGTCTTGCCCGTAGACAATGTGCTCGTTGTCGTAAGCCCAGAAGTACCAGCGGATCCCCCGGTCGGTGTCGCGGGTGACCACTTTGTCATCCTGCTTCCCGACAGTGCGAATCCACACGTTGAGCACATCATCAACCGGCTTCAGGTAGGCCATGTACTTCCCGTCGGGCGACAGCTTCGGAGAAACCTTGTCGGGGTTTCCGAAGAGTACTTCCCGGGGAATAAGATCCGGAGGTCCGGCCTGCTGCTGTTGCCGCTGCCCGCAACCGGGCTGGAAAAGCAGCACACTCGCCGCCATCAGCACGATGCAACCGGCCAGCCATCCTGTCCGCGACACACTCATGATTCCTCCTGTGATTGAGGTAACTGATTACGGAGTCATTCCCGGCCACAATAGGATTTCCCGATCCAGCCGTCAAGAGTAATCCGGAACCATCATTCTGCGTTGCGTCAATGTCTCAATCGCGCTACACTGGTCGGGATTATTCATGACTTCTTGCCCTGTCAACAAGACACGGTGTGCATCTCCGGGTGCACTCGACAATTCACCATGCTATCCTGGAGTCACGACAGTTGAACGGAGATCCCCAAGGCGCCACGGTCCGCAAACCATATCTCTCAGTCGTCCTACCTGCTTATGACGAAGAAGAACGACTCGGAGTTTCGCTTCCGCGCATCCTCGAGTATCTTTCCACCCGGAATTGGAGCTTCGAGATCCTGGTGGTAGACGATGGAAGTTCCGACAGGACATCGGATGTGGCCCGCGATCGCCTCAACGGGATTCCGCACAAAATCCTCCGGAACGATCCCAACCGCGGCAAGGGCTATTCTGTGAAGCGGGGCGTTCTGGAGGCCTCGGGCCGGTATGTCCTGTTCTCTGACACGGATCTTTCGACTCCCATCCAGGAGGTTGAGAAGCTGATCCAGGCTCTGGAGACAGGGGCGGACGTGGCCATCGGGTCCCGGGCGCTCAAGGACTCCCGCATCGAGCGGCACCAACCCTGGTGCAGGGAGATTCTGGGAAAGATCTTCAATCGTTTCCTTCGGATGCTGGTCATGCGGGATCTCCACGACACCCAGTGCGGTTTCAAGTGCTTTCGGCAGGAGGTGATCCAGCCCGTTTTCTCCCGCCAGACCCTGGATGGGTGGGCCTTCGACGTCGAGGTCCTCTACGTTGCTCGGAAGCTTGGTTACCATATCGCGGAGGTTCCCGTCCGCTGGATCAACTCCGACGTAACCAAGGTCAATCCGCTTTCGGACGGCATGAAGATGGTCTGGGACGCGTGGCGTGTGCGCCGGATCCATGCGGATCTCTCGACCCCGGCTTCTCTGCAAGGGGGCCGCGCAAAGAAGAAGGGAAGCAGCAATGACTAGTAGACGGCATGTCTTTGGTCCGGTTCCCTCGCGCAGGCTGGGAAGATCCCTCGGGGTCGATCTGATTCCCTACAAGACGTGCAGCTTTGATTGCACCTACTGCCAGCTCGGCCGGACGACCAACCTCACGGCCACCCGCGGGGAATTCGTCCCCACCGGCCAGGTGATCCGGGAGCTCGAAGAGACCCTGAAACAATCGGCTCCCCCGGATTACATCACGCTCTCCGGGTCCGGGGAGCCCACCCTGCACTCGGGCTTCGGCGCTGTTGTTGACGCTGTCAGAAAAATAACCGACACACCGGTCGCCATCCTCACGAACAGTTCGCTTATGACCGACCCGGAGGTACGCCGGGACTGCGCCAAGGCGGATCTGGTTGTGCCCTCGCTGGATGTCGCCGATCGCGAGATGTTCGCATGCGTCAACCGTCCGCACGGGGACGTGGATTTCGACGAGATGGTGGAAGGTCTTGTTGAATTCCGGGCGATGTTCAAGGGCCGGATGTGGCTGGAGATCCTCCTGCTCTATGGCATCACCGGCATCCCTCCCTACGTCCGCCGCATACTGCCGCTGGTCGAGAGAATCCGGCCCGACAGAGTCCAGATCAACACGGCCGTTCGGCCTCCAGCGGAATCCACCGTCCGTCCGGTGCCGAGCGAAGACCTGCGCGAGCTGGCCGCCCTGTTCACTCCCCCCGCCGAGGTTATCGCTCACTTCCGGGGAGCCGAAGAGGAACATGAATTCGCGGCCCACAGGGAGGATATCCTGGCGATGCTGAGGCGGCGTCCGTGTACACTGGACGACGTCGTCAGCGGATTGGGTATTCACCGCAACGAAGCGATCAAGTACCTGGATGAACTGCAGAGGGACGGGCGGATTCGCTCTGAGCCCCGGGGTGGGGCTGTGTACTACGCGGCACCGGCGGCGTAGCAAGTGCGAAAGAGCGCGAGCGGTGGACAGCAGTATTCCCCAATCCCAG
>JAGLYR010000245.1 GCA_023132135.1 Candidatus Eiseniibacteriota bacterium | reverse complement strand
GTGACGAGGGCGAGTGACAAGTGTCAAGTGTCAAGGGAATAGGGCAGAATTCCGCAGGCTAAACAGGACTATGCTCCGACAGGCTCAGAGCCGAGAGCGGGTGTCGGGTGGAAGGCTAAGGATTCTGGCTACGGCGGGGTTCTGGATCCTCACGAGTTCTAACTGTTCCGAAGCGTGCCATCTGGCCAGTTGCCGGAGTCAGAATCCTTAGCGACACTGTGTTCATCCGGTGCGGGGGTTCCCGGCAGATGGGATGCCGGCATAGGCCGACATCTCCATCTGCCGTTGGCGCGGGTATGGAACGTCCCTTCGGGCAGGAGGAAGAGCAGGAAGCGGACCGGGCCGTGTTCATAAGCCCGGTTTTTTTCACGCTCCCCGATCTCATTACCCTTATTGCTCCGGTTCGTCCTCCGGAATGAACGTCGGTTCTTGATCGTAGAGAGCCAGCAAGCGCCCGGGCAGGTACTCTTTCTTGACCACGGCGCGGACCACGTAGTCGTCGAACCAGTTGTCATACATGTAGTACCAGCCATCATCGCCGTTGTCGGTTCCCCAACTGTTTTCTACTTTCCACTTGACCACCTCGTCCTCGACCACGTCGACACCCATGATGGTCATCCCGTGGGTGGAGTTCACGATCCCCAGGATTCCCTTAACCTTCTTCGTGCCTGAGAGATCCACACCGTAGATCTCCTCGTACCTGTACAGATCGGAGTTCAGAATCCCCGTGTCCCTGGCACCCTGGTGCGACACATCGGCGGAGATGTCCACAGGATCACCCCCGAGGACCGATTTCAGAACCGCGTCCTTCATATCCTCCAACTTCACGTTGAGGAAGTTCAGGTACTCGCCCTCAACCACGTTCTTTGTCAGCGCCACTTCGTAGAGCACCCCGTAGTCGCGGGAAGGCCAGTTGGCCACCATTACGAAGTCGTCCAGGTCGTCCAGAATGAATTCCTCGGCAAAGGACCGGGGCGTGTAGCGCCGGGTGATGATCTCCGTCTCAACGCTGCCTTCCGCCTCCCGGTCGTCCTTCTCGCCCTGGGCGCCCTTTGGCTTGTAGCGGAATTCGAACTCCACAGGCGGCACCCCCAGGTGGTAGACGAGCATCCGGTAGACGTCCGCAAGAATATCCTCCTTTTCCTCTCTCAGCTTCGAGTCGCTCGCCCCATCCTCCTTCATCTCGCGCATTTCGTATGCGGCCAGACGCAGGCGCTGGTTGATCAGACGGTTCATCATCCGGGACTTCTCCGTCGAGTTGGTCTCGGGCATGGCATTTTGCGGGACCACGCCGTACTTGCGACAAAGATTCGTGAAGGTCTGCCAGTACCCTCCGTCCTCGACGGGATTCCGCAGAATGCGCTGGAACCTGTCGTCCCGCAAATCCAGTCCCGCGCGGTCCATCACATTCTCGAGAAACGTGTTTGCTTTCTCCATCTTGTCCCAGAAATACAGGTGGTTCTGGGAGAACTCGAAATCCCCCATGTCGATTTTCTCGATCACGGGCGGGCGAAGCACGTTGAGCGCGGCATACAGCCAGCATCGGCCCGTACTTTTCTGGTCCGTGATTTTTCCCGTCTCTATTTCGTGGGAGAACAGCGTGTTGTGGCTGCGCATCACATCCTGATTGAGAGCGACTTCCTTGATCGGGTTCCCGATCACAGCGTCGATGAGCCTCTTCTCCGCTGCCGTGGGCTCGAACGAATCCCGGACCTTCTCGATCATCTTCGGCGTCAGGATCTTCCTGTCCGCATCCTTCGGCCGCGCAGAGAGCGTGCCCGGGGAAACCATCGCCGCTATCACCAGAACCGTCCAACACATCGTGCGCATCCTACTCATGACTCCTCCTTTACGAAGAACCGGGAACTTCAGACAGTCTACGCGCGCCGCGCAGCTGTGTCAATGATTCGGAGAAATCTCCACGCGCACCCATTTTTTCGAAGATTTCACTAGCCAAGTTTCCACGCTTTTCGCTAGAATGGCCCGGTATTACCCAGTGGCCTGCCTGCCAGGCGGGCATCACGGGAATCAGGCCAAGGATCGAGTAGCGTCCGGTTGTGCCGAGCTGGCGCGTGTTTTTGCGTGTCCGGCACGGTCAGCGGTGTGCTTGACTAGCTCCGGGCTGGACCCGGCGGAGTGTGCTTGAGGAAAAGGAGGTGATGAGGAAGGGTTCTCAAAGATCACCTGGTGTTCCAGAGACTCTAGCAGGCTTGGAGAGTATGGGCGCGCGAGGGGCGCGCTGGTTCTCCTGGCTCTTGGAAAAGAGGGGGGAAAATGAGACGAGTATTGGTTATCTGCGCGATCGCTCTCGCATTCAGCGCGACCCAGGTTTCGGCCGGTCCCATGGTCAAGCCCTACGGGTTCGTGCTGTTCAACACCCAGTTCAACAGCTCCTGGAATGCGGACATCCCGGTCGTTGCGAGCGAGTACGAGACAGACACGCACGACCTGACACCCAACACGCTCATGACGGCCCGGCAGTCCCGTATTGGGCTGAAGATGAAACTGGACAGCCGGTTTGATCCGGTCGGCAAGATCGAGTTCGACTTGCGGGGATTGGCCGGCTCGTCCGCCTCCGGCGGCGTGCTGCAGTCTGCGCCGCGCATGCGCCTGGCATACGTGGCTTTGACTTTCCTCGATGGATCTCTGAAGCTGACGCTTGGCCAGGATGCCGCCAAGGCCTTCGCTCCGCTCTCACCTAATACCATTGCGCATGTGAGCGTCCCCGGGTTTGCCTGCTCTGGTAACCTGAGTAACCGGCTGCCCCAGATCCGCGCGGACTACACGCGGGAAGTGGGTCCCGGGAAACTCAAGGTCCAGGTTGCGGCCGTCCGGGCTTTCGCCGCCGACCTCGATCCGCACGATCCGTACGGCACGGGTGATCAGGAAGCCACCCAGGGCGATCCTCTCGGAGCCGGCGAGCTGGCCGTTGTTCCCTTCGGACAGGCCCGGGTCTCGTACAACTACGATGACATGGTGACGGTAGGCGTTGCCGGTCACGGCGGGCAGATGGATTTCTCCAAGAGACGGGATATCTGGGTTCCAGACGCGACGACCGGTCACGGCGAGTACTTCCACGCGGATGAGTTGGCAGACAAGGTCAACACCTGGGGCGTTGCCGGCGACGTCAAGGCCGATCTGGAAATCGTCGGCTTTATGGCCGAGGGATTCTACGGCAAGAACCTCGGCATGTACTTCAGCAATATTGGGCTGCGTTATCAGTCCACCACGCATGCCATTGTGCAGGTGCAGGCCCCCACCGGCTACGGCGGATGGGGCCAGCTGACGGTGAAGCCCCCCGACATGCCGCTGAACATCAACATCGGCGCCGGCATGGAGATGCTGAACAAAGATGACCTCAGCGAGTGGTCGGGTTGGGCCGGCTCTGTCGGGCAGAACATGACGATCTTCGGCAACGTCATGTGCCTGGCGGTTGATGGCTGCGTGTTCTCCCTCGAGTACGGCTACATCCAGACAAAGCGCGTGATCTTCGATGGGCTCGAAGCCGATTACGAGGCCGATGGCGCTGTGAATCACAGTGTGAACCTCGGAGCCAAGTTGAGCTTCTAGCACTCGTACGCCTGTCTTGTTCGCGGGAGGGCCGTGGATTCCACGGCCCTCCCGCTTTTCCATGAACCGGAAATTGGCTTGCTTTGGAGCAGCGCATGCACTAGGTTAGTGATTGAGCCTATTCCAGCCCAAGACCCCGGGGGAAACATTGCATCGTGTTGTTGCCTCTCCAACCGTGAACCTGAAGCAGTACGATGCCATCCTTCTGGCCGGTGGGCAGAGCCGGCGCCTGAAAACCGACAAGCTTCATCTGGAGCTGGCGCATGGTCGTGTTCTCGCTCACCTCGTCGATCTGTGCCGGGACCTCTTCCGTTGTGTATTCCTGATCACCGACAGACCGGGAAGAATCCCTGCCCCCCATCCGGATGTCCGGATGGTCGCCGACGAGATTCCCGGTTCCGGCCCACTGGGTGGGCTCCTTTCAGGGTTGCGCGCGTCATCCTCCGACAGGTGCTTTGTGACGGCCTGCGATCTGCCCTTTCTCCACCCGGAACTCATCCGGTTCCTTGCCAGGCGGATCGGCAATCAGGACGTACTGGTTCCCGCCCGCGGGGATTTCATAGAACCACTGGTGGGCTTTTACTCGAAGGGATGCTGCGAGGCCATACGCCGGCGTATTGACGATGGGGACCTCCGAATCCGGGGGTTCTGGACGGAAGTCAGGACGGAAATCGTGGAGCTGGACGGAGCCTTCGATGCGCCGGACCTGAGAACCTGGCTACTCAACATCAACACTCGCCACGACCTGGAAATAGCCGAGGCTGTGGCTGCGTCCGAATC
Organism: Candidatus Eiseniibacteriota bacterium; assembly: GCA_023132135.1. Lineage (GTDB taxonomy): Bacteria > Arandabacterota > Arandabacteria > JAGLYR01 > JAGLYR01 > JAGLYR01. The sequence goes on along the minus strand of JAGLYR010000245.1, from coordinate 2,641 downwards.
ATGGAGATGACCAGGCAGATGCAGGCCACCCGGATCAGGGATGGGAATCGGGTCCGCCGGGACGAGATGGTGGCCCGGGAGGAAACCCTGTGCCTCCACCTGAACGGCGCCCTCCTGGTGCGCCTCATATGCAGTCCCTCCTGCCTGGAGGATCTGGCGGTGGGGTTCCTGTTCTCGGAAGGTATCATCGCGGGACTGCGAGACATCCAGTCCATCGAGCAGGGCAGTGCGGAAACAACCCTGTTCGTGCGGACGGTGGGTTCGCTCCGCAGGAAGCCCGGTCTCGCGGGGGCAATCCGCACATCGGGCTGTGGTGCAGGTGTGACCCTGTCGGGCGGAGTCGATGGAATCGAGCGGATACACACGGGGCCGACGATCGGCGTTGATCAGATCCTGTCCGTGTCCAGGGAATTCGAAGCGTCTTCAGAACTCTTCCGCCAGACCGGCGGCGTCCACGCTTGTGGGTTGGCGCTGGAAGGGAAGCTGACTCTCATGCGCGAGGACATCGGAAGGCATAACGCCTTGGACAAAGTTGTTGGCGCCGCGCTGAGAGAAGGTATCGACCTTTCGAAAACCGTTGTGCATATCTCGGGGCGAATCTCATCCGAAATGGTAACGAAGGCCGCCCGATCCCGGGTGGCAACCGTTGTTTCCCGAACGGCCCCGACATCGACGGCCGTGGACCTGGCAGCCCAGCTGGGGATTTGCGTTGTCGGGTTCGTCCGGGGAGGGCGGATGAACGTCTACACATACGCGGACCGCATCAGGTGAGGAGATCGTTTTCCTGATGGAGAAAGCAGGCAGCAAGCAGACGAAACCGACGGCGCCCGAGAAAATCGGGATCGACAAGACACGTCTAAAGGAAATGATCCGGGCAGTAAGCGAGGCGATCCGGAAACCGCAAGGCGCGTCTCTCTTCGATGCGTTCCAGGACCTCGGCTCGACGAAGGACCGGCAGAACTCCATCGATGATGGAATCTACCTCTTTCGAGCCCACTCGGCCGAGGTTTCCGCGGAAGCGGCCCGCGTGGTCCTCCGGGACCTCTTGCACTGCTTCGGGGAACAGATGGGCAGCCAGGCGGCCGAGTGGGAGGCCATCGGGAAAGGTCTTGCCGGCGACAGCGGAAATCCCGCCCAGTTCCTTGCATGTGTGCTCCGAAACGACGCCCGGGCGGTAACCGACAGCGCGCACGCGTGGGGAGTGTCACCGGATTCGCTCTCCTTCCTCGCCCTGTTCTGGGCCCGCCCATTCCGTGCGGAAGCGGCCCGGCGGCTTCTGAAGGACGTGAGCCTCACAAGCTGGCGGATGGGATTCTGTCCCATCTGCGGGCACTGGCCCGCGTTTGCCTACCTCTCCTCCGAAGGAGACCGCCGATCTCTGCGGTGCGCAGCCTGCACAACGACGTGGAAATTCGACCGGATCCGTTGTCCTTTCTGTCTGGCTACCGACACCGGGAAGCTTTCCTATTTCACGGTGGACGACGACGATGGGTTTCCGGTATACGTATGCGATGAGTGCAAGCGGTATCTGAAACACCGCAGGGAGGAAAAGGGATTCCCGCGGGAAGAAGACGTGGATTTTGTTCTCAGCGCGCCACTGGATTACGTGGCCGCGAGCCAAGGATATATTCAGGAATCATCCATCTCAGTGCGCTTCGATGAGCCCGACGGCGAAGCCGCCAGGGCCTACCGAGCAAAAGCGCGGTACGAAGAAGGGCCATCCGGGCCCAGTCAGGTTCACTAGCGGAGGGTCGGAGATGAGGCTAACACGAAGGGGATTTCTGGGCCTGGCGGGCTCCGGAATCCTGGCCCCGGTGTTGGGATCGTTCCTGATACCAGGCAGCGCAAGGGCTTCCCGTGGTGAATTCAAGATCAAGTACACCACGGAAACGACGACGATCTGCCCCTACTGCGGCGTGGGGTGCGGCATGGTCGTACACACCAGCAAGAACGGCAGCGCACGCAAGATCGTCAACATCGAGGGCGATCCGGACCACCCCATCAACCTCGGCTCCCTCTGCAGCAAGGGCGCTGCCCTGTACCAGGTCGCCAACAATGAGCGACGGCTGACCAAGGTAATGTACCGGGCGGGCGGCTCCAGCCAGTGGGAATACAAAGAGTGGGACTGGGCCATCAAGAGGATCGCAGCTCTGATCAAGAAAACCCGGGACGACACCTTCGAGAGCAAGGACGACAGGGGCCGGGTCGTCAACCGGACTCTCGGGGTCGCCTGCCTGGGCGGCGCGTCTCTGGACAGCGAGGAGTGTTACCTGTACTCCAAGTTCGCCCGCTCCCTCGGAGTTGTGTACCTCGAGCATCAGGCGCGCATATGACACAGCTCCACGGTGGCCAGTCTGGCCGCCTCTTTTGGCCGTGGAGCCATGACCAACCACTGGATCGACATTGCCCACAGCGATTGCATCATGGTGATTGGTTCGAATGCCGCCGAGAACCATCCCATCTCCTTCAAGTGGGTGATGAAGGCAAAGGACAAGGGAGCGAAGCTGATCTCCATTGATCCCCGCTTCACGCGGACCTCCGCCGTGGCGGACATCTACGCCCCACTGCGTTCGGGGACAGACATTGCCTTCGTGGGAGCAATCATCAACTATGCTCTCAACAACAACCGGATCCAGAAGGA
>JAGLYR010000244.1 GCA_023132135.1 Candidatus Eiseniibacteriota bacterium | reverse complement strand
ACTTCGATGCAGGGAAGTTCGGCCAAATCAAGGACAACAAATACACGAAGAAGACCTGGGGATACCAGAAGAGCGCCAACGGCATCATCAAGAAGGACACGACGCTCCGGAACAAGAACTGTGTTTTCCAACTACTGAAGAAGCACTTCTCGCGCTACACGTTCGAGAAGGCCTCCCAGATCACCGGCTGTCCGGCGGAAGACATCCAGAGAGTGGCGGAGGCCTACTGTGCGACGTACAGGCCCGAGAAATCCGCCACCATCATGTACGCCATGGGCACGACGCAGCATACCCACGGCACGCAGAACATCCGCTCTTACGTGATCCTGCAGTTGCTGCTGGGCAACATCGGCGTGGCGGGCGGCGGAATCAACGCCCTGCGCGGGGAATCCAACGTTCAGGGCTCCACGGACCACGCCCTGCTGTTCCACATCATTCCCGGCTACCTCAAGTGCCCGATGGCGGACAACACGTCCCTGGACGCCTACATCAAGAAATGGAAGCCGGTGTCGAAGGATCCGAAGAGCGCCAACTGGTGGCAGAACTATTCAAAGTACATGGTCAGCCTCCTGAAAGCCTTCTGGGGCGATCACGCCACGGGAGTGAATGAATTTGCCTACCAGTACCTCCCCAAGCGGGGAGCTGCCAATTACTCCCACATCGCCCTGTTCGAGGCGATGGAGGCAGGTGAGATCAAGGGACTGTTCGTCCTCGGACAGAACCCGGCCGTCGGCGGCCCCAATGCATGCCGCGAGCGGGCAGCATTGGAGAAGTTGGACTGGCTGGTCGCAGCGGACCTCTGGGAAACCGAGACGATAGCTTTCTGGAAGCGACCCGGTGCGAACCCCGCGGACATCAAGACGGAAGTTTTCGTGCTGCCGGCCGCCACCTCGGTGGAAAAGGAGGGCAGCATCGCCAATTCCGGCCGGTGGGCTCAGTGGCGCTACCTGGCCGCTCACCCACCCGGAGATGCCAAGTCGGACCTCTGGATGCTGGATCGGCTGCACAAGGAGTTGAAGAGGCTCTATTCCCAGGGCGGCGCGTTTCCCGATCCCATCATCCATCTGAACTGGGACTACGGAAACGCCGGGGAGCCCGACGTCCACCTGGTAGCCAAGGAAATCAACGGCTACTTCCTCCGGGACGTCACCGTCAAGGACAAGAAGTTCAAGAAAGGAACCCTGGTGCCGTCCTTCGCCTACCTGCTGGACGACGGTTCCACCAGCTCGGGCAACTGGCTCTACTGCGCCAGCTACACCGAGAAGGGCAACATGATGGCCCGCCGCAAAGCTTCGGACCCGAAGGAAGATCCGATCGGGCTGAATCCCGAGTGGTCCTGGTGCTGGCCTGTGAACCGGAGGATCATCTACAACCGGGCATCCTGCAACGCCAAGGGCGAGCCCTGGGCGCCTCACAAGCCGGTGATCCGGTACGATCGCAAGGCTCGCAAGTGGGTGGGCGATGTACCCGACGGCGGCTGGCCGCCGCTGAAGAAGGCCAACGGCGCCCGGGATTCCAAGGCCAAGTACTCCTTTATCATGAGAAAGGAGGGTCATGCGAATCTCTTCGCACAGTCCCTTGTCGACGGGCCCTTCCCGGAGCACTACGAACCCCTGGAGAGCCCGGTGGACAATCTCATGTCGGCGCAGCAGTACAACCCGGTGATCAAGATCTGGCAACCCGACAAGATCGGAGACCGGAAGAAATACCCGATCGTGGCCACCACCTACCGGGTGACCGAGCACTGGCAGGCAGGCGCCATGACCCGCAATGTGCCGTGGCTCTCTGAACTCGTCCCCGAACCCTTCATGGAGATGAGCAGGGAGCTGGCCAAGGAAAAGGGCATCCACAATGGTGACATCGTCACCGTATCTACGGCCCGGGGAGAAATAGGCCTCCGGGCTCTCGTGACCCGGAGACTCAAACCTTTCAAGACAAACGGCAAGATGATCCACCAGATCGGGATTATCTGGCACTTCGGCTACTGTGGAATCGCGTGCGGCAAGAGCGCCAATGAGCTCACACCGCACGTGGGAGATGCGAATACCATGATCCCCGAATTCAAGGCGTTCCTGTGTGACGTCCAGAAGGGAGGTGCACTATGCAAAACGTCGGTTGCCTCGTAGATTCCACCAGGTGCACCGGATGCCGGGGCTGCATGGTGGCTTGCAAGCAGTGGAACGAGCTGCCTGCGGAGAAAACTCAGTTCTTTGGTGGTGAGGGTTACCAGAACCCGAAGGACCTGTCGGGCGACACATACATGTACATGTCCTACCACGAATTCGAGGACCCCGGGAGCAAACAGTTGAAATGGGTGTTCGGGCGGCACGCCTGCATGCACTGCCTGGATCCGGGCTGCGTATCGGCGTGCCCCGTGGGAGCCCTCGTGAAAACCCCGGAGGGGCCGGTGACGTACGATGCCGGACTTTGCCTGGGTTGCCGGTACTGCATGCTCGCGTGTCCCTGGGACATTCCCAAGTTCGAGTGGTCGAAGGCATTGCCGGAAATCTGCAAGTGCACTTTGTGTGCAGACCGGATCGCGGAGGGTCTTGCCCCGGCATGCATGAAAGCCTGTCCGACCGGCGCCCTGCTCTTCGGGGAGCGGGACCAGCTGCTGGCGGAGGCCAGAAAGCGGATGAAGGACAGCCCCGGGAAATACAACAATCACATCTACGGCGAGAACGAGGCCGGCGGCACCTCCCTCCTCTACATCTCGGATGTGCCCTTCAGCAAACTGAAGCTCCCGGAACCGAAAGATGTGGGTACAGTGCCGAGGCCGCATCTCACGGCCGGTGCGATGTCTGTGATTCCTGCAGTCATTGTGGGCCTGAGTGCGATTCTGGGTGGCACCTACGCCATCGCGAGGCGGCGGGGTGAAGTCGAGAAGGAAGCGGCGGCAACGGGAGGAGATCAGTCATGAACGGCGTCGATTTCAAGTTCGGCAAAGGATCGGCCATCCTCCTGGGACTGGCTCTGATCGCCGGAGTGCTGGTGGTCTGGCGGTTTGCTGGTGGGCTGGGAACGATCACGAATCTCAATGACGGTTACGCGTGGGGGTTCTGGATCGGGTTCGACATTCTCGCGGGAATTGCACTAGCTGCCGGCGGGTTCGTCATGGCGGCTGTGGTGTATCTCTTCGGGAACGAGAAGTACCACCCGCTGATTCGTCCGGCTATCCTCACGGCGTTTCTGGGCTACCTGCTCTTTATCGTGGGGTTGATCATAGACCTCGGGCGGCCGTGGAACATCTACCACGTGATTTTCCACTGGCAGCACCACTCGGCCATGTTCGAGGTCTCCTGGTGCGTCATGTGCTACACGTTGGTGCTGGCTCTGGAGTTTGTTCCCAACGTGTTTGAGCGATTCAACTGGACTACGCTGACGAGTCTGTGGAGAAACCTGACTCCCCTGTTGATCATCGTGCTCCTGACGGTCTTCACGGCGGCGATGACGCATTCCGTCATCTGGACCGTGGCGGCCTTCCTCGTGCTGGCTCTGTTCGAGATCATGGTGCGGACCGGGGCAATCCGCCGGGATCCGCAGGTGCCCACGCTTCTCATCATGGCGGGCGTGGTTTTGTCCACGCTTCACCAGTCATCACTGGGAACTCTCTTCCTAGTTGCGACAGCAGAGAGACTCCACCCCCTCTACTACAGCCCGCTTCTGCCCCTCATGTTCCTGGTCTCCGCAGTGATGGTCGGCCCCGCCATGGTGATGTTCGAGTCCCTGGCCGGCGCCCGGGTCTTCCACCGCAAACCGGAAATGGGTCTGCTTTCCGGGTTGGCCAAGGTGATGCCCTGGCTCCTGGGCATCTACATTCTCATAAAACTCATCGAGCTGGGAGTGGCGAACGAATTCGGATTGCTCTTCGGCTCAGGCAGCATCTCGGCCATGTTCATCATCGAAATGCTCCTGTTCCTGATTCCGTTCTTCATGTTCCTCTCGCCGGGAGTGAGGAACAGCTCATCCGGGTTGCTCTGGGGATCGCTGTTCGTGGCGGCGGGCGTCGTGGTCAACCGTCTGGCGGTTACCTACCTTGCACACACCACTGCGGGCCACACGTACACGCCCGATCCGAGAGAAATACTGGTCACCATCGGGCTTTTCTCGGCAGGAATCCTGGTGTTCGCTTTCTGTGCAAAGTATCTTCCCATTTTCGAGGAGGAGGCAGCGTAGAGGCAAGTCGACAGATCCGTCGACCCTTCGACG
>JAGLYR010000243.1 GCA_023132135.1 Candidatus Eiseniibacteriota bacterium | reverse complement strand
CCCGTCGAAGGACACCCACACTGCCTGGCATTGATTCCTGGCCTGCCCAAAACACCGTTCGACCCTCCCCCTGGTCTCGGCCCTGAGCTCGTCAGAGCATAGTCCCGTCTAGCCTGCGTTTCCGTCTCTCGTTCCACTTCGCCAGTCGGGGCGCCGCCAAGCCCTGCACGCCGACGACGGCGGCGGCACAACCGAGTCCGGCCACAGCGCCCCCCAGGACGTCCAGCGGATAGTGGATCCCCACGTACACACGGGAGAGGCACACCAGAACCGCAATCCCGATCCACACCAGCCTGATGCGAGGATACCGGACCGAGAGCAGGAACGCAGCGGCCGTGATGTTGGCCGCGTGAGCAGAGGGAAAGGAAAAGGCCCCGGAGCGGGGAATGAGCAGCCGGACATCCTCGAGCGCGTTGCAGGGGCGAATGCGGCCGACAAGAGGTTTGATGAGCCCTGCGGAGGTCTGATCGCTGAGGGCAATCGCCACCGCGAGCATCACGACCGTGACTCTCCCTCTCCCCTTGCCCCACACCGCAAGGGCCAGGAGACCAACGATCACCGGGATCCGCCAGTGATCGAAATCCGTAAGGACGGGCAGGACCGCGTCCATCACAGGGTTCGCCCACGAATGGTTGATCCAGTAGAAAACTGTCCGGTCCCAAGCCAGTAGAGTGTTCACCGTGCGCTCCCCTGTTCTATGAACGCGACACGATACGGGAAGACCCGGCGGATTTCCAGCACTTCTCACCAGAACACGGTGTCGGCTCCAACGCCCACAGGAAAAAGCCGGTTCGCAACACAGGTTGCGAACCGGCTTCCCGGATTCTTCAAACTACTTGATTATCGGTACATCGTCTTGATGGATCCCCAGGTTGTGGCGTCGGAACCGCTGGCACACTCGTAGATGGACATCTGCACATCCGCCACCTGGCCCCACTCGCCCTGGCCGCTCCAGTCCGCACAGGTCTCATCCAGGAACATGGGGTAGTCCACCGGCTGAGCGCCCTGACCCACGCTCGCGAAATTCGCAATCCCCAACAGGCATACCGAGTAGCCGACGAAATTCCCGGTAAAATCAGCCGTGACCGTGTAGGCAATCTGCGTCCCGTACCAGTATATGTACGTCGTATGGTGAGTGTAGTCGTCCAGGATTACGGTGTACTCAGCATCCCCATTGCCCCATGGACCCGTGCCGGAAATGAGAAACACCCCACCCTCGTAGACGAATCTGTACTCCACCATCCCGGTGCCGTTCGGGTCCAGACTGCTTGCGATCAGCTCGGGCGGCTCCGCGAGCCTCGGGCAGGCCAGTGACCATTCAGTCCCGAGTACACTTCCGTCCCAGGATTCCACATGCACCACATTGCCGACCTCGCCCTGACTGCCCCCAACCCAGGACTCGCTGAAGCGACCGACCAGCATGTCACCATCGAGCGACTTATATTCACCCTCGAGGGGGGGACCTGCAAGAGCCGCTCCGGCCATCAGAGCCAGTGAAAGTGTGACCACAACAGTAGCTAGTTTCATCGCCGTACCTCCTCCGTGCGGGGATCATCTCACGAGGAAGACCCCGGGGAACACCGATCCCTGATCGTCCCCTCCACTACGCGAATTCTACACCTGAGACGATCATAGACCTTTCTCCAGAGAAAATCAAGGATATCTCACTATCGCGGATCAGATCCTGCGAAAAAAGCGGCTCACGAACCGGAAAATGGTCGTGAGCCGTCCTTTTTTCTACCTATGGAAGGATTGTCTACCGGTACAGCGTCTTGATGGATCCCCACGTCGTGGGCTCGGCGCCGCTGGCACAATCGAAAATCGACAGCGTGACGTCCGCCACCATGCCCCACTCGCCCTGGCCGGTCCAATCCTCACAGTTGTCATCCAGGAACATGGGATAGTCCGCCGGCTGTGCGCCCTGCCCCACGCTCGCGGCATTGGCGATTCCCAGAATACACATGCAATAACCGTCGAACTGTCCCGCGAAATCCGCATTGGTCGTGTACGCAATAGGAACCCAGTTGTAGAAAATAAATGTCGTGTGGTGAATGTAGTAGTCCAGAGTGCCGGTGTATACGGGATCTCCACTTCCCCACGCTCCAGCGCCGTCAAGCCAGAAAAGGCCGCCGGCGTACACCGACCGGTACTCCCGCATGCCGTTTCCGGAGACGGGATCAACGCCGTCGTTGATCAGCTCGGGAGTCTCGGCAAGCACCGGACAGTAGATGGACCACTCGCTTCCCAGGAAGCTGCCGTTCCAGGACTGGGCATGCACAACGTTCCCAATCTGGCCCTGTCCACCACCGAACCATGACTCGCTGAAACGACCCGCCAGCATGTCGCCTGTCAGAGACGTGTATTCTCCCTCCAGGGGAGAACCAGCCAGCGCCGGCAGAGACACAGCAACCAGCGCCAGAGTGAACAGTGTAGTAACCAGTTTCATAATTTTACCTCCTCCAAGCAGTTGTTGCACCTTGCAACCAACCTCAGAAACCCAACGAATGAGACAGTTGCCGGCCGAATCACTAGCGATACAGACTCTTGATCGTGCTCCAGCTCACGTCTTCATTGGACGTTGCGCAATCCGAGATGATCAGCGTGATAGACCACACGTTGCCCCATTCTCCGATGATCTCGGGAGGAGCGTCCACGCAACCACTTGGTCCATCCAGTAGCACCGGGTAATCGGCTGGAGGGATCCCCCCTATTCCGACACTCACTGCGTTGGCAATCGTCAGCTGCATGCACTTCTCTGTATAGCCTGTGAAGGATCCTGAGAGCTGCGCATTGGTATTGTAGCCAACCAGCTCGCCACCCACAAACTGCATCGTCGTGGTATGCGTGTAGTGGAACAGATCGCCGTAGTATTCCGGATCCCCGTTCCCCCAAGCCCCGGCACCCGTCATCCAGAAGGTACCATCCATGTACACTGTTCTGTAAACCCGGTGGCCGTTTCCATACTCGTCTACCGTATCCTCGATGAGCTCCGGCGGCTCAGCAAGCACGGGACACAGGACGTTCCACTCCGCTCCCAACTCCACATCGTCCCACGACAGAGCATGCACGGTGTTTCCGAGCTGCCCCTGACCTCCGCCGACCCAGGACTCACTGAACCGACCTTCCTGAATCTGTCCCAGCATGGACATATAGACGCCGTCCAACGGGTAGTCGGCATAGGCAGTGGGAACCAGGAAACACACGGCAACGATGAACACACCAATACCAGTTCTCAAACCCGGTCACCTCCTCTACGGCTCCAGACATCGGTTGGTGCAGAGCCGCCAACACGAGTAAACTGTTATGGGTGCCTGGTAGTCCTGCACCTCATGGACGGCCCGGCCTCCACACGACTTCGCAATCCATAATCAATCCTACATTATTATACTACGAACACGCATCCCGGGTCAAGCTGGAATCCACAGATCACGAACTATGATTCGTATGGCCCGACACTTCGCGAATTACATCCACCCAAACCGACGAAACCGTATCCTGAGGCCTCGTAGAGAGACCGCCTCGGGAATCAGTGCCGAATTCCGGCACTGTCCGCGAGGCGGTCTACACATTCGTCAACAGGCTCTGTCAGCGGTAGAGATTCTTGATGGTCCCCCAGGTCCAGTCTTCCGCCGGGGTACTGCAGTAGAGAACGATCAGCGTGATGCTATGAACCGTACCCCACTCGCCGCCCACCGATGGATCCGGCACGCACTCCGCGCCGCTGACGAGGAACACCGGGTAGCCATCTTCTTTTTCTCCCGATCCTTCGCCCGCAGCATTCGCGATGGTGAGCTGCATGCACTTCCCGTACCCATCGAAGTATCCGGTGAGCTGGACATTCGTCACCTGGGAAACGGGCTCCTCCGCCACGAACTGAATAGTGGTGGTCTGGGTGTAGTACAGGAGATCCCCGCCATACTCGACATCTCCGTTGCCCCACGCCCCTGTACCGCTCAACCAGAATTCCCCACCCTGATATTCCGTCCGATACGTCCGGTGGCCATTGCCGAACTCGCTCACAAGATCTTCTACCAGCACAGGAGGGCTGACAACGGCAGTACAGCTGACCCCCCACTGGGTACCGAGAACGCTGCCATTCCAGGACTGGGCGTGAACCGTGTTGCCCACCTGCCCGGCGCCACCGCCCGCCCAGGACTCGCTGTAGCGGCCCATCAACAGATCACCGCCGGCCGAGGTGTAGATTCCATCAAGGGGAGGGCCACCGTACGCGGCGCCCAGAAGAGACAGCAGGATCACGGGAGCAAGCCATGCAGACCTTTTCAACTTTTTCGCCTCCGATATGCGTGTTCGCCACCCCTGGTAGACCGGTCATTCATGCCGGCCTACGGACGGGCGGACCCCAGGTGCGAGAGAATCTTCCCAGATCACGTCTATACTTATACTATAGACTGAATCTAGTATACTGCATTTGGAGGGCCGCGTCAAGTCGCTTGCCCAGGTCATCAAGAAAGGACGCTGCCGCAGAACTGCGCAATTCTCAACGCGCTCTCCGTATCGAACAATATCGACAAGATAAGACACGGCGGCTCGCGGCAGGGCCAAGAAATAGGTGGCGAGTGCGGGAGTGGGCGACAGGGTGACGAGGTGACGGCGTGACGGGGTGACCCGTAGGGGCCGACCCGGTTGGTCGCCATCTTTCCCCTCCGGGGGTTTTAAGTGCCCTTTTCCAAGGTCCCTCGATACGGACGGCGTGGAAGCCGTCCCTCCAGTCTGAACGTGCGCATTGCTTATGTGGAGGGTCGGGTTCCACCCCGACCATCCCCCAGCCATCATCCCCGGAGTGTCTCGTTTCCTGCTTCAGAATCCGAGACGGCAATGCTGCCGTTGTAGCCTGGGTTATTCAGGAATCCCGTAGCGAGAGGGACGCAGGGCGTGGCTGGCAAGGCGCGGGGTCGATTTCGACC
>JAGLYR010000242.1 GCA_023132135.1 Candidatus Eiseniibacteriota bacterium | reverse complement strand
GGAAGAGCGGGAAGCAGAGCACAAAACACAGGAGGAGAATTCGATGGTGCCGGAGTCTGCCCAGCAAGCAACGCGAACAGTGGCGGATCGCATAAGCCGGGTGCCCGCTTCCCCGACGCTCAAGATCGCCGCCAAAGCCAAGGCGATGGTGGCCGAGGGCATCGACGTCATCGACCTCAGCGTTGGAGAGCCGGATTTTGCCACGCCCGATCACATCAAGGAAGCCGCCAAGCGCGCCATCGACGAGAATTTCACCAAGTACACGGCCAACACGGGAGTCCCCGAGCTCCGCCAGGCCATTGCGAACCGGCTGCGGGACGACCACGGCATCGACTACGCCATCGAAGAAATCATAGTCTCCCCCGGGGCCAAGAGCTGCCTCTACAACCTGTGCGGCGCCATCCTCAACGCCGGCGAGGAAGTCATCCTCCCCGCGCCCTACTGGGTCTCGTACCCGGCTCAGATTGCCCTGGCCAACGGCAGCGCGGTCATACTTCCCACCAGAGAGGAGAACGGCTTCCGGATGACACCGGACGAGTTCCGTGCCGCGCGGACACACAGGACCAAGGCCGTGATCATCAACAATCCGTCCAACCCCACGGGGACTGCCTACAGCCGGGAGGATCTGCAGGAACTTGCGGAGACAATGGCCGAAGAAGGCATCTTCATCATCGCCGACGAAATCTACGAGAAGCTCGTCTACGGCGATTTCCAGTTCACCAGCATCGCCGCGCTCGGTCCCAAGGTCAAAGAGCGGACCATTCTCATCAACGGCGTGTCCAAGGCCTACTCGATGACCGGGTGGCGAATTGGCTACGCCGCGGGCCCGCGGGATGTAATCGGGGCCATGGCCAGGATTCAGAGCCACAGTACCTCGAATGCCGCTTCCATCTCACAAATGGCGGCCCTGGAAGCCATCCGGGGACCCCAGGGCGATGTGCAGCAGATGCTGGCGGAGTTCCAGAAACGCCGCGACTTCATGCTCCGGAAGGTTCGCTCCATCCCCGCCGTGTCCTGCGTGGAACCCCGAGGGGCGTTCTACCTCTTCCCCAACGTCTCCGCTTACTATGGCAAGGAACACGATGGAACGCAGATCCGGGACTCCCAGGCGATGGCATACTTCCTCCTGAATATTGCCAAGGTCGCCGTGGTTCCCGGCGACGCCTTCGGCGCCGACGATTTCATCCGCCTTTCCTATTCCACCTCGATGGAGAAGATCGAAGAGGCCATGCGCCGCATCGCCGATGCCATGTCTTCGTTGTAGATCTGGATCTATGGAATGTCCCTGACGAAGATGTACGCGGTCGAGGCAGCGAGGGTCAGATTCAGCGTGTCATCCTTGACAGTCACCGGAGTCGTCCCGTCGTCGGGATCGTAGTAATACCACGTCCCCGACGACGGAAACGGAATGTCAAAGACATGATCGCTGTGATCGAAATTGGAGGCCACCACGATGTCGGCCTGATCCGGTGATCCCAGATAGCGCCAGTAGCAGATGGTCTTGTTCTGTTGGCAGGTTCCTTGCCCCGCGCCCCAGTCGGGACAGTGGAAATCGATCCCGCCACCGGCGAGTGTCGGATGGTTGAGGCGCAGGATGATGAGATCCCGGTAGTATGACCGGAGACCCGTATCTCCCTGATTCCAGGCCACCTTGTTGGGCGCGGGATGCTGCCCCACTTCGTTATCGGCCCCGATCTCTTCGCCCATGTAGATCATTGGAATCCCGACGGCGGTAAGGAGTGTGGCCGCTCCCAGCCGGGCCTTCACGATTCCCCCGATCCCCGCGGCTTCGGCCGATCCTGCCTGCTCGACCTCGTAGACAACCCGCCGCTCATCGTGGCTCACGATGTACTTGATCTCGTTATGAAACGCCGGATACCCGGACGTCCACTCGAGTACGTTTGCCAGTGCCCACATGGGATTGCAGATGGTGTCGAAACAGCCCACTCCCACTCCGGCGTCCCATCGAGGTTCGTAGGGATCCTCTTCCAAGAGCGCCATCACGACACCCTGGAAGTTATTCGGACACGCGCCCCCCGAGGGGCAACCCCACTGATCCGTATGCTGCCCGCCCCACTGGGCATCCATTCCGCAGACGGTCACGGAATTCCAGGGCGGGTACGAGAAATCCTCACCAATCAGGAAGAAGTCCGGGTGGCGCGACTTGATCTGGTTTCGCCACCAGCGGTACCCCTCGTAATCCCGTCCGTCGACCAGGTCCATCCGGAATCCATCGATCCCGTACTGCTCGATCCAGAACAGCGCGCAGTCCAGGAAGAACTCCCGCATCTCCGTCGTGAACCAGTGAAGCTGCGGCATCCCGAACACATCATCCTGGGAGGGGTTCAGGAAAACGCCACCCGTTCCACGTCGGTCCAGTCGCACCAGAGGCGAGCCGCCGTCGGCATGGTTGAAGACCATGTCCAGGATCACTGCGATCCCGCCGGCATGGGCGGTTTCCACGAACTCCGCAAACTGCTCGGGTGTGCCGTAGTCCGGATCGACCGCGAAGTAGAACCCGGGGTTGTATCCCCAGTTGAAACCGGGAGAGGGAACCGCCGTCATGGGCAGCAGCTCGATGGCGTTGACGCCGAGATCAACAAGGTTCTGGATTCCCCCCGTGAGTCCCGCCTGCAGTCCGTCCAGATCTCCCTGCGTGCTGAAGTCATAGGTGAGAAGTTCGTAGATCACGAGGCGTGTGGGATCGATGCCGCCCGGGATGGGATCAACCGGATTGGGAAGAGGAATGCCGGCGACGGAGTTGTACCCGCTGAATCCGTCGCCCTCCAGCCGCGTCGACCTGGGATCGGAGATCCACTCCAGGTTCCCACCCGACGCGTCGGTTACCACGAATTTGTAGGTGTGTTCGCCCTTCTCACCGGGAAGGGTCAGGCCCCAGATTCCCCCGTTCTCATCCGGGAACATCCGGTAGTCGCTCGACTGAGCAACCCACCCATTGAACGTTCCCGAGAGGTAGACCCGCGGGACTCCCGGCGCCAGGAGCGTGAAGTCCATCCCGTCGTTCCCGACCGCTGTTCGCGTCCGGTCTCCCAGGATCGATGTACCCGGGTCGTCGGACAACACAAGGACCCTGGACGTCGCCGCCGAACCATCGTGGTCGTACGTAACCCGAGCCCGGGAGGAGACGGTGAAACCGTCGGGGAAGAACCTGTGGGGCTGAAGGGAGACCCGAAGAACCGCCGAATCCCCCGGCGCCAAGGACAGGGAATCCGCGCGCACGGCCACTCCGACCGTGATCGCTGCCCGGGGCCGACTCTCGGCGGACAGGAAGGTGAACTTGGGAATCAGGGAATCGACGATGACAACTTCGTGAGCAATGCCGGCCCCCTCATTGATGACCAGCACTTCCGAGATCAGCGTGTCTCCCGCAACCGGCGAGCTGCCGTCCGGACCTGTGAGAGTCCGCCAGACGGCAAGATCTGCATCGTCAGAAGGCGGTGCCGGCTCCTGGACCTTGTCACCGTCCTCTGCGCAGGAGGGCAGTAGCAGTGCCAACAGCGACAGCACAATGCAGGCTCGGTTGCTCAACTGCTTCCTTCCCCCCGGGTTCCGCTTCGCTCCACCCGGGGCTAGCCCGCATTTCTCACCAGCCTCGTCGCGAGGCGTTGTAGATACCTGTAATGACGAGGAATGCGAGTG
>JAGLYR010000241.1 GCA_023132135.1 Candidatus Eiseniibacteriota bacterium | reverse complement strand
GGGATCGTGTCCCCGGAATCCGAGGGCCGCAGATTACGCAGAGCAAGAAGGTCGGTGTGTGTCCCTCTCCCTCTGGGAGAGGGTAGGGTGAGGGTATGATGCCCTTCTCCTTGGACCAGGGACTAGGGACTACGGACTAGGGACTTGTTCTAATGCCCTTTCTCCTTAGGACTCAGCTCTTTCCCTTTGAGAACCGCGATAGCAGCTCCGCGTGAAAAGCCTCCCGTCCCTCCTCATCCACGAGGGCAAAGGTCACGTGCTGGATATGCTCGGAGTCGATCAGGAAACTGATGGCTTCATCGATCATGACACTGGCGCTGGTGAAGATGGATACACCCCCCACACCCGTCCCCATGGCCGGTAGGCCGATCGACTGAATGCCCTTCTCCTCGGCCAGCTGGAACGCGGAGCGGGACGCCTTCCGGATATTGTCCTCGTCGGTCTTGAGGTCCTGACCCATCACAACCGCGTGGATGACATGGCGGGCCTTGAGCTCGCCGGCGCCTGTGATAATGGCTTGACCAATATCCACTGGGCCCTGGCGAATCGCCTCATCCTCGATCTCCTGCCCGCCGGCTTTCTTGATCGCGTTCGCCAGGCCGCCACCCATCCAGAAGTGGGTGTTGGCCGAGTTCACGATTGCCTCGACGGCCATCTGCGTGAGGTCAGCAACGGCAACTTCCACTGTGGCCGATCCGATATTGAAACTCACGAATCCCTCCCGATACTGGTCAGGTTCTCGAACTGGACAGAAGCAGGATAGCTCAGGACATCGGCGTTTTCAAGAGAAAACCCGCTGAGTACACAAGGACAGAATCTCGACTACTTCCCCATGATTTCGAGGACACGCGCGTGGACGGCCTCCGCCGCCACCCTGTGTCCCCGGGCATTGGGATGGAAAAGATCATCCGGATCGTCCCGCATCTCATCGACGTCGTACTCAGCGAACACGGGGAGTAGATCCAGGACTTCAAATCCCCGGGCTTCGGCCGCCCGCGCCACCTGCCGGTGCAACGGTTCGACGCCGCCCTGGTACCAGTCGTCCGGCAGGAAGAACGGGAAAACTACCAGGAGAACAGGTGCGGCGCACTGGGAAGCACAGAGGGCAACCCGGTCGAATCCCTCCTCCACGGAACCCCATCCCTCCGACCGGGGATCGTAGAGCTCATGCCAGTACCGGTGCGGGCCGTAGTGAGGACCGAACACAGGAACATACTGGGACCGCTCCACCCGACCCAGGCCAAGCCCCTGGGAGATCTCCTCCCAGAGGTAAGAGCGCGGCGGGGACGGATCCAGGAACCAGACCGTTGGCGTAAAGGAGTTGGCCACGTCATTCATACAGTAGGCCACCAGAATGAGATCGGTCTCGAACTCGCCGGCCACGGTCTCCAGGAGCCGGGCCTCCTGGACCGTCTTGTAACCGTTCACCGAGAGGTTGATAACCTCTGCGGACCCGTTGACGGAGCCCGCCAGCATTTCCTCCAGAACGCTGGAGAAACGCTCCTCGTACGACACCGTCAGTCCCGCCCCAATGGAATCTCCCAGCAGCAGGATTCGTATCGAATCCCGCGATTTGCGGGGCGAGACATCCCCGGGTCTCAGGATTCCATGAGCCTCTGTGTAGCGGATGCCTTCCTTCCAGTAGTCGGGACGGTGAACGTAGATGAGAACCGGATCCTCGGATCGTTTCCAGATGCTGTTTCGCCGCGCTTCGACAGCCTCATCCCGCAAGTGGTAGGTTCCCCGCACGGCGTGGAAGGCCCGGAGTCCCAGCTCGGCGGCCACGAGCGCGCCCAGCGTCGCCAGAACTGCAGCCAGCAGGGGGAACAGCCACGCGCGGCGCATGCTTTTGCCGTGTTCGGATCGTTTGTTCAATGCTCTACCTTAGGAGACAGTCCCTAGTCCAGAGTCCCTAGTCCAGATCCAAGGAAAAAAGCATTGGAGGGGTTGAAGCCCCCGGAG
>JAGLYR010000240.1 GCA_023132135.1 Candidatus Eiseniibacteriota bacterium | reverse complement strand
CAGGTTTCGTCGCGAGGGGCCGGGCCATGTGGCGAGAGGCGCCTTTGGACTGAGTCGCTCCCGGAAGCGTAGCCGTGGCTACACTGAGGAAGCGACGAGGGAAAAGGCGCCTCGCAGCCCATGGACCGGTACCGTAGCAGAAACCTGGTGAGAAACGCAGGCTAGACATGGCAGAGGAAGAGAGGCGGCGAATGCGCAAGGAAGTCCCACTGCAGGCGGTTCGGGATCGTATTGAGGCGGAGAGCATAGAGTTCGTGGACCTGCAGGCGGTGGATCTCGACGGCCGCCTCCGGCGGGTCACTCTCCCTGCGGAGAATCTGGATGAAAGCGTTGTGTCCTCGGGCGTGGGGTTCGACAGCTCCAGTTATGGTCTCTCGAGACCTGAGGATAGCGACATGGTCCTGATTCCGGATCTGTCAACGGCGGTGAGGGATCCTTTTCGTCAAGCCCCTTCGCTGATGTTCTTCTGCCGCATTCATCATACAGACTCGAACCGATCCCGCTACACCGACGATCCCCGCTGGATTGCGAGAAAAGCGGAGAGGGCGCTTCAGAATCTCGGGGTTGCCGAGACATCGTGGTGGGCCCCCGAGTACGAGTTCTACATCTTCCCGCAAGTGGAATTCCTGAACACACCCACTGATGCCCACGTCCATGTGGAGCTGGGCGACTTCTACATTCCGACGGCCTACCATGCCACGCCTCCGATGGATCGGTACGTCGATTTCCGGGATGCTGCCGTACACATCCTCAGGGAGCTGGGCGTTGAAGTCCGGTACCATCACCACGAAGGTGGACGCGCTGGACAGCAGGAAATCGAGGGCGTGTTCTCGGAACTCCAGGAGGCCGGTGATCGCAGCATCCTGGTGAAGTATGTGCTCAAGAACCTGGCGAGGCGGTACGGATATCGGCTCACCCTCATGCCTAAACCCGTCCTCGGTCACGCCGGGAACGGCTGGCATTGCCATCAGTATCTGACCCACGCCGGGAAAAACCTGTTCTACAAGGCGGGAGGGGGCGTCGGCAATCTGAGTCTGACCGCCCAGCACTACGTGGGCGGGCTCCTCTGCCACACACCGGCCCTGATGGCTTTCACGAACCCGACGACGAACTCCTATAAGCGAATGGTAGAAGGGCACGAGGCTCCCGTTGGGAGAAGCTTCGGCCAGGCGAACCGCCAGTCGGCCATCCGGATCCCCAAGTATGTGGCCGACCCCGAACTGACCCGGATCGAGTTCAGACCTCCCGATCCTATGGCCAATCCCTACCTGGCCCTGGCTGGGATGTTGATGGCCGGGATTGATGGCATCCTCAAGAAAACCGATCCTCAGCGGGGGGGGTTCGCTCACCCCGAAGGGGATCCGGAGGGCGATGGAGGAAGCAACTCCAGGCACTCTCTCCCCAGAACCCTGGATGAGGCCCTTGATGCCCTGGAGAGAGATCACGATTTCCTGACTATGGAAGGGGTTTTCTCCGAGGCCCTGATCGAGCGGTGGATCAGAAGCAAGCGCCAGGAGGCCAGGAGTGTCTACGATCGGCCTCACCCGTATGAGTTCGAGCTGTATTTCGATCTGTAACACTTGAGGGTGGAGGTCTTCCATGACTATGGACGACTCGCTGAAGGGATATCGAGGATCGGCCCGCGCGAAACTCCAGGAAATGGATGTCCGTGTCTGGAGCGATGTGGAGATCAAGACCCGGAAAGGAACCTTCGCGGGAATCATCCTGCCCCGGGCGGAAACAGGTGACGATCAGCACATCGTGCTCAAACAGCGCACCGGGTACAATCTCGGCCTTCATGTGGATTCTATCGTCGACATCCAGGAGATGGGGTACAAGGAAAGCCGCTACGCTATCCCGGAGTCGGAGTTCCCCGTCGATCCTGAGAAACCCCATGTCACGCTTCTGGGTACGGGGGGAACCATTGCTTCGCGGCTGGACTACCGCACGGGGGCGGTGATCCCTGCCTTTACCCCGGGGGAGTTGTACGGCGCAGTGCCGGAGCTGGCCGACATCTGCAACATGAAGACGAGGAAACTGTACGGCATTTTCAGTGAGAACATGGGACCGGAGCAGTGGATCGCGACGGCCAAGGCGATTGAGGTTGAGATAGCTGCCGGGGCGGATGGAGTCGTGATCGGCCACGGGACCGATACCATGCACCACACAGCCGCCATCCTGTCCTTCATGGTTCAGGATCCGCCGATCCCCATAGTCATTGTTGGTTCCCAGCGAAGCAGTGACCGGCCATCTTCGGACGCGGCGCTGAATCTGCGCTGCGCGACTTTCACAGCAGCGCAGGGGAACATCGCCGAGGTCATGGTCTGTATGTTCGGACCCACCAGCGACCAGTACAACCTGCTCCACCGCGGTACCCGGGTGAGGAAGATGCACTCGTCACACCGGGATACCTTCCGCACTATCGGAGACATGCCGCTCGGGATCGCGACCCCCGAGAAGGTGATTGCTCTCAAAAAGGACGCGAAGCCCCGCCGCGACGACCGAAATGTTGCCATCGACACCGCGTTCGAGGAGAAAGTCGCCATCGTCTACTACTACCCGAACATGAAACCCGACATCATCGAGGCCCTGGTGGACAACGAGTACAAGGGTATCGTGATAGCGGGAACCGGTTTGGGGCACGTGAACCGACCGCTCTTCGGCGTGCTGAAGAAGGCAATCGACAAGGGAATAGCGGTCTACATGACGGTGCAGACCCTCTGGGGTTATGTCCAGATGTACGTCTACGACACCGGGCGGGATCTGCTGGATCTGGGGGTGGTCCCGGGAGAGAACCTTCTCCCGGAGGTGGCCTACATGAAGCTCTGCTGGGTGCTTGGACACACGACGGAGCCCGAAGAAGTCAAGCGGATGATGCTGACCCCCGTTGCAGATGAGATCACAGATGGAGAGCCCCACAACGGCTACATTATTCTCCAGGGAGGCCTGCCGGAAGTTGAGGAGTACGTGAAGAATAACCTCCGCTAGCCTGGGTTATTCATGAATCCCTGCTGCGA
>JAGLYR010000024.1 GCA_023132135.1 Candidatus Eiseniibacteriota bacterium | reverse complement strand
TCCCTATCCGGACAGGACCTTTGACACGGTCACCTGCCTGGCCGTGATCGAGCATGTCTTCGATCCGCGGGCGCTTCTGGACGAGGTCGCGCGGGTGCTCGCTCCCGGAGGTATGCTGCTCCTGGACACCCCGAACATGCGATATGTCAAGCATCTGTGGTCACTCATTATCCGGAGGCGGTTTCCGGTCACGGCGGGAGATGGGGAGGATCTGCGATTGGCCTACGACGGGGGGCACCTGCACTACTTCACCCGGGCCGACATAGAAGATCTTCTTCGGGAGAGCGGGCTGGCGCCGGTGCGGTTCCTCTGTGTTCTGCCGCCCCGGTTGCGGCTGGGAATCCGGGGAAGGTTCGCGTCGACGCTGTCTCGGCTTCCGGGACTCGGGGAGCTGCTGAGTGCGGAGATCTTCGTTCTGGCGCGAAGGGAATCCACCGGGGACACCGGGCAGCAGGATTTCACTACGTAGCCATGATTCCTACCCTTCGACCCTCCCCTTGGTTTCGGGTTGCGGGTTTGGTCGGTCTATGCCAGACTTGCAGCGTTTGATGCGCACCAGCCCACTTCTTCCTTTACTGGAGGCTCCTGTATGAAATGGACTCTCGCCGGACTGGTCCTGCTGGTGGGGTTCGCTTTCCTGAGCGGCTGTGGTCAGCGGAAGGGCAGCTACACCTTCGAGATGACTCTCGACGAGACGCTGGATCAGTATGTGCATGCCGTCAAGCGTCCGCACCTCGATCTCACAGTTGACCCTCCGGCCGGGATCAAGGGCATGGAGGGGCTGGAGGCGAGCCGCATCTGGTTCTCCAGTCTTGTCCTCGGCAACTACCACGAATGCTATGCCCTTGCCGTCGTTGACGGCCCCGAAGGGATGAGGGTCGTGCTGGACCAGAACCTGGACCGGGATTTCTCCAACGATGCCGCCTACCCGTTTGATCCGTACAGTGAAGGGTCGCCCTACTACCTCAGTGACACTCTGGTGATCCACTACAATGTGGATACGGGAGGCGAGAGCTGCACTGTGGAGCGGAAGATCTACTTCATCGCGAAGTGGAGCGAAGAAGACCGGTGGGTCCGGTACGAGTTCATCGGGCACCGCGTCGGCCGGTTCGACCATCTCGACGGAGAGCCCTTCGGTTTCATTTTCTTCGATGCCGACTACAACGGGTACTACGATCACAGGGATGTGCTGGTCATCGATACGAACCGCGATGGGGTGGTTGACGGCAATCGCAACAGCGTCGAACGATACCTGATGAGCGAACCCTTCATGCTGGGCGATCGGCCCTGCCGCGTGCTGGGGATCAACAGCCGCGGGGTCCGCCTGTCCCTCATGCCCTACGACGGATCGTTTGTCCCCCGGGATCGGCTGGAGGTGGGGGAAGAGGCGCCGGGGTTCACTCTGAAAGACCTCTCGGGGAACGAGGTGAGTTTGGATCAGCACGCCGGCAAGACCATACTCCTGTCCTTCTGGGCCAGTGGGTGCGGAGGGTGTGTTGCGGAGTTTCCGCAACTCGTGAAGATTGCTGCTGAGTATGCAGACCAGGATGTGGTTCTGTTCACCGTGACCTACGATAGCGACATGGAGCAGCTCTCGGCGTTTCTGGAGAAGAACGGGTACGATTGCCTTGTGGCGATTGATGATCGGGATAGCGGTACCACAGGTCCCCTGTACCAGGTCGGCCCGATCCCAACGCTCTTCCTGATCGACTCAGCCGGGAGGATCACGTACAAGCACGTCGGGTATGAGCCGGGCGATGAGGAAGAGCTGAGAAAAGAAATCGAGAAAGCGCTCCCCCGTATTTCTTGCCAGTCTGAGTAGGGGCCCACCGGTTCTCCCCTTCGTGTTCTTCGTGGACTTCGTGGTTCAATCTTTTTAGGTGCGCAGTACGGCTAAAGACAGGGGCGCAGCATGCCGACGTATCCCATAGAGCGGGCGCCGGTCATGTGCGCTCGCATCCCTGACGGCGGACCTTTCGCGATACCACGAGGGAGAACCTGTTGAGCCGTCCCTCTGCAAACTCCGGAGGAAGACCCATCGCGTCCAGACTGCTCCTGGGAGCGCTCACCGGCACAATGATCTTCAGCAGTGTCCTTCTGCTTTTTGTCGTCGCTGTGGGAGATCAACTCCTGCGCCTGCTTTTTTCGCAGGACTGGGACGGCACCGCGCACGGGATAGCATTGTCCTTGGGTGCACTGGCCGTTTCGGGACCGGGGTTGGCCTTCCTGGGTTTCTCGCTGTTCGGCGGTCTGGTCGGTGTTGCCCTTGTCGGCCGGGACGCCAGAATCCGTGCCGAGGTGGAGGAGCTCAGGCGTACCCGGGAGACGTTGCTCGAGTCGCTCCTCAGTTCGGAGCGGTTTGCAACCATGGGGGAGATGTCGGCCGAGATCGGGCACGAGATCAATAACTACCTTGCGATTGCAAAGGCGCAAGTGGAACTGTTCTCACACGCGGTGGAGGACTCCGTCAGCGAACGGGCACAGCGCTACGTCCATTCCCTGTCGTCACAGCTCAGCCGGATGTACACCATGTCCCGCGGGCTCATGGGATTCAGGGGAAACCGCCCGTCCAGGGATGAGTGCGACTTCAACCAGATTCTGAGCGAGACGGTTGAGTTCGTCACACCCCTGACACGGTTCAAAGACATCCGGTTCACCATGGATCTTGCCAATGACCTTCCTACCGTTATCGCCGATGCCCAGCAGGTACAACAGGTATTCCTGAATCTGTTCAACAACGCAGCGGATGCGATGCGGGGACATTCAGGACGAATCCACGTTTCCACCTGCTACTGGGCCGAAGAGGATGTTGTCGAAGTCGTCGTCTCCGACGATGGCAGCGGAATCCAGCCCAACGTCCTGAGCCGCGTGTTCGAACCCGGGTTCACGACCCGCGCCGATGGTCATGGCTATGGCCTGGCCGTTTGCAGGCGGATCGTAGAACAGCACGGGGCGCGCCTGAGCGTACAGACCGAACCCGGCAAGGGCACCACCTTCGTTCTTGCCATTCCCGCCACCGTCTCCACCGAGCCCGAATTCCCCGGGGAACCAGAATATGACGTCCTGCCCAGCGATCAGATGGAATATCCCGTAGGCTAGCTAGCCTGCATATCTCACCAGTTTTCTGCTACGGTACCGGTCCATGGGCTGCGGGGCGCCTTGGAGTGTCTCGCTTTCTGCGCCGGAGTCCGGCCCCGCAACGCAGTCTAGGCACATCCTGAGGCACTCGCAGCAGGGATTCCTGAATAATCCAGGCTTGACCTCTACAATGCCACCGGGTAGCATCAATCAGGATGCGCTACACAACGAACCTTCAAGAGGGGGACAACGATGGGCCTCTCATGCAGCCGGACAGGTCTCGTTCCAATCCTTCTGGTGGGGTTGCTGCTGTGCCCGGGTTGTGGCGAGGACAACGGACTGCCTCCGGGAGATATCACGCCGCCTTCCATCACGGTTGACCCCGGCGTCCGCGAGATCACGGCGAGCGCGGCGGCAATCCGGTGGACGACCGACGAGCTCAGCAGTTCCACCGTCTTCTGGACTGCAGATAGCACGGCCGGGTGGCAGGAAGCATCGGACGCTGCTCTGGTGTTTGAGCACGCGGTTGCGATAGCAGGACTCTCGCCCGAAACGGAGTACCTGTTCACCGTTCAATCTGCGGACGCGGCCGGCAATGCATCCGATCCAACGGAGCCGGCGGCCTTCGAGACCTTCAGCATATTGCCCACCCTCGTGGTGGATCCGTGGGAGGCCACGGTGGCGGTTGGCGATACGCTGCTGCTGGCGATCAGGGTGCTGAATGTGGCGGACCTCTTCGGGATTTCCTTCGACATCAGTTCCATCGGGAACGGTGCTCTCTTCGATGGCGATGCCTTTTCGGCCGGTCCCTTCCTTGGCCAGAACGTGCAGGCCCTGTCCCTGTACGATACCGATACGGATGTGCTTGAAGTGGCTATCACACGCCTGAGTCCCTCGCAGGGAGTCGACGGGGATGGGACTCTGGCATGGCTGGAGCTGGCGGCGGAGCAGCCGGGGCTCTCGGTGGTTGACTTCCGGGAGGGGTCGATTGCACTCAGGGATCCGTCGGGCGCTCTCATCGCGGACTTCGATCAACTCGTGGTCGTTGAATCGAGCATCACGGTCCAGTAGTCGATGCGGAACAAGAGGGAGGTATTTCCAGTGAAACGGGCGCTCGTCATCGGCTTGTTGGTGGGGACCATTTTCCCGGCGCGCGCTGCCGTTGCACAGATCGATCCCGGGATACACACGGCCTTCGCCGCGGACAATCACCTGGTGATCGATGGGGAAGGCAATTTCCACCTCGTGTACCTGGGGTGGGACGGCAGCCAGTTGGACGTCTACCACACACTCTCGTCGGATGAGGGGTTCACGTGGTCGACCCCTGAGAACCTGTCTTCGACTCCCGATATGGGTTCGGCCGAACCCCCGGACCTGGCGGCCGGTCCGAACGGGGATATCGCGTTCGTGTGGTCTGAGGGTCCGGAGGACTCAACTTCGATATACCTGCTGTACGAGCCGGTCACCGGATCAACGCCGGTCGAACTGGCGGCAACGGGCAACTGGATGTCGGGCCCCAAGGTCGGGATCAGTGATGATCTGGTACACATCCTCTGGTACGACGAGAGGCCCGATACAACTGCAATGCTGGGGTACATCCGCTATGACACGAGAGTGTCGTATCCGCCGATTCTCGAGACGATGTTCATTGGCCCCAGTGGCGGGTACGCGCAGTGGCCCTCGGTTTCCGTCGATGCCGGCGGCACGCTGCACGCAGTGTTCAGCTACTCGGCCGATCTGGCATCCGAACCGCCCGCGCCCACGGACGTCTTCTACATGACTTCGGTCGATGGCGGGTTCAGCTGGTCCGACACCACGCGCCTCTCGGAGAGCGGCGCGCTGTCCATGTTCCCTCACGTAGTTGTGGACGGCGACCAGGGGACGGTGCACGTGGTCTGGCAGGAAGGAGAGGGGGCGGATTCCGAGATTCACTACATCTCCTCCGATGGTACCGGCTGTTCGGCGCCGGAAAACCTGAGCAACACACCGGGAGTGGCCTCCCGGTACCCCACTCTTTCACTGGATGCTCTAGGGACACTCCACCTCGTCTGGAGTGATGAGACCGATGGCGACTTCGATGTCTATCACCGTTCCTACGACGGCTGGTCCGGGTGGACAACCGCCGAAAACGTCAGCAACAGCGGCGAGTCATCCCTTGGGACGACTCAGATGGAGGTTCTTGACGGATACGGGTTCATCGCCTGCTGGGTGGAGGGGAACTCGGCTCCCTACCACATCATGACGCGTAGCGGGTTCTCCGAAGTTCTGTTCACCAATGTGGGGGAAGAGGCAGGTCTGGATCAGACGGGGCTCTCCCGGGGAATGGGTTGGGCGGATGTGGATGGGGACGGTTTGGAGGATCTGGTGGTTCTCCGGTGGGCGTTTCCGGGTGGACGGGGTTCGGTGTTTGGGAATCGGGGAACGACGTTCGAGCTGCTGGAGGCTTTCGAGACCCCGGACCTGGCGAATTCCGTGGCTTGGGCGGACTACGACAACGATGGGTTCCGGGACCTTGCGATTGCACAATGGGGAGGGTCGACTCTGCTCTTCCACAATGCGGGCGGCGATTCACTCGTGGAGGTGGGATCGGATGCGGGTGTGGGGGGAGCATTCGTAGGTCGAGCCCTGGCCTGGTGTGACTATGATCGGGATGGGTGGGTGGATCTTGTAGTGACCAGTTCTTCCACGGGTTCCAACGCCCTCTACCACAATGATGCCGGAGCGGGATTCTCGGACTCGGCTGTCGTTGCGGGGGTGGACGCCGCCGGGATGGACTGCCACGGGTGCTGCTGGGCCGACTACGATATGGATGGATGGCCCGATCTCTACATTGCCGTCTACGGTCCGAATCTCCTCTTCCACAATGAAGGAAACGGGACCTTCACAGAACTGGCAACGGCACTTGGCCTGGACAATCCGGTCAACAGTGAAGCGTGTTCATGGGCCGACTTCGATCTGGACGGGGATCTGGATCTCTTTGTCCTCAACAACCTGAGTCCCAACGCGCTTTACCGGAACGACGGCGGCGGTTTTGTTGAGGTCGCGGACGGGACGCTTCTCGCCGGGCAGGGGCAGGGCACGGTGGCGATCTGGGAAGATGTGGACAACGACGGCGATCCGGACCTGTTCGCCAGTCTTGTCACGACTGAAGCCACGACCGCGCTGTATCGGAACAACAGTCAGGGACGGTTCGCTGAAATCGGCTCCGCTGCCGGTCTGAGACAGACAGGGAGTTTCAACGGCGCGGGATGGGCCGACTACGACAACGACGGGGATCCGGATCTTTTTCTCAGCAACATCGTCTCCGGCGAATCCGACGACCTGTTCCGCAACGGGGACTCCGGCGATGCAATTCATCACTGGATCGAACTGGACCTGGTTGGGGTAACGTCCAACCGCGACGGCATCGGGGCGCGGGTGACGTTGTGGAGGAACGGACGGGCTTGGGTTCAGGAGGAAAACGGCGGGCTGGGGTTCTCGCAGAACGGAGGAACCCTGCATTTCGGACTGGGAGCGGACACGACGGTGGATTCCCTTGTGGTGGTGTGGCCCTCGGGAACAGTGGATCGTCTGGACCGGTGGAACGCCGACCAGCGGACCACGATTGTGGAGGGAAGCACACTCCTCACCATCTGGCCGGGGGACACGGACAACGATGGCGATGTTGACGAGGAGGATGTACTGCCTCTCGTTGTCTACTGGCATGCAGAGGGGGTGGAGCGCTCAGGTGGTTTCGCATGGCAGGGCCAGGGTGGTTCCATCTGGGATCCGGAGTCTGCGGTCTATGCCGACGCCGACGGCAGCGGGCGCGTGGATGTGGCGGATCTGCTGCCCGTCGGTGTGAACTGGGGGCAAACACATGTCCGCGGCGCGGCGGCGAGAACGTGCCGGCCGAGGATTGAGGATCACGGGCCCTATCTGGAGCGGTACCGTGCGCTTTACGATGCCGTGGCGGATGTTCCATCCGGGACGGGTCTGGCAGCTGTCCGGGCATATGTGGGGCACTTGATAGTCCTGGCGGAGAGGTCGCTTGTGGGGCCGCAGGATTGGCTTGCCGCTTGCAGCCCGAATCCGGCCGGGTCGGGTACGGAAATCCGATTCACGATTGCACGCCGCGGGCAGGTGACCATGAGAGTCTATGACGTGACAGGTCGAGCCGTGCGAACGTTGGTTGAGAAGGGTCTTCCTGCCGGGGAGCACACGGCTTTCTGGGATGGCCGAAATGCGGCTGGGGCGAAGGTGGCGCCGGGAGTTTACCTGGTCCGGATGATGAGAGACGACATCGCGCAGGTGCGGAAAGTTGTCGTCGTGCGATAAGAACAGCCGGTGTCGTCGGCACAGATTCCATCTGTGCAATCTGCGTAATCCGCGCCGGTGAAGTGAGGAGGGGGAAAGATGAATAGCACTCAGATCGTGCTGCTGGTTGTGGGGGTTCTTCTCCTTGGGCTCGCTGCCTTTGTGGGGATTACCCAGTTCGGCGGCGACCGGTCGGTGGCCAACGAAGAAGCCCTCTCTTGGGATGCATCCTTGATTGTGGCTGCAGCCGAGCGTTGGTACAAGGAATCGGGAACGCAGAGTTTCGAGGGGCTCACTATCGAGATGCTCAACGCAAAGCCCTCCAATGACAATGGTACCTTTGAATTCCAGAATGTCACGGAGAAGGGTTTCCAGTTGATAGCCACTGGTGTTGAGGATGGGGATGGGGACGGCGATCCGCTCCAGATCCGGCTCACGTACAATGCATTTGCGGATAGTACGACGTGGGAAAAGCTCAACGACTAGCCCGTGTTTCTCACCACGCATCGTCGCGAGGCGACGGAGTTGCCTGTGATGACGAGCATGACGAAGTAAGCGCAGGCAGATGCGTCGCCGCAGCAGATCGCTGGTGAGAAACGCGGGTTTGCCGCACGGAGAGAACGATGTCCGAGGAACAGCAGGACGTTTTCAAGGAGCTTCCGGAGGCGGTGTACGCTTACCTCACCGCGAACTATCTCCACCAAGACCAGCTTAGTTGGGGCAGGACGCAGTTGCTGGTCGCCATCGAGGCCGGAACGCTCGCGGCCGCGTTCTCGCTACGCCCCCTGGCGGTGCCGATTCTCCTCTTTGGCGTGTTCCTCGTATTGGCTATCTGGCGTCTCGTCGAACGCGACTGGGAAGTACGCGACCAAGACCTAGACCTTCTTGATAAGGTGAACAAGCCACTCGGCATTCGCATGATCAAGACCCCGCGGAACAAGTTGTGGTGCGGATCTGTAATCCTGCGGGCGGTCTTCATTGGCCTCATCGCCCTGAACATCCTACTCACAGGTCTTTTCGTCTTGGCATCATTCTGTGAGTGCAAGGCTCTCGATGTGTTTCGATCGAACGTCGGCGGCTAACAAGGCGATGCAGACGGACGGCGCTTCGCGGCGCCTCTGATCGCCAAAGCGTTAGCCTGACTCATGGGGCAAGTCCTCGAACCGGAGATCCGACACGATGCGTAGAACCAAAATCTATAAGTACTTCGCCTTCGGGTACAACTACCATCTACTGCGTTTCTACAACGAAGATACCCCCGTTCACGGAAGAGGGGATACATTACTCTCGCGAGTCGACGAGTTTGTTGACAATCTTGATGACCTGAACCTAAAGGTCACACGCCAAGCCGCGAAGAAACTTCTGCGTATCCGAGCAGATGCCAGGAGGCTCCCCAAGGATGCAAAGGTGGATTCTGCGCTCGCTCAAAGAGTCTCTGAGGCTGTGGAAGCACTCGACGCTACACTCGATGCGGAGCTGCAGCTCCGGACTGCCTACGTTGTGACTCCAAAGCGTTTCGATATTGTACATCTGGTTGATTCCCCCGCTGAGTTGCTCGGGAAAAAGACCTATAACGAGCTATCGCCCATTTGCCAAGCGGACTTCAGCGACGCCTGCCGATGCGTTGCCTTCGGAGTACCGACTGGGGCCGCCTTTTACCTCATGCGATGCGTAGAGGGCGTCTTGCGCAGCTATTACTGCAGAGTCGTTAGGCGCGGCCGCCTCAAGACCATGTTGTGGAAGGGCATGATCGATCATCTCCGAAAACGACGGGATTCACCTCCGAAGGAAATGCTCGACGCTCTTGACAACCTCCGGTACAACTACCGAAATCCAACTCAGCACCCCGACAAGCGATTTGACATTGATGAGGCCCAAGACTTGCTAGCGGCAACTATCGACGCGATCAACAGGATGGTCCGCGATATGATTCAGCGCTGAAACCGGGAATCTATCAACCGCTGGCTAACACAGTTTTGGATAATCTGGGTAGATGAGTAACAATGAGACGTTGCAGGGCCATCGCAGACAGTAGCGGTAAACAGTGCAAGAAACGAGCCCTACCGAGGTCCAGCTACTGCCTGTTTCATATCGAGAAGATACCGCTTCTCGTGTCTAGCATCATCGGTGCATTGGTTGGTCTTCTACTTACTCAGGTCTATCACGCGAGGTTTCCGTCACCGGAGCTCGTTGCTCTGCAAGGCGAGGTGGCGAAGCAGCAACAGGCTCGACAGGAGCTCGTTGATCAGATTGGAGAAGTGAAAGAACAGTTGGAGCCCTTCCTCGATCTGGCCCGCGACATGTATCCTGCCCTCGATGTTGGTCTGGCGCTCGCAAGAATTAGGTCTGATATCACAGAGGTCCGAGAACTGGCTTCTCGAGACATTCCGACCACGCCCAGTCCAGAAATTACTAAGAAGACCGTCCTAGCTTTGAAGGAATGGCAGAGTTCCCACCCAGACTGGAAGGTGCACATCTACCTGCTCAATGCTGGCACCAAGAATGCCCCTGTCGTTGAATCTGTCCTGACGCAGCTCTTGAATCATGTGGGTATACCAGTTCGCACGCCCATCCGGCATTATGAGACAATCATCGTAGGTCGAAGGATATGTCCTCTGGCTATCAAGGGGGCGCCGGGTCTAAGGACTACGGCTGAGGAGTTCCGAGATGCTCTGGCCACATACTTGCTCGGAGAGATCCACATAGAAGAAGATCCAGAAGTATCTCATAGTGTTGCAGTGATCGCGCTTAACGGCGAGCCCAATTTCAGGCTTGACGGAACTGTCCTTCTCTATTAGCCGGATAAAATGGTGGCTTAAGTTCAGCCTGTGGCATGATCATCTGACGATTGAGAAATGGGTAGCACTCGGATTAGATAGTGGCAAAGAAGACCATCGGAGAGCTCGTATGACCGTCAGACACGAAGTCGCACGCGTGATATGCTGCACAGCAACCGTGTCATGCGTCCTGTACGAGGCGGTACGTTCAGACACCCGCACTATCAGCGATTGGGAAGATGTGAAATGGTGAACCTATCAGAGCCAATCGAGTTCTGGCACCAGCCGCAGGACTCGGCGCGATCTCGGAGGGATGAGATGACCAAGAAGGAGTTGGACGAGCTGCCCGATTCCGAGAGCCCCAGTGGTGTGTGTCCGCGATGCGGTTATCCATCGAGTTTTGCAGTTGGCCATCCAGTGGGCGTCAGCTGGGATTTTGGCACAACAATCGACGGCTTACCAACTGAGACACAACGCGCCGTCATACTGAGCTGTCGTCACTGTCGGCAAGGGGTTGTCGTTATAGAGGAGCAGTACGCCAAGAAGCCCGAGGGTCGGCGCTCGGGCGGACGTGAGGTTCATCATCGCGGGATATACTGGTGGCCACTGCCCGAGACCGAAACATCGGGGGATGTGCCCGATTCCATATCATCCGCATACACAGAGGCCAGGACTGTTCTTGCAGCCAACTGCCCAAGAGCTGCCGCTGCAATGGCCCGCAGAACGCTAGAGGCCATTTGCGACGATCAGGGCGCCAGCGACGGTAGCTTGGCAAGCCGCCTCGAAGCTCTCTCGAAGTCGGGAGCTCTTCACCCCAGCTTAACGGAATGGTCCAAGGAGATTCGTCTTGTGGGCAATGTGGGTGCCCATTTCGATCCCATTACAAAGGTCTCACGACAGGATGCATATCAACTGATCTCGTTCATTCGTGAGATGTTGAAGGTTCTGTACGAACTCCCCGCGGAGATTGGGAGGCGTCGTTCTGAAAGGCGGCCGGACAAGAGTAAGGAGTAGCGACCCATCATGGCCCCGAGTCATGAGTGGGTACCGACTACGGTGCCTGCTAAGCGTTGACAGGGGGGAAAACGCGGGCCAGCCGTGGAGCTCCGATACAGACTCTAGGCGCCGTTGCCAACTTGTGCGTGTTCTGTGGGAGGCCATGACCGCCGGACACTTCTCTGCTCTGGAGAAATGGTGCTGGTAACAGTGCGAGTCGAAAAAGCTGGCGACGTTCCACAAAGCTGTCCACATTAGGCCGTAGCTAGGCCAGACAATCGTATTCGGCCGTTCAATGAGGTGTATGCAGATGGCACGCAATGCGAAAAGGATCCGAATGCCGATCAGACTTGGACAGATGGTGCCGGGAAGGTGCACAGTAGGCTGATTGAGCTGACAACGTCCCCCAAAGCTCTGGAGGAAGCTCATATGACCACCCCGAGCGCTCAGCTACATAGCGCTGTTGCCAGATTCCCATTCATCATGGTAATCACAGCTATGTTTCTCAAAGGAGCCATCTTCCTTTTCGTTAACGTCCCGCTATTGATCCATCTCATCAGGCGCACCAAGTTTGAAAGCCTGCAGTCCATGCTCGAATCCGGGATCTTCGGGACTTGGGTCTCACAGACTGAGAATGCGAGTACCTTCTTCGAATTCTCCGCCATGCTCCTGTTGAGTCTGCTAATCGGCATAGCACTCACGCCACTAGAGAGCACATTCCGTCTTGTGGTAACGGCCCTGTTGAATCTCATTCCGAGGTTGTGTCACTGGGAGTGGCGGTTGTTTTCCACTCGCATGATGAGCGGGCTTCCGTACGTGGAAGTGCTTTCATGGTTCTTCAGGAACCCGGAAGCCAAGGGTCACTGGGAGTGGCAGCTCTTGCATTTCTTCGTATACTGGGGGTTTGCTCTCAACAGTGTGATTTTCACATTGCTCACCTATGTACTGGTTAGGCCTCACCTTGCGGTAATTGAGCTCATCGTCGGATCCGGCGCTCTGGTCATGTTCATGGTCTTTGCCAGCCTCCACTCCCTGCACATGTACAGAGTTCACGAACACTACAGTAGACTGGCCGGAGTACCCGTACCACGTGACGCAGCGGGGGGTGCGGTCGATGGCGATCTTCGGCGATGATGAAGATCGTCGGCGGTATCTCGCATTCATACGTGAGGAGACGGAGCGGTTTGGGGTGGAGGTTCTGTCGTGGTGTTTGATGACGAACCACGTGAGCTGGTGGAGAAGCTCACCGGTCGAGACTTCACGAAAGGCAAGGCCGGGCGGCCTCCGAAGCGGTGGGACTAGAAATAGATGTTATGTCCCCAGAATACGCGGGTGACTCGCAGTAATCCGACTAAGGTCAAGTGGTTCTGGACATGGGGCTCTTTCCGAGGACACCCGACAGCGCAGGCCCGTCCGGATGGAGAGGACGGCAACAGGAAAATCTGTCAAGCTCAGGCCAGAAGGGAATTGTGCCACCATGGGCAAAGACGAAACACGCTCGACGAATCTGATCTCAGATGTTCCGGCCAGCAAGGATGAATTCGGATCACATGATAGGATAGCCAAGGCAATTGTTCAGCTGCTCCGTACTGAGAGCGGGGGAAAGACAATTGGACTTCAGGGGACATGGGGTTCTGGTAAGTCGACCGTGGTGAATCTAGTGAAGGAGGAACTGGATCGAGATCGGGAGAAGAAACAAGGGGAAGTGGCCGTTGTCATCGTTGACGCGTGGGCTCACCAAGGTGATCCTCTGCGGCGGACGTTCCTTGAACGCGTCATAGACGGGCTAGACTGGATCAAAGACAAAGAGAAGTGGCAGCAGAGCCTCAACAAGATATCCAGGGGGGGGAAGCTACGAAGAGACAACAACGCTTCCGCGCCTCACGAGGGCGGGAGCGGTGTTCGCCTTGCTGCTACTGTTTGTGCCTGTTGGTCTGGCTTTCCTGCAATCTGGCCTCGAAGATGGATTTCAATTCAGCATCAGTCCGAAGCTGTCTCCGAATTGGAAGTTCTTAGTTGGGCTGTTGCTCTCAGTAGCGCCTGCTCTATGGATGTTCTTCGCATTCCTCCGTCACTCTGTGAAGGAGGGCAGGTGGAACATAGAGTCGTTGCTGCCCCTGTTTGCCAAGGAGACACTGCCGTACCGCCAGACAAAGACTGTTGAGACTTGGGGTCCATGTCAACGCCGGAGTTGTTTGTCCC
>JAGLYR010000239.1 GCA_023132135.1 Candidatus Eiseniibacteriota bacterium | reverse complement strand
CCTGCGCCCCTCTCGCTACGGGATTCCTGAATAATCCAGGCTAGGGACTAGGTGCTGCTTCTGGCCGCGCGGCCCTCAGTACCGAGGATCTCCGAGACCACTCGCCCGCTCACCGCTCCACCCAGGCGCTTGATGACTCTCCCAATTAGAAAATGGCGCGTTCTGTCAGTTGCCGGTGAGATGGAAGGGTGGTCCTTGAGGACAGTCCGGATGGCGCGAGCGATTTCCTCCCTGGAGCGCGGCGGGAGGTTCATTTCGTCGGCCAGCTGGGCTACGGGTTTCGCTCCATTGGCCAGGGCGGTGATCAGGCGCCGCACGACGCTGCGGGGTGCTTCAGCTTTGGAGAGCCGTTCGATCGCCTCTCGCAACGATTCTTCGGCAATGTGGTCGACGGCGACACCCATTCTCCGAAGATAGCGGAGATCAAGGAGAAGGATGCTCGCGACCCGGCTGGGCTTCAGGCCCGACTCCTCGACGAGGGTCTCAAACAGTGTAGCCCTGGGCGAGTACGACAAGGGCCGGGCCAGCTCGAGGGACAGTCCCCATCCCAGGTATTTCTCCTCCCGCGCCCACGGACGCGGAACGAGCCTGGATTCGACTTTCTCGAGTCGTTCCAGTGTAATGGGGGTTGGAGCCGAGTCGGTGTCGGGGTACATGCGGTCGGGGCCGGGGAGGATCCTCTCGAAGTCCGAGTGCCCGTCCGCAAAGGCCTGACGGGTTTCGTTTGGGACTCCCTGGGTTGCCTCGAGCGCCCGGATCTTGATCTCCGCGAGGGCGGTGTCGGTGTCGGCGTCGCCCCCCCAAACAACAACGACCACGTCAGTGGGTTTTGCCTCCAGCGCGGCGCGGATGGCGCTCCAGTCATCAGGAAGTACACCATGTGCTTCGGGGGCATCCGAGTGGACCAGATTCGGCCGCTGGTCCAGGCAAGCGATCACGCGAACCCGCCCAGACAGCTCGTCGGCAAACGTGTAGCCTGGCTGAGTCGGGTGATTCAGCAGGCCGGCGAAGCCGCACAGCTTGATGGCCCCGAGACAGAGCCCCTCTGAGATAGCGCGTCTCAACAACGGTGACCGAAGATTGCGGAGAATCGGATCCAGCCGCACCTTCCGGCCGTGGAGAGTATCGCTGCTGATCCCGCGACCGCGCAGGATCTCCTGGAGCTCCAGGAGCCGGGATTGACGGTAGGCCTCGACTTCGGTCAGTCGTTTGACGTACTTGTACCTGGGAACGCCCTTGATCTCAACCCGGGTGCCGCCATCGATGCTGACGTTCACATCCTGACGTGCGGCTCCGATTCCACGGCGGACCTTGCCGGTTGCCCGGAGCACTCTGGCGAGGGCTTCGTTGACCTCCTGCGCCTCCTCGGGGGTGCGGGCATCTGGATACGTGGTGATTTCCACCAGAGGTGTCGAGAGGCGATCGGTTCGGAAGGTGATAGTGTGACCGACGTCGGATACCTCCCGGCACGCATCCTCTTCCAGGGTGACCTGGATGATTCGAAACCGACGACCCTTGAAGGGAATCCACCCCTCGGTTCCCACGATGGCGGTCCGCTGGAACCCTGTGGGAATGCTGCCATCGAGGTACTGCTTTCGGGAAATGTGGATTTCGTCCACAAGGTTGCAGTTCAGCATCAGGGCCATTTCGATGGCGATGTCGAGTGCCTCCGGGTTCAAACGGAACGGAGGCGTGTCGTCCATTTCGTAGGTGCAGGTGGCCTGGCTGTACAGCTCGTAGATCACATCCTTCTTTGTTTTGAACTCCATCAGCGCTGTACCGTCGTATTCGCCCAGCTCGGACAGCGTGGGGCGCATATGGCGAACGATCCGCGCGTCCGGCTGATCGTGCCGGAGTCCAACGGGGCAACGGCAGAACAGCTTCCTCTTCGTATCAAGTTGCTGATGGATTTCCAGCCCGCACTTGAAGCCGGGCTGCGGACGATCGATGTTCTCGTTCATCTGGCGAATCCTGCCTGTAGAGGAGTGATTGTGAGCGCGAATCAACGTGCCATACTAACACAGGAATCGATTTCTGAGAAGGTAGAAGGAACCGTTGGAGTGGAGGGACAGGCCGGGCGAGGGGAGCACACTACCACTACAACACCTTGAAGAAAGGGTGCCCCGCCAAAGCCACGTGTCGCAGAGCCTCTGAAACCCAGGGGCAAAAGGTCCCATCGCTCAGCAGATTCGAGGGATTACGATCACGTATGCCGCAGGGACACCCCAAGGGGCACTATATCAGAGCGCCCCCGGGCTGTCAACCTTCCGAGGCACGACAGGGGTTTGACAGTTCCTAATCATATGTCACTAAACGCAAAAATCCGCAAGTGTGTTTTTCTGCCGTGGAATCTAGTGGAGCGGATGCAATTCCGGTAACTGTTTGCAGGATCGACGATTATCCCGGTGCCAGCTCGCATTCCTTGCCACATGCCCGGAGCCGCAGCAGATTCCTGGTGAGAAATGCGGGCTAGGGCTGGAAATCCGATGAAGGGATGTCGTCCACGTCATCGTACTCTTCCTCTTCCTCCTGCGCGGTTTCCTGTGCCGCCAGCTTGTCCAGGTAGTCCTGGATCTGCCTGGCAGCCTTGTTGGCCTGGGATCTTTTCTTGAAGTCGGGGTCCGTCGCAGCCGCCCGGTATTCGGTCAGTGCCCTCTCGTAGGACTGACGCTTCTGGTAGATCCGGGCCAATTCGTAGTGGGCCACGCCGTAGGGATCCTTGAGGGCTGTGGCTTGGCGAAGAGCCTTGATTGCCTTGTCGTAGGTCTTGATCTTCGCCAGCGCTTTCCCCTGCATGAAGTGGGCCTCCGCCAGATCCGGCTTTTTCTCTGCGGATTTTCCGAACATCTCGGCAGCGGATTTGTGGTCCTTACGGTCGATGCAGATCTTGCCGAGCTGGTAGTATGCCAGATAGCACTTGCTATAGCGGGGATGCTCGCTGGCGATTCTCTCGAAAGCTGATATGGCGCCCTCGTAGTTGCCGGTTCTTCCGGCGATCTCATATTCGACATCTCCCAGCTCGTAGATAGCATCAACGTAGGTCGAATCGATCCCGATGGCCTTCTGAAAAGCGGTTCGGGCCGGCGCGAGATTGCCCGATTTGTGCTGGGCGGTACCGAGAGCGAAAAATGCCTCCTTGTTTCCGGGATCGGCCTCCACGGCCCTGTTGAGATAGGTAGTGGCGTCGCTGAAACGCTTCAGCCGGTACATCATGGCGCCCAGACCGTAGAGTGCCTTGGCGTGAGTGGGCTTCATCTTCAATACAGCGTTGTATGCCTCCTCGGCCTCGGCGAAGTCCCCCTTGTGTTCGTAGGCGAAGGCCAGGTTGTACTGCGCTGCCGGGAATGTGCTCGTGATGAGAAGGGCTTTCTCGAATTCCACGATAGCCGCACTGTAGTCCCCGTCGCGAGCATACTGCAGCCCCTGTTCAAACAGGGCATTGGCATCGGGACTCGTGACTTCCGGAGCGTCGAACTGTGCGAACGCCGGTGTCCAGAAGGCTACGAGTATCGATCCCGCAAGTGCAAAGGTCGAAAGAGTACGCATGTCCCCACCCCCGGTCGAAAGTAGTCTGGCATTCTCACCCATAATCTAACACCGCACACTCCGGGGTGTCAACCCCTGTGGGCCGGTTGCCCCGGGTCTTGACACGCGTGCGGCCTTGTGGGAATCTGTTGATGCACAGTCAAAGCCCTCATCTGCGCAATCTGCGTGGTTTGTGGCCGGGGGTTCGGTTTTCGAGGATTCCCAGAAAACCTGCAATCCGGGAGAGGGAGATATGCCGCAAGACACCGTTGTGGTTTTTGTGACCGCCTCATCCGACGAGGAGGCGGAGACCATTGCCCGTGCCGTGGTTGAGGAACGGCTTGTGGCCTGTGCCAATGTTGTTCCGGGCGTCACCGCGCTTTTCCGCTGGCAGGGGAAGATAGAAAGGGAGTCGGAGGTCTTGATTATCATGAAAACCCGCGGTCTGCTCCTGGAGGGCTTGATCGCCCGTGTGAAGGATCTCCACAGCTACGAGACCCCCGAAATCATAGCGGTTCCCATTGTTGGAGGCTCCAGGGAGTACCTGGACTGGGTGAAAGAAGAAACAGAGGCCCCTCCGCGCGGGAAACAGAAAGACAGGCGAGGCCCCTTCGGCCTAGGTTTCTAGCCTGGATTATTCATGAATCCCTGCTGCGAGGGTCTCAGGCTGTGTCTGGACTGCGTTGCGCCGCCGATTTCGATCCTCAGCGGAGCGTGGCTACGCCTCCGGTCGAAATCGAC
>JAGLYR010000238.1 GCA_023132135.1 Candidatus Eiseniibacteriota bacterium | reverse complement strand
GGACTTCTAACACCGGCCGTGACAACGTTCCCGAGAATCCCCAACCACATGCGACGGTCACCTTCGTCCAAGTAGATCGTCCCGCGGTTGTCACCTCGAGAAGTGACATGATAGAGCGCCCCGGGATACGTGACCCTCAGCGGCCTGGCCATGTGCGCTTCCTCCCACCTCCCCCACCCGAACCCAGATGTCCCCCCCGACACCGCCCGCCACATACAAAACGACCGGGGGCCGAAGCCCTACCGGTCGCTCGGATCTACTTCCTTCAAGGCCGTCCCGAATTGCCTCTCCGGGATACCTCCCTCTCCCACACCCCAGACAAACCTACCCGGGCATACCCTCGATGTCAACCTCTGCTAATCCTGCACTTATCCCCAATCTTGTGGCATTGCAAGACCTGACCCCGGGAACCTCTCAAGCAGCATCGCTTCCTAAACGGAGCCCTCGGGACCATGCCGACTTGTATTCTTTCCGGTCACTATCAGTTTTTCCGTGAGGTGCTCTTGGCGATTGAGAAAGGTGGCGTATTCGTGCTGTTGCACGACGAGAGGAACCCGACCTTCGTTTCAGAGGAGCACAGCACGGAGCGTGGACTCTTTCCCTTCCTGCGCTCGCTGGTCCCGGCGGATCTGAGGTCGCGAATCCATGCGGTTACCATCCAGAACGTCGTGCGCGCCATCAAGGCATCTGGCCGACACGGAGACTGGATCGGGGAATTCGAGAAGAAGTACGGGCTTCGGTGACTCGGCGACATTCACCCTTTGTATTTTGGGACAGAGCCCTTACAGACTGAACGAGTTACCCGCCTTGGGCTTAGGACCTTTCTTTTGTGGCCGGAGCCACCGCCCCAGCATCTTCTCCGATCGATCAACAAACTGCTTCCCTCCGGAAATCTGGGCCGGCCGAGAGACATTCCTTCAGATTCCCCCCAATTTGCGATTGTCGATTTCCATCTTCGCCTCGGACTGCCCCCCCACAATGAAAAAGCGACCGGCGGCATTTGCCTCCAGACTCCAGAACTTCAGAGTCCCGCCGGTCGCTCTCCTTTGTACCTACCCCTTCACAAACCTACCTGAATCCCTGAAACAGATCAAGGACTCAGCAACAAATCTGGATAATGGAATCACCTGTGGAATATAGCGATATCCCTATTAGGGCTCTGTCCCGAAACACCAGGACGGACGTTTGTGACGCCTCGCCAAGTCTGGAGATTGCTCTGGATGAGCGCACGCTCCTTGCAAGGGAAAACCATTGTCCCTGCTGGGGAAAGGGGCTAGAATCTGGCTGTCTCATAGGACCAGCCGTGATGATGCTACCATGGTGGCCGCGGGCCGCACAACAGCTGGAGGGAGTCGTGGTTTACGGACGAGTATTCTTGGGGTTGATAATCATCGCAGTTGCGTTTCCGCTGGCTGTCTGCGCTGACGCGCAAGACACAGAGGATCAGGTTTCAGTGCTTGAGGACAGCATCTCCACTCTGCGCCGAGCAGGTGAGTACGAGAGAGCTGCTGCAAAAGCTAGGCAACTCCTTGATCTACTTCGCGCAGACACGACAACCAACAGCTGGAAAGTTGTGGATACCGAGTGGCAGTTGAGAACGATTGAGCAGGCTGCCAACTTCTCGCTACAAGAGAGATTTGAGTTTCGTGTGGCCGACAGCCTGAGTGCGGTCTTTGTAGAGCTGTGGGAGAGCAGTAGACTTGCTGAGGCTAAGGCTGCTCTTAAGCAGGACCTGTCAATTCGCCGCAAGTTGCTGAGTGAACCACATCCGGAAATTGCACTCACTCTGAATGATCTCGCAGCTGTGCACTACGCTCAAGGCGACTACGCCGGTGCAGAGGGACTCTTCCGCCAGGCATTGGCAATGCGGAGAGAGGTCCTCGGCCACCTCCATCCGGAAGTGGCCGGCACGGTCAATAACCTTGCCTTTCTGCTTCAGCTTCAGGGAGCATATGCGGAGGCGGAGCCTATGTTCAAGGATGCTCTGTCCCTGTACAGACAAATGTTGGGCAGCGAAGATCCACTTGTTGCGACTGCCTTAGGCAACCTAGGTTCTCTGCTCGCAGATCGAGGAGATTACGACGGGGCTCGAGATCTCCAACGTGAAGCACTTGCAATGCGCAGAAAACTGCTTGGGGACGAACATCCTGAGGTTGCTATGAGTCTCAACAATCTCGCGCTGGTCATGCATGCTCAGGGGGAGTTTGCAGCCGCCGAACCGCTCTACCGACGCGCGCTGTCGATAACCCAGGCGCACTTTGACGGACCGCACCCCTACGTAGCATCTGCTTTGAACAATCTTGCAGGTGTTCTAGAGAAGCAGGGTGACAAAGTCAATGCGGAGCTCTTGTACCGCGAAGCTCTGGAAATGCGAAGGGAACTCTTTGGAAACGAACACCCAGATGTGGCTGCAAGCTTGAACAATATTGCCGCAGTTATGGTCGCTCAGGGAAATTGGACCGGCGGGGAGGCACTATATCGTGAGTCGCTTGCAATGCTGAGGAGACTGCTGGGACAAGACCATCCGAATGTCGCTCTTTGCCTGAACAACTTGGCCGGGACCCGCCTCAGGCAGGGCGATTACGTCCAAGCCGAGAGCCTGTATCGCGAAGCGACAGGGATCTCAAGAAGGCTTTTGGGTGAAAGGCACCGAGATGTCGCCTTGGGCGTGCACAATCTTGCTTTAGTACATTGGGACAAGCGCGCCTACGGAACTGCGGAGTCGCTGTTTGTTGTAGCGATTGAGACTTGGAGAGATGTCCTCGGCGAGCAGCACCCTTTGGTTGCTGAGGGTCTCTGGAATCAAGGTCGTATGCTCCTAGCTCAGGCAGACTGCGCCAGGGCTGAGCGATTGCTTGCCGAGGGTGCGAGAGTCTATGACGCAGCCCGTCTAAGAGTTGGTGCAGGTCTAAAGAAGGCCACGTTCTTGCATACTCCATATCCGGACCTGGCGATTGCACGAGCTGAATGTGGTTTAGCCGACGAGGCTTGGTCGGCGGCCGAGCGTGCGTCCTCCAGATTGCTCGCAGATCTTATGCTAGCGTCAGAGAATCGGGCGCTGAGCCCTGAAGAACAGGCCCATGAGGATTACCTGAGAGAACAGTTGAGCGACCTAGAAGATCAGCTCTCTGCTTTCAGAGATGCAGCTGGCGACGACGGCACCGAGGAATCTTCCTGGCGGGTCGAATCAACACATTCATCACTACTTGCTGCAGAAGCGGCTTGGGGCAGCTTCCAACAGCGAATGGCCAAGAAATACCCCGTATCTGAAGGCCAAGCGTATCCTTTGGAACGTGTCCAACGGGCCCTGACCAAGCGGGCGGCGATTGTCGGCTGGCTCGACGTTGAGCACCGGGGAGGCCCGCGTGTTTCTTGGGGATACGTAGTCAGGGATTCTGGGTCTGTGCAATGGGTACGTCTTGCGCGTTCATTTCCGGACGATGAGCAACCTTCATCCTTCTCGAGAATCCGGTCGACCAGGGATGTTGCTGCGCTCCGGAGTTTTTTGGGATTCGGCGCGGTCGAGGAGACCAAGGATCTGTGGACAGAGCGGTTGCGGCCTCTGATCGGGGCCCTTGACCAAGTCAGAGATCTGATTATCGTTCCTTCTGGGGCGATGCTGGGTTTCCCTATTGAGATCCTCATTGACGACGAAGGTGTGTTTGTTGGCGACAGGTACACAGTTTCCTACGTTCCGTCTGCGACGATTCATACTTGGCTTGCCGAGAAAGGGGCGCATTCAGGGACAGCGGGTCCGTCGCTGCTGGTTGGAGATCCTCCGTTCTCGGAGGAACAGTTGACTACTATGGAACAGGGGAGAGTGGTAGTTGCGTCCGCCATGCCGCCAGATGCCAGCGTTCTCAGGAGTGCTCTGGCCGGAAATGACCAAGCCTTGGCTTCGCTTCCGCGCTTGCCTGGGACGAGGGAGGAGATCTCGAGCATTGCCGCGGTTTTGGCTCAATCGACTGTTCTCGTCGGTGCAGATGCCTCGGAGCAGGAAATTGTCCGACTTGCAGAGTCGGGCGAGCTCGCTCATTTCGAGACAATCCACTTGGCGACACATGCGCTGGTGGACGACCAGCGTCCGGAGAAATCGGCACTGGTGCTTTCCCAAGTTGACCTTCCCGATCCACTGGAAGCGGCGGTGGCCGGAACGCGGATCTATGATGGTCTGGTAACAACCAGAGAGATTGTCAGAGAGTGGGATCTGCATGCGGATCTGGTGACGCTCAGCGGTTGCGAGACGGGTCTTGGACGCGAAGTTCTAGGTGAGGGATACATCGGTTTCGCGCATGCGTTTCTTCAGTCTGGCGCACGAAGCCTGCTAGTGAGTCTCTGGCCAGTCGAGGATGAAGCAACGTCTCTCCTTATGCGTCGTTTCTACGAGAACCGTACAGGGAAGTACGCGGATGACCGGGGCGCAGGAGCAGGGCATCCCATGTCCAAGGCCAAGGCCCTTCAGGAAGCCAAGCACTGGCTGCGGACTTACGAAGATGAGTACGGCCGCAGGCTATTCGAGCACCCCTACTTCTGGTCCGCGTTCATACTGATTGGGGATCGAGGGTAGGTTGTGAGGAAAGAAACATGAGGGTACTGATGACGGGACCTGATTCCACTCTCAGAGCACGGGTTGCTGCAGTCGTTGTGTTGGCAGTCTCCCTCCTTGCACTCGCAAGTGCTGCCGTCACACAGGAGCAAGATCCCGCTGAGGAGCTCCAAGAGCGGATCTGGGAGCTAAGGAAACAAGCAAGATACTCTGAGGCAGCCGAGGTGGCGAAGAAACTGCTCCTACTGAGAAAGGAGGATACCAAAGCGAAGGCATGGGAGATCGCAGATGCCGAGCGGCTGGTGTCCACGCTCGAGTACGTAGAGAATCTTCGGGAGCAAGCGAGGCAGGAGCTGGCTCTGGCCGATAGCCTGACGGATGTCTTTAACAGATACTACAGAATGGGCCAATACGCCGAGGGTGCTGACGCAGTGGGGCGGCAATTGGAGATCCGCCGGAGACTGCTCGGCGATGAGCACCCCGACATCGCCAATAGCCTGAATGATCTTGGGCTGGTTCTCCAGGCGCAGGGGGACTACGCTGGTGCAGAGGGGCCTTTTCACGAGGCTTTCGCTATGTGGAAGAAGCTCCTCGGCGATGAACATCCCGATGTCGCGATTAGCCTTAACAACCTGGCCTGTCTTCTCATGGACCAACGCGACTACGCCGGTGCGGAGCGGCCTTTCCGCGAGGCAATAGTGGCAAAGAAGAAGCTCCTGGGCGACGAGCACCCTGATGTGGCTACAAGCCTCAACAATCTTGCTCTCTGCCTCCAACGCCAGCGCGACTACGCGGGTGCAGAAGCGCTCTATCGCGACGCTTTGGCGATGTGGAGGAAGTCCATTGGCGACGACGTCCGTGTTGCTGATACTCTCCACAACCTCGCAAGTCTCCTGCGGGCTCAGGGTGACTATGCTGGCGCAGAACCGCTCTACCGACAAGCGCTGGCGATGACCAAGAAGCTTCTGGGCGACGAGCACCCCGACGTCGCCACCACCCTAAATCATCTCGGAATGGCCCTCCGAGGTCAGGGCGACTATGCGTGTACAGAGCCACTTTTCCGGGAAGCACTAGCGATGAGGAGGAGACTCCTGGGCGGTGAGCACCCCCTGGTGGCTCAGAGCCTTAACAACCTCGCCTACCTCCTCTACATGGATCAGGGGGACTATGCTGGCGCAGAGCCACTTTTCCGTGAGGCGTTGGCGATATGGAGAGAGCGCTTCGGCGATGAGCACGTCAATGTCGCCGTGACCCTCAACAACCTTGGCCACCTGCTACAGGCCAAAGAGGACTACACCGGAGCGGAGGCGTCGCACCGCGAGGCATTGGCGATGTTCCGAAAGCTCTTTGGAGATGAAGATCCTCACATCGCCACAAGCCTCCACAACGTCGCCAGTCTCCTGCTGGCTCAGGGGGACTATGCTGGAGCGGAGCCGCTTTTCCAGGAAGCGCTGGCGATGAGGAGGAAGCTCTTGGGCAGTGAGCATGTCACGACTGCCATCAGTCTCTATAGTCTTGCCTCCCTCCTCGGGGCACGGGGTGAGTATGCTGGCGCGGAGCCATTCTCCCGAGAGGCACTTGCTATCAGGAAGAACCTTCTGGGTCACGAACACCCGGTTGTTGCCTCCAGCCTGAGGGACCTAGCGAGACTCCTTCGGGCACAGGGCGACTACGTTGGGGCCGAGCAACTTCTTACAGAGGCTGGCCGCGTCCTCGAAAGCGCGCGCCTTCGAGCAGGTTCTGGCTTCAAGCGTGCGACTCTTGCGCACACTCTGTATGCTGAACTTGCGGCTGCGCGGTTGGCCATTGGAAGGCTGGACGACGCTTGGCCCGCGGCCGAGAAAGCTCAGGCCCGGGCGCTTGCCGACCTTTTGATGGCGTCCGGCACGCGGGATTTGAGTCCGTCGGAGGCAGCCCTGGAAGACACTCTGAAGGAGGCCTTGGGGAACCGAGAGCGTGAGCTTGGAGCGTATAGCGAGGCTGCGCGGGAAGACACGACAGCAGCCTCTCAAGATCGTGCGGACAATGCCCGCAATCAGCTCCTCGCTGCCGAGGCAGACTGGAGCGCCTTTCACCAAGAGATGGCGGCAAAGTACCCGGTCACCGAGGGTCAGGCGTTCTCACTCGATCGCATCCAGTCTGCCCTCTCCCAACACGTGGCCCTGGTCGGCTGGCTCGACGTAGAGGCCAAGAAGGGCGAGTACGATTCCTGGGGCTACGTCGTCCGGAGCTCGGGGCCCGTGCGCTGGGCACACCTTGCCATTTCCTCCGAAGCGGCAACCAATGGATCTTCCTTTGACGAGGCTCGTGCCTTCCGATATCAACTGGCCGCCCCCGGCTTTTTAGGCCTCGCTGAAGTCAGGGATGCCGGGAAGCTATGGCGCGAGCGGATTAGGCCTCTATCAGACACTCTGGA
This sequence comes from Candidatus Eiseniibacteriota bacterium, assembly GCA_023132135.1. Lineage (GTDB taxonomy): Bacteria > Arandabacterota > Arandabacteria > JAGLYR01 > JAGLYR01 > JAGLYR01. Next base: position 12,493 of record JAGLYR010000238.1, on the reverse strand, counting down.
GGGGGTCGAGGAGCTGATCGTCATTCCTTCTGGCGCAATGCTTGGGCTTCCGGTTGAGACTCTTGCGGACGATCAGGGCGTGTTTCTAGGAGACCGGTACGCGGTTTCCTACATCCCCTCGGCGACGATCTACACATGGCTGAGTGAGAAAGCCCGTGAGACTGAGGGAAAGGCACTAGCTCTGCTCGTAGGAGATCCGCCTTTCACGGAAGCTCATGCTGCTGCGATGGAGCGTGAGGAAGTGGTCCTCGCTTCCACAGAAGTTGTTCGAGACGCTCCTGTACTCCGAGCCGCACTTGCAGGAAATGACGCCGCGCTTGCGTCTCTTCCTCACCTACCCAGGACCCGAGAAGAGATCTCGAGCGTCGCGGGGTTTTACTCAGAAGCGACGGTCCTTGCAGGTCCCGACGCTTCTGAGCAGGAGCTGGTCAGGCTGGCCGAGGCGGGGACTCTCAAGGACTACGAGGTGATCCACCTGGCGACGCATGCCTTGATGGACGACGAGTGGCCAGAACGTTCGGCGCTGGTGCTGTCCCAGGTCGATCTCCCGGACCCGTTAGAGGCGGCAATGGCGGGCACGCGAATCTACGACGGCCTCCTCACGGCCAAGGAGATCCTGCGGGAATGGGATCTCAGTGCTGATCTAGTCACCTTGAGTGCCTGCGAGACGGGTCTTGGGAAAGAAGTGCTGGGAGAAGGCTACGTTGGATTCGCGCATGCGTTTCTGCAGGCTGGCGCGCGGAGTCTGCTAGTGAGTCTCTGGCCTGTGGAGGACGAAGCGACGTCACTCTTGATGCGACGTTTCTATGAGAATCGCACCGGAAAGTACGCGGATGACCGGGGCGCAGGAGCAGGTCAACCCATGTCCAAGGCCAAGGCTCTTCAGGAGGCCAAGCACTGGCTGCGGACCTACGAAGATGAGTACGGCCGCCAGCCGTTCGAGCACCCCTACTTCTGGTCCGCGTTCATTCTGATTGGTGATCGAGGCTAGCATGCGAAGGAGCAAGAGGGCTTGAAAGGCCCGCAGATAACTGGTCAGGGAAATGCAGAGTGCTAGTGTTCGGCCAACGCGACCTCGAAGAAGGTATCCCTCGGTGCCTCTGAAGACGTGGGCGGATCTCCTTTCAAGAATGCTACTCGATAGACCCCAGGTTGGAACCCGGTAGGACTACATACTGGCACCATGACAACGGCTCGCCGCAACTCATTGCTCCTCACCTGCACACTAGCAAGACGGGTTTTCTCGGGCGAGTACACGTCGATCACCGCACCGGGGCCTGGCGGGGTACCGTATGGTACGGAGACTCCGAGGAGAATCGTTCGGGTGTCTCTCGTCACCTCGAGCTTGCTGGTGCTCGCATCCCCTCGTGCTACGCCCGTCTGAACAAAGGGCAGAGCCGTCATATCGAACGGGGGTGGGGGCTGTCTCGAGATATCGCGGCCAACGAATAGCAGAAGAGCCGCCGCCGTCGCCGCGACTGCCCATCCCGCAAATGCCCAGTTCCACCAGGCAGCGAGGCCTCCAGGTCTCTCCTGCCGGACGATCCTTATCACGTGTCCTCCCGGTGGTTCCAGCTCCCGGGTGATCGCCGACTCCTCCGCCTTGGGAGGGGTCTCCTCGCGGGCAGCGTCCAGCATCTGAGATTGAAGCTCCAGTTCGGGTACAAACGGCAGGACGGGGTCGAAACCGAGTACCTCGAGGTCCTGCCTGCACTGGCCGCAGTGTTCGAGGTGTTGGCGGACCATGGCCCGCTCCAGGCCCCGAAGCGTCCCACTGGCCCTGTCCCAACGCGCCACCATGGCACTTGGAATGTGTCTAGCCCCGGTTTCCCCCGGGACTTCCCCTTCCAAGTATGCGTCCCAGGCCTTGCGGCACTCATCGCATTCGGAAAGATGGGTCTGGAAACGCTCCTCTTCTACCTCTTCCAGAAGACCAGATCTGAAAGCAACGAACCGCTTTCGGAACCAGGAATGCTCATTCTGCGAAGTCATACATGTTCTCCGCCGTTATTCGGTAACCCAGTCCGCCAGAAGACGGAACTCCGGATCCGCGGCAACGACTTTCCGCAGGAGTGCCACACAGCGGGACCAACGGGCACGGACCGCGTCGTGCGAAATGCCCAGCGCGCTGGCAACCGCGGACCAGTTCCGCTTCTCAAAAAAAGCCACAGCCAACTCCAGACACGATGATCTTCGGGAACGGAAGATTTCCTGAACAACAAGCTCCACACGCTCCTGGATATCGCCGGGTACTTGCGTGGTCTCGGATTTCGGATCGGGCAGGTTCTCGGTGACCTCTGTCAGAGGCTCGAAGATGGGCCTTTCCCGTGTGATGCGACGGATGTGTGAGACCGCTGTCCGGTCCGCGATCGTGGTCATCAGAGCGTGGGGATTTGTGGCACCTTCTCTGCGGACTGCCCGTAGCAGCCGGACACAGGTTTCCTGGGTGAGATCCTCCAGTGTGAGTTCGTCCACCCGTCCGAGTTTGCGAGTCAGGCGGCGTTTCAGGAAGAGGGTGGCCTCATCCCAGTCGATTTCAGTCTCGCCGAAAGCGGCAGGTTCAGACATCTCACTCACAGTCCTCGCACCACGGCTTGCAAGGCGCTCACGCAAAAGATCTTCTTGCCGAATCTCGCCAACAGACCGAGTACGTTGCCTGAATCCGCATGAAAGTCGCGGAACATGGCTTGCCGGCAGGGAGGAGCGCAAACCAGCCTCCCAAGTGCACCCTACCAGGCAATTCTGACGGATTTCAAGGAGAATTATAGCGTTCATCCTAGTCTCCATCCAAGAGAAAAGGGGTACTCAAGGAGTCGAGCCTCTTCACACTATTCGTCGCACAAGGGCGCCTTCTGTGACAGAAATCTTGGGCACGTTACCGGCACTGCCAGTAGCGTCAATGAGGAATTCTCAGTCGCGTGATAGGGCTGCCCTGACTTGCCCGCCAGCGGGCGGGTCCTTCCCCTCGGACGAAGACAGAGATTTTCCGCGTCACAGGCAGCAAGGTGAGGCGACATGTCTAGGTGGAAGCACCGATCGTTGGCGGATTCTTTCACGAAAGGAGGAACGACATGAAGGTCACAGCATTTGTGATGGCGGTCGTCGTTACCCTGCTGTTACTCGGTGGTTCGCAGGTCGCTGCCGGGAGGAGAGGTTCCATTGACAATGTGATGGTCTGGCTAGATTTCTTCAGTGGTGGGAAGATCATTGTTGAAGGAGTTGCCAGCGATGACAGCGATTGGGTTGGGCTGACGATCTTCACCGAAGATGGGGAGGAGCTCGACTTTCCGGCTAGAGAGGTTGAGGGGAACTGGATGAACCGTACATTCCATGTGTCCTGGCCTGTTGAGGGATACGAGGGTGCTCGCTTCACAGTTGCCCTGTGGGACGAAAAGGTGAGGTGCCCTCGGGGACGTCTGTGTAAGTACTGTAAGAAGAATGGGTATCACATGGAGGGTCCGCTCGATCGTGAGCGCGGAGTTGTGAAGTACGCTTTTTGACACGACGATCGACTGGCGCTCTGAAAAAAGAGAGATGCTAGGTGTGTGAAGACAGGTCCCAGCGTTCGAGGGGGTATGAAGGGGGCGGCAAATGCCGCCCCCTTCATGTATGTCGGTCGAGGACACTGTAGGTCCTGGTTTGTCCTACCACGTCTTGAGTCCACCGGCTGGCCGCAATCCCAGTCTTCGACTCGAATCCCAACGGAAATTCCACTGCGCAGAAAGTTCTGATTCATCCGCGTCACAGTTGAGATGTACCGGCGACGGAGTAAGTGGAGGTGCAAAGACTTGATTCGCCTGTCACAACCGAGCGCAGTGGACATCACTTGGTCAGATCGCCGGGAGGACATGATGGCACTCAGAAAACCGTGGGCACGGCAACTGTCGCGTCGGCGCTCGAACTCGGGAGCGAATCGGCCGCGTAGACTTCGAGGATTTCACCATCACAAGGAGGGTATCATGGGGCGTAATCGGATTGTTGCAAGTGTCATCGCCGCTCTGCTTGCTATCAGCTTCATCGTCGGCTGCGGTGGCGATCCCGAACTTGAAGTAGCTCCCTCAGTCCTGGACTTCGGTAGCACAGCCTCGGAGACGCGGCTGACCGTGTGGAATGCAGGAAAGGATTCCCGAGTTTTGGGATCCAGTCCGGCAAACCTGCGGTACAACCTGGCCGCCGACAGAGATTGGATTACGCTTTCCCATTCTGGTGGAACGAGTTCAGGGGAGAAGGACCACCTTGTGGTCAGGATTAACCGTTCTCGGCTGAGTAATGGTCGAAACACTGGGACGATCAGCGTCACATCCAACGGTGGAAGCAAGTCAGTAGCCGTAATCGCGGCGCACGCCGGACCGGAGTGCAGAGTGAGTCCTGCAACCTTGAATTTCGGGGAGGTATGTGTTGGGAACTCGAAAGACAAGGCCTTCACGATTGCCAACATCGGCCAGGGGCAGCTGGTCGGGACGGTCAGCGAAAACTGTAACGACTACGGGTTGGTGGGCAACGCTAGCTTCAGTTTGTCAGCAGGGCAGTCTAAGACGTTCACTGTGCGCTTTCAACCTACGTCTGCGGGCGTGAAAGGGTGCAAGGTCCACACCGGCTCTGACTGCCAAATCGTTTCCTGTACTGGTGTTGGCATCGAAGGAACGTGCCAGGTGAGTCCTACGACTCTCGACTTCGGAGATGTCTGTGTCGGTGCTTCTGAGGACCGGACTTTTGAGATCAGATGCCCGAGCTCGAGCGCATGTGCGATCTCGGGAAGTGTTTCTGAGAGCTGCGCACATTACAGGATCATCTCGGGCGGCGGTTCGTACACTCTCAGCCCTGGGCAAAGGCGCACGGTCAAAGTGCGGTTCAGCCCCACCTCTTCCGGAACCAAGACCTGCACCATCAACACCGGGTCCGGTTGTTCGAATGTTTCGTGCACGGGAAGCGGGGCTGAGTGCCGTGCTTGCGAGGTAGAGCCGAGCAGTCTCGATTTTGGGGAGCTCTGTGTCGGGGAGTCGAGGAGTAAGACCTTCACGATCACTTGCCCGCCATCCAGTCCCAGTTCCGTATCGGGAACGGTCTCTGAAAACAGTTCGCACTACCAGATCGTCTCCGGCACGGGCTCCTACACCCTGAGTCCCGGAGAGAGCCGAACAGTCACAGTGCAATTCAGCCCCACCTCCTCCGGAACGAAGGCCGGTGTGATCGACACTGGGTCGGATTGTTCGAACGTATCCTGCACTGGTGTTGGCATCGAAGGAACGTGCCAGGTGAGTCCTACGACTCTCGACTTCGGAGATGTCTGTGTCGGTGCTTCTGAGGACCGGACTTTTGAGATCAGATGCCCGAGCTCGAGCGCATGTACGATCTCGGGAAGTGTTTCTGAGAGCTGCGCACATTACAGGATCATCTCGGGCGGCGGTTCGTACACTCTCAGCCCTGGGCAAAGGCGCACGGTCAAAGTGCGGTTCAGCCCCACCTCTTCCGGAACCAAGACCTGCACCATTAGCACGGGATCTGCGTGCTCCAATGTGTCCTGTACAGGTGTTGGGGACAGCAACTGTGTCTCGTGTGTGGTGAATCCAACGAACCTGGATTTCGGAGATATCTGTGTCGGTAGCTCAAAGGACAAGACTTTCACGATCACCTGTCCCCCGACGAACCCCCGTTCAATCTCCGGAACTGTGTCCTCAAGTTCGTCGCGCTATCGCCTTATCTCCGGGGGCGGCTCGTATACGCTGAATCCGGGAGCAAGCCGAACAGTCACTGTGCGGTTTGAGCCGACTTCCTCTGGACCCAAGACTTGCACCATCAGCACCGGGTCTGGATGTTCGGACGTATCCTGTACTGGTGTTGGGGTCAGAGGAATGTGCCAAGTGCGTCCCACGGCAATCGACTTCGGGGACGTATGCGTCGGTGGTTCAAAAGACAAGAGGTTCACGATCAGCTGCCACAGCGATAGCCCCTGTCCGATCTCTGGGACCCTCTCCGGGGATTGCTCGAGCTACAGTATCGTCTCAGGCAGTGGTTCTTTCACACTCAACCCGGGCCAGGCTCTCACTGTCACCGTGCGGTTCCAGCCTGCTTCGGTCAGAAACTGGACCTGCACCATCAATACCGGATCAGGCTGTTCAAATGTCATCATGAAGGGTGACGGAGTCGAAGGATCGTGTGGAGTGAGCCCCAGGACCCTGAACTTCGGAGACGTTTGCGTCGGAGACTATAAGGACAAGACTTTCAGGATTAGCTGTGGCAGCTCAAGTCCCTGCCCAATTTCGGGTAGAGTTTCTGAGAATTGCTCTCGCTACACGATCGTTTCCGGCGGGGGATCATACACCCTCAATCCGGGGGACAGTCGAAAGGTCACCGTGCGATTCAGCCCCGGCTCCTCCGGTACCAAGAACTGCACGATCAGCACCGGGACCGGATGCTCGGATGTCTCCTGTAGAGGTGTCGGTGTTGAGGGAAGGTGCTCGGTGAGCCCCAGGACCTTGGACTTCGGAGATGTTTGCGTAGGGAACTCACAAGATCTGGAGTTCACAATCCATTGTCCAAGCTCAAGCCCCTGCCCCATCTCGGGACAGGTGTCCGAGAACTGCACGCGTTTCAGCATCGTCTCTGGGAGTGGTTCTTACACTCTGAATCCCGGACAGCGGCGGACAGTCGCGGTGCGCTATCGTCCGACGAGTCCGGGCCGCAGCAACTGCACCATCAGCACTGGAGCAGCATGCGATGATGTCAGCTGCAGCGGCGAGGGGGCGGAGACGGCCTACATCATGCTCAAGCCGACTGCTTCTGGTGTCTATTTTGAATCAAACCGTTGGTCGGCGAGTGAGATGACTCTTATGAAATCCGGGGTGTCATATGAGGATCCCAGCTGGAATCACTGCGAAAAGGGTTGGCGAGTTAACGGAGATGCCACGTGGGAGCGGGGTTGGTATCTGAAGCAGAATGGTCATGGCGGAGTTTACATCCCAGCAGGATGCACGAAACTAAGGATGAAGTTCAGGGCGGATGCTGAGAACACCTGTGCGGAAATCCTGGTCGAGATCGACGGCCGTGAGTTCCACATCGAGAACCCGAGCACATCATGCCGGAAGTACTCCCCAACCTTCAACTGGCCGTATTCGAATTCGGCAGGGTACCGGAAGATTCTGGTGGGCACGAACAACGTGGCGTGGCCAGCCTGCTACAAGGATATTGTGTTTGTAACCTACGACTTCAACCCTTCCAACAATGACTACTGGATCTACTACGAATTCGAAGGGGTTTGTGCATCGAGCAAGGCAGCCAGCGGAGGGATCATCCCCGTTGAGCTCGTCGTCGGAGAACTGGAAGACATGGAGCCGAAGGCTGATTGACGAGACGGTGAGCGAAGGGCACACCGAAAACTCAACCGGAGGGGCAAGTGGGCTGGGGGTGCACTTGCTCCTCCACTGTTAGTCGGTCTTCGTGCGAGATCCTGCACTCCTGTATGACCGTTGGGTTCATTACCCAATCCCGCTCTCCAACCACTTGCCCATCAATCGGTTCCGGGACGTTGCTAACGATCTGCTAACGGTTTTTGGTCATTCTGGCCGTCAGGTCTACTTGAACTCAGACTTGAGCTGGGACCACGTAGTCTTCTCCGCAGCAGTTGAGCCCTCGGGAGAGGCGGTGATTATGAGTTCTCGGATCCAAATGTCGTCATAGTACCCCGACTCCTGATCGCACGTGATGACGATCTCATTGGCGCCAGCGTGGACAAACGGCGAAACGTCCGCTGAGAAGAACGTGTCGTAGACAGCGCAGTCATCAGTCCGAATTGCCAGCAGGCCGACTATCTGGCCGTTGATCGAAACCGAATTTCCGCCGAAGTAGACTTGCGCGGCCTCAAGCTGCAGGTACGCTTGCTCTGGCTCAAACGGGATCTCAAAGGGCAAGGTAAGGGACAATCCACTAGGGGTATCTGGAATGCATCCCGGCCACGTTTCGTCGCCAATGTGTTCCGGTCCAGCGAAACTGAGCACTTCCTCTCCGGGTGGCGAGCTGCATGGCGAGGCCGTGATCACGAGTTCCCGGATCCAGATGTCGTCATAGTTGCCCGAGGTCTGATCGCATGTGATGACGATCTCATTGGCGCCAGCGTGGACAAACGGCGAAACGTCTGCGGAGAGAATGGTGTCGTAGATCGAGCAGTCATCCACACCAACCTGTAGCAGGTCGACTAGCTGACCGTTGATCAACACCGAATCGGCGTCGAGGTAGACTTGAGCGGCCTCAAACTGCAGGTATGCCTCCTCTGGCTCAAACGGGATCTCAAAGGGCAGGCTGAGAGACAGTCCACTGGGGGCTTCTGGAACGCATCCCGGCCACGTTTCGTCACCGATGTGCTCTGGTCCGGAGAAGCTCAGCACCTCTTCCGCGATGAGATTGTCATCACAAGCGGCCATGGCCCCGAGCTGGAAAAAGATCAGGGCTAGAATTCCGATCGATGCGTACATGAAGCGTTTCATGGTGTGTCCCCTCCAAGCCAGTTCAACTGATGCGCGAATCCCCAACATTCCATGGTGTATGTCACCCACTTCCCGTGACCAACAAGCTGTCCGTCGAACCTAAGCTCGTAGCCGTCCGGGACACAACCCCACAGTGCCTCCACAGGACCTGTCAAGAACCACGGGTACCTGATCCATTCCGGGATCTCGAAAAGGTGCGTGCCCTCTGTTAGCTCCAGAACTCCCGAGTAGTAGCCGAACCCGTAAGCTGGAAAGTAATCGAGAACCAGATACCGGAATTCTCCCCCCAGGATCATCTCGCCGTCCCTGAAGGTCCGCTGGTTACTGATTTCCCCGGTCCAGTCGGGAGGCACACAATTCATGTCGCTGTAGAACGCGTTCCAGTTCGAGTCCTCGTAGATCCTGAAAGTTCCGCCAGTATAGTAGTAGTACTCGCATCCGTACTGGTCCACGACCAGGGAGTCGAAGTGCACTCCTTCAAGAACCCAGGTGTACTGGAAGGTCTCGAGATCCACTGTCACGGGTGTTTGCATGTCGTCGACGAAGCCGACCCCAAAGAGCGTGCTGTCGTCGGTTGCAGCGAATCTCTCTGGCACGGGGAACGGGATCTGCGAGACGGAGATCGGGCCGGGAGATGAGGCCCTCTCTTCCGTCGAGTCCAGTGGGCCCTGACAGCCTATGTGTGGGATCAGAAGCACTGCTACCGCAGTGACGAGAATCGAAGCAATGCCTGAGCGTGTCATCGTACACCTCCTAGCGGAAATGGGCTTTGATAGAAGACCACGTCGTCCTTTCAACCCGTGATGGCATACCACAGTCGCAGCCGACGCCGTACGCGCCGATGAGTCCGCAGTCGTATCCTTCGGGGTGATTGCCCGGAGCACACGGGGAGCAGTCCTGAAGTGAATAATCATCGTTCACCGGATCACAGAACTGCGGGCACGCTGAGAAGTTGCCGTTGATGCCGTACTGGTCCTCGATGCAGCCGACCCAGTCGCCATCTTCATTGCCATAGATGTCACAGCAACTCAGTGTAGGGGGAGCTGCGGGATCACAACAAATGGCTTCCCCATCAATCCCAAAAGCAATGATAGTGTTTTCCAGAACAGGGCAGGAGCCTGTGCACTTGATCCCGGCCCCGTACGTACCCGAGTTGCCGGATAGCGTGCAATTGGACAGTGTCACAGAGGACGCGCCCAAGTGCATCCCGCCGCCGTGTCCTGCCCGGTTTCCGTGGAAGAAGCATTGCTCGAGCGTAGTGGAGGCTCCGGCAGCGACCAGTCCGCCGCCATCATTGGCATTGTTGTTGAGGAAGCTGCATCCGACGAGAGTCAGTGATTCCCCGTGGTAGTGCATCCCGCCGCCCGGCCCGCCGTCAGCCCAGTTTTGAGAGAAGACGCAGTCGGTGAGGAAAGCCGAGCCGGTGCTGACCATGCCAGCACCGGCTCCTCCGTAACGCGATGTGTTGTTCTGGAACGTGCAACGTGTTAGCGTCGTTGAACCGCCCCAGCAACAGAGACCCGCGCCACCATTCGTGAGAAGCTGGCAAGTCGTATTGCCCTCGAAGACACAGTCGCTCATTGTCAAGAACGAGTGTCTGCAGACCATGCCCCCACCCGACATTAGGGCGGCATTGTCCAAGAAATGGCAGTCAGCGAAGACCGGAGCACCGCCCGAACAGCACGCTCCTCCCCCACCGTAATCGACCCCATCGTCCTCGGCAAAGTTGCTGTAGAATGCGCAGCCGGTGAGAGCCGGAGAGGAGTCGAAGCAGCACATTCCGGCCCCCGTCGGAGCCCGGTTGCCAGTGAACACGCAGTTGATGAGCGTCGGAAAAGAGTCAACGCAGTACATGCCACCGCCGGCTGAGGCCCGGTTGACATTGAACAGACAGTTCATGAGGGTCGGAGACGAGCGTTCACACAGCACTCCGCCGCCATACTCACCGCCTTGGCCCTCGGTGAACGTGAAACCCTCGATCCACGCAGTGGCCGGCAGGTTCCGACATATAATCACCGGGCCCATGTTCTGAGCGTGGACGGTCACGCAGTCGGGGTCGCCGCTTTCGCTGCGAAGCCAAATATCGGATTTCATGTCGATATCATGTTCGTAGTAGGTACCACACGCCACGAGGACGGTGTCACCTGCAGCTGCTGAGTCAATGCCGGCCTGAATCGTCGGTGCATCGCCCGGCACGTGCCAGACGCGCCCTGAAGGTGGAGGAGCCCAAGTGTAGCCCACGTTGTCAAAGGCAGGGAAACCTACACCGGAATTGGAGCCAGAGCCCAATCCGATGTATCCGTCGGACAATCCCATTACGGGTTCCTCGAAGATCAGGTCTTCATCCACGTAAATCCGAACATGCTCGTAGTCGTCGACAATCCTGACGTGGTGCCAGCCGGGCCCTGGGTCATACGGACTCTCTATGGTCCTGATGTCCCATGGATTATGGTACATGTACTGGCCATCAGGATAGCCATAGGGCGTATACCACCAGCCCTCTACGAGCACAAACCCTGGGTGGAGAAGGAGGCAATAGCCAAATCCGGGATTGCCATGTGTAATCCGCCAGGCGAAGGTCCAGTCGTCGCCCAAATAGTCAAACTCGTATTCTCCTCTCCCTGCAATGCTCCCCGGACGGAAGAAATGGACGTGTCCACCTTCGGCATGGGCAAAGGTCTCGTCCTGGACCAGGAACCAACCGCCGCCCGTCGGATCTCCCGTCCATTCGTACTCCGGTGGGAATGTCCCGTCCGGGTAGCTGAACGTGTCGAGGAAATCGGCCGATGCTGGGGAAACAATCAGAAGAAGTAGGCAAGTGGAGCTGGCGAGGAATCGCATCGCAGCCTCCGGGAGGAAGACCTGTTGATGAACCCAAGCTTGACATTCATCAATGATATCACATCAAGGCCGGTACTGAAAGGCTTGAATGCGGATTCTGACTGCCAGATTTCTGTCGGGGGGATTGAGTTTGCTGGGGAGAGATTTGTGTGGAAACTTGGGACGAACGGCAGTGCTGTTCCATCTCAATGTATTCTGAATGTCTGCCAACAGCTTGCTGACGATTCACGCAGCAGCATTCGCACACACACATGGGTGCCCTGCACCACTACTGGACTGTCACGGAAGTATCGGATGAGTATCTTGCCCCCCCCCCCGAGCACATGTAGGGTAGGTTATCTGGGGCAATGGTGGCCTTGGGATGGGAAGAAAGGAAAAAGAAGAAGAAAAAAAGAAAAAGAAATAGAAGAGATAATGATGAGGAAGAGGAAAAAGAAATCCAAAAGAGTATTGAAGAAAGGAAGTGGGAATTTGGAGTGAGAATCAGTATAAAAACACCTTCATTTTATCGCTAAGTGAAGGTATAATTATACAGAAATGGAATGAGAATATGAGATGTAACTATTTAGAAGTTAACGAATAAGAAGGATAAATGGATAAAATACTTGCGCTGCCCTGGAGGTGCGTCTAGAATGGCACCGGTCGTAAGTCCTGCCAGCTGCCCTGAACCAGGCAAACATGGCAGCGCTGGTCCTCTATCGGGAAGGGAGTTCTGAAAACAGTGAGGGAATCCTTTCGAGAAGCTATCATCAAGATCAGGGCAAACGGCGGCATGATCCGCACAGGCGAGGCACTGCGGCGGGGCATTCATCCGAGGACCCTATATGACATGCGTGATACGGCTCTGCTCGTCAGAGAAGAGTGGGGTCTCTATCGGCTGAGTGATGTACCTCGTGAAGTGGCCAAAGACAAAGCCGGCAAGACAAGGAGTAAAAAACGAACTGGACAGGGTCGGAGAAGTTGGAGTCCCCTGGCGAGAAGAAGCGTGCAGACTGCGATCCGAGCAATACGCACAAAGGGTGGGCTGGTGCGAACCAGGGACGCTCTGAAGCTGGGCATTGCGCCCCATACCCTGTACTGGATGAGAGACAACGGAGTCCTCGAAGCCGTGTCTCGCGGTCTGTACCGCCTTGCCGACCAGCCTCCCCTGTCACGGCCGGTGTTAGAAGTCC
>JAGLYR010000237.1 GCA_023132135.1 Candidatus Eiseniibacteriota bacterium | reverse complement strand
CTCTTGTCCGGGATCTATTCTCTATTAGCTACTTCTCTATTGCTCTGCCTGGACTGTGTGCGAATCCATCCGGATTCGTGCATAGTCCAGGCTCAGTCTTGCGCCGGTTGGCGGAACTTCGCCTTGATCGCGCTCCAGGTCGCCTGCTCGATTCGACTCGGTCCCGTGCAGCCCACACCCAGTGCGCCCACAAGACCACAGATGGGATGATCCGCACAGGGAGACTGCGGTTGCAGGTGGTAATCGCCGCTCGACACGCAGCAGAAGAGGGGATCCTCGGAGAAGTTGCCGTTGCTCCCCTGCTGATGCTCGATGCACCCCACCCAGTCGCCTCCCTCGTTCCCGTAGACGTCGCAGCACAGGAGCAGAGGGAAAGTACACTCGTGGCAATAGGCCGCTTCGCCCTGGGTGCTGAACACGATCAGCGTATTCTGAAGCGTCGGCCAGCACAGGACGTTGCACGCGATCCCGCCTCCAATGGAGGCTGCGTTGTGCGTGAACGTGCATTCGTTCAGGGAAGGGCTGGCTTGGTAGCAGCAATGCAACCCACCCCCATCCTGCGCGGAATTGCGGGCGAAGACGCAACCGGAAATCGAGGGAGAGCTGATCCAGCAGAGCGCGCCACCACCGAGGCCCGTGGCGGTGTTGTCGACGATCTCCGTAGAGAGCACCGTGATCTGATCCGAACCGCCGAAGTAGATTCCCCCACCCTCTGCGGCCATGTTGTCCGAAATCACACAGTCGACAATGGTCACCTCAGTAATGGCTACGAGTGCGATCCCGCCGCCCATGATCGTCGCCTGATTGCCCGTGATCACACAGTTGCTGATCGTCCCGCCGGAGCCCACCAGGAGGATACCCCCACCCATTTGCGCCTCGGCGCCAGGTCCAGAGGCGTTTCCGCCCGTGATGGTGAAGCCATCGACCAGGCCGTCGGAATCGAGGGTTCTGTCAAAAGAGATGGCATGGTCGTGGCCGATCCCGTTGATAATCGTTTGCGCGCTGCCGGCGTCGGATCTCAGAGCAACTCCCGCCTTCATCGCCAATCCTTCGAAGTACTCGCCCGGCGCCACAACCACAGTATCCGCCGGGGCCGCAGCGTAAATCCCATACTGGATTGTCGGGTACTCCTCAGGCACGCGCAGGACCCGTGCGTACTCATAGGAGATCGTGAAGGATGCATCGCTCATGTCCGAGGGATCGCCGTCCACGGCGTCGGATACCCTCACGAAGCAATCTGTCGATTGCTCGTCGGTCACTGTCCACAGGTAGAACCTCGCGCTGGCAGAAACAGTCGCAATGTCCTGCCACGTGGCGCCACCGTCGGCGCTGTACTCGATTCGCGCGATTTCGAAACCGGTGGATTCCCACTCGATGGGGGGAGTCGATCCGACCTGCAGTGTTTCGCCACCGTTCGGAGCAACCAGCAGGATTGTCTGATCGGACCCGCTACTTCCGATCACACATCCCTTCTCCTCGACCACGGGGTCTTCAACAGAATCCGGTCCCGGACCCAGTACGTAGTTGTGAGGGTCGTAGGGATACGTGTAGGTACTGGGACTGTAGTCGGGAGCAATGGGGAAGTAGCCCGTGTATGAGGACAGGTCAAAAAACGCGTACGCGAAAGGAGCGAGGTGCGAGAGAGGATCACCAAGACACGTGGTTCCCACGATACAGGCAATGCCGCCCTCTCCCCCGTTGGCCTCGTAGGGGTCCCCCAGAACCAGCGCTTCCTCACAGTAGGTTGGCAGCGCCAGGGCAGGTGCACCCCGCCCCATGGGCCAGCCGGTGACGTAATACTCGACGCAGCGGATGCACAGGTCAATGTCGTAGGGGAGGAAGAGAATATAGCCGCAGTAGTCTGTGACGGCAAGATCCGCTATGCTCAGCGCGACGTTGATGTCCGCAGAACTCGCAGGCGCGAGATCGTCACAACAGAGATAATCATCCGATGCCACGAGATGCATGGCCAGCTTCGCATTGGGATTCGGTCCGGCCGCGGCGGGGTGCGCGCCGAAACCCGGAACCACGACCGCCGTCGTCATAACCATAACCGCGATAGCCAAACGGCTCATCCGTTTCATTGTCATCACCTCATTGGGGAAAAGGACCTGCTCCGCGTGCATTTTGTTTCGCACCCTCCCGAGCATTCTCCATTACCATTTTCACTGCTTAGTATATCACAGATGAGGCCGCTTGGGTAGCTTTGGGGGACGTTGCGACGAGGCTGGTGAGAAATGCGGGCTAAATGGGACTATGCTCTGACCAGCTCAGGGCCGAGACCAAAGGGAGGGTCGAAGGGTGTGCCTGGACTTCGTTGCGGTGCCGAAGCCGATCGTCATCCCCGCGTTCGCGGGGACGACGGGCGCGAGTGCTTCGCGGGGTTGCCCCTTGTTCTATTCCGAGGACCAGGGACTTGCTCCCATGCCCTTTTCCTTGCACGAAGCACGAAGCACGTCTTTGATGCCTTTTCCCCTGGACTAGGCACTAGGGACTACGGACTAGGGACTGCTCTTGCGCAGTATCTGGTGGGCGAAACAGGATTTGAACCTGTGACCCCCTGCTTGTAAGGCAGGTGCTCTAACCACTGAGCTATTCGCCCGTCCATTTCACCGCGGTTTCAACACCAGGGCAATGGGGATGGCAACGCAGTAGCCGAGAACAAGAAGGATGGGCGCGTCCGTAATGGAACCCTGTCCCAGCCTGACGAAGCCGAGGCAGATGAGCAACACGCCGAGAGAAAGCACCGCGTAGTTCCGCTTTCCGAGAACCAGCTCTCCCTTGTCCTGGTCCGGGGACTTCCGCCCCTTGCCCTCCGCTTTTCCGGGTTTCCTGACCATGGTTTTCAGATTCCTTGTCGAGGGTGACATCGCGACCCGGCGCGCATTCTACCACCCGAGTTCGGCCCTGTCTACCCCGGCCCTGCACTATTCACGAATTGCCTGCTGCCGTATCATGGTTCAGTTGTTCTGCCATCTGACGTGCAGATCCTTATCCCGATCCCGGTTTGGACTCTTTTGGGCAGTAATGCGGGAACCAATCGGGAAAATCACGGTTAAATAGAATGACAGCACGGAGGGTTTGGTCGCCCATCTGAAGGCGGACTGAAGGCGGACTGAAGGCGGGCTGAAGGCGGGCTGAAGGCGGGCTGAAGGCGGGCGCCTGAGTTGGGGAACGGCGAGTTGACAGGTGGGTGAGGTTTTGGTATGGTATGTATGAATGGTGGTCAGGTCAGACCTCTCAGCAGGCGTGATGGGGAGGGAATCCAAGTAGACAGGATGCCGTAAGTTTTATCTTGACCTTGGGTTCCGCCCTGTGATATAATCACGTCCGTGATTGAGGAGTGATCGGTTCCCGTACAGGTGGATCTCCCTATATGGATCATGGAGGTCGCTGGGCATCTGTATGAGGGATATGGCTTCTCACGCGCGAGAGGGTCCGGTTTCGAAGACACAGCGCTTCAACCTGACTCCTTCGACAAGGGTTTCGATACGAAAGGAGGTGGCTGGGGTCTTCCGGCCAGTGTCTTGGTCGGGCACTGGTGTACGTAAACCGACCTTCTTGCGGTGGCCAAACCTGCAAATCTAGAGAACGAACGCGATAGGGAGCAGTACATGGTTCGAAAGATAATTCGAAAGTCAGTTTGCAAGGAGGTGCAATAATGCGCCGTTACGGCTTGGCCGTTGTCTTACTCATTGCCTTTGCTGCATCAAGTGCATGGGCTAATGTGCCGTCTCCCGCGCACTGCGTCGTGGACTCGGCTCTTATCAACGCAGATCCATACGATCATCCGTACGGTACCACGGCTGCAGAGCGGTACCAGGATGTGACCGTGGTTCTCTACAATGGGGATGACGCCCCTGTCGGGGGTTATCTGTGCAGCGACATGACGTTCACCGTGATCCCGCATCCCGACTATCCGAATCTTGGCGGTGGGCCTGGTGGTAATTGCTCCGGGTGCGAAGGGCACTATACGGTGGTATGCCAGTCTACGGAGACGAATGCTCTTGGCGAAATGGTGCTGAGGATTACCGTGGGCCCGGAATGTGCTCCGTCGATGACCTGTCCGGTCCATGTGACTGTGGGCCTGGTTGAGGGAGATATTCCGTACCCGATCGAGGTGCTCATGAACTCCTTCGATCTGGTGCCCAATGGTGATGTCCGGGGTTCTGACTTTGGACGGTTTTCCACTGCGTACAACGACTGGGTGTTGTACGGCATTCCCTCTCCGGATGCTGATTTCGTGTGGGTGGTGACCCCCGTCCCGCAGGGTGTTTGGGGTGAGATCTCCGGTTCCGATTTCGGAGCTTTCTCCACCGCCTATATGGACTGCTGCGGACATCCCAAGGAGCCTGATCCGGCTAACTGCGATCCGTGGACGGATCCGTGTCCCTAGGGTTTTCAGGTGGTGACGTGGGGACCAAGGGTTCCCGCGTCACCGCTTCTGGGTTGCAAAAGCCCTCGGGTTGGACCGGGGCTTCTACTGAAACAACAGCAGAAAGGGGTGTCGAGAGAAATGAAGAGAATGCTGGCAATTACTTTTGGCCTGATGCTGATCGCTGCACCGGCGCTTGCGGGTCCAAACCCGGACGCTTCGCTGGCGATGCATACGGTCGCAAGCTCTGAGTATCTGTATTGCCCGGAGCTCTCGAATTTTGATCCGCTGCATCCGGGGTATCATCCTATGGACTGCACGATGATTGACAACAGTGCAGAGGCGGCCGAGCTCGAGGCGTCGTACGGCTACGTGTATGTCGTGTTCCTGGCATACAACGTGGACTGCATCACCGGTGTGGAGTACTGCATCGCTGGTTGGCCTACCGTTCGTGGTGCGCCTCCGCAGCCTCTCTTGAACTACTGTCCGGAGGCCTCGCTGATTCTGGGCAATCCGTTCCTTGGTGGCGGGATCCAGGCCTTTGGTGAGAGTGTGTGCACCGAGGCGGGGATCTGTGGCGATGTTCTTACGTTCGCCTATTTCATCTGGGGCTCCGCTGCGTTTCCGACCTATCTTCCTTTGACGCTGGAGTACGGTCCGTCGGCCTACAGTTACCCGACCAATCCTCACAACTACGTTCTTGGCCCGGCCCCCGACTTTGTCGAAGACAACGTTGTGGCCGAGTTTGGCTGCACGATTGGTGGGACGTATCACACTATGGTTCCGTACTGGAACTGTCCCGGCAACACTGCGGTGGAGCCGAGCACGTGGTCGAACGTCAAGGCGATGTACCGGTAGTCTTGCGTGAGGCTGGAATTGAGAAGCGGCGCTCTTCGGAGCGCCGTTTTCTTTGTGGGGGGATATGTCTAAGGAGGGCATTGGAAGGGTTAAAGCCCCCCATCCGGGGGGCTTCAATCCCTCAAATGCCTTTTTCCGGGCACGAAGCACTGCTCTTGTCGATCTTTCACTTGAACCCTCCCACTCAATCCTATAGGCTCATGAATTCACGGCCGATATCCAGACAATGCGTGCAGCTATCTCCGACCACGTTTCAGGAGACACGATGCAGGGCAACCCGAGCCAATCTGCAGGCGTCCGGAGCAACCAGGACGGGCTTCCGGAAGGAAGCACATTCCGGCTGGTTCTGGGCCTTTTCTTCCTTTCGGGAGCGGCGGGCCTCGTCTACGAGGTAGTGTGGACCCGGTACCTGACCCTTGCGTTTGGAGTGACGGCCGAAGCCGTGAGCGCCGTTCTCGCGGCCTACATGGGTGGACTGGCCCTGGGGAGCTTCCTGCTGGGCCGCCGGACGGCGCGGATCAGGAACCTGCTGCGGACCTACGCCTGGCTGGAACTGGGAGTCGGGATCTTCGCTCTCCTGACCCCACTCATCTACCTTAGGGTCGAGGCCATCAACATCTTCCTGTTCCGCAATCTCGGGGAGACGGGCGCTGCCTTCGACGTCCTCCGTTTCGTCGTCTCCTTCGCCGTGATGTTGATCCCGACGACGATGATGGGGGGGACGCTGCCGATTCTCAGCCGGTTCGTGGTGAGTCGCCGGAGCGCGATCGGGTTCGGCGTCGGGACCCTGTATTCCATCAACACTTTCGGCGCGGTGCTGGGCACCTTCGCTGCCGGATATTTCCTGATTCCGGTCGTTGGACTGAGCGCAACGGTCTACGTGGCGGCAGCGTTTAATCTTGCCGTGGGCGCAGGCTGCTACGTGCTCTCGAAGCGGCCGCGCTTCACGGTGTCGGGAGAGGAAGAGCCGGAAGCGGTGGAGCCGGAGGTTACTCCGGTGGTGGAGACACCCCGCCGTCTGCAAGTGGGCGTCATTGTCGGCCTGGGTGTGTCCGGATTTGTGGCGCTCCTCTACGAGGTTGTCTGGACCCGGATCCTCCAGCTGGTGTTGGGAACCAGCGCGTACGCGTTCGCGTGTATGTTGACCACGTTCCTCTTCGGAATTGCCCTGGGAAGCCTCATCGTTTCCAGGTTCGTCGACCGGGTGCGGGATCCTGCCCGCCTGTTTGGATACATCCAGCTGGCCGTTGGATTCTGCGCGCTGGCCATCATCCCGCTCTTTGGACAACTGCCCTTCATTTTCCTGAAGATGTTCGCGCTCACCAACCGGGAGTGGGGGCAGACCTCGGTCGTAGAGTTTGCTTCCGCCTTCCTCGTGATGTTGATCCCTACCATGTTGTTCGGAGCCAGCTTTCCCGTGGCGGCCCGGGTGGTTTCCGGGTCCGTCCGCCGGCTGGGTCGGGCCATTGGAAACATCTACGCCGTGAACACGGTGGGCTCCATCCTGGGCTCTCTCATGGCGGGTTTTGTGATCATTCCGTTGCTGGGGACGCAGCGAAGCGAGTTCGTGGGGGCGGGCCTGAGCATTGCCCTGGGCAGTACAATCCTCCTCCTGAACGGCCGGATCCGGGCGTGGCGGCGGTTGGTTTCCGTGGGTGTGGCGGCGGCCGTGTTCGTGGGGTGCCTGCTCTACCTGCCGCGCTGGGACATGAAAGTCCTGCTCTGGGGTGTGTACCACAAAGCGGCCCAGTTCATGCCGGTGGGGCGTGACCCGTCCGCCCCCGAGGACATAGCCCAGCAGCTGGAGCAGGGAAAGCTGATCTACTACAGGGAAGGGATCGGGACCACGGCTGCCGTGTTCGAGGAATTCGGCAGGCGGTCTATCGTGATCAACGGCAAGCTGGAGGCTTCCACCGTCCGGATGGACATGCGTCTCCAGAGGATGATGGGCCATCTGCCGTTGCTCCTGCACCCGAATCCCAAGAGAGCCATCAACGTTGGGCTCGGCGCTGGAGTGACCTTCGGGGCGGTGATGCAGCATCCCCTGGATGAAGGCCGCTGCGCGGAGCTATCCAAGAGCATCATGGGGGCAACGCGCCGGTTCGGCGCGGCAAACCACTATGTGATGGAGAACCCCAAGGCCCACATTATTCTCAGGGATGGCAGGAATTACCTCCGTGCGACTTTGGACAAATTCGACTGCATCACGGCCGATCCCTTCCATCCGTACACGCGGGGCGCGGGGAGTTTGTACACCGTCGAGTATTTCGAGGCGGCAAGGGCGGCACTGAATCCGGGCGGGGTGATGTGCCAGTTCCTGCCGCTGTACAACCTGTCCGACTCGGATTTCAAGATGATCGTGCAGACCTTCCGGCGGGTGTTCCCGGCGGTCAGCGTCTGGTTCACCGATGTGGACATGGTGATGCTGGGCACGGAAGAGCCCATGCGGGTCGACTACGCTGCCCTGAAAAAGCGGATGGAGTACGAGCCGGTACGCAAATCGCTGGAGGAGGTCGGGTTTGAGACGGTGGACGACGTCCTGGCCCGGTTCATCCTGGATGAGAAGTCCCTTGATCTCTACTGCGGGGACGCACCCATCAACACCGAGAACCATCCGATCCTGGAGTATTCGTCTCCCAAGTCCGCTTTCGTGGGCACCATCGAGTCCAACCTCGCGGAGGCGCTGCAGTACCGGACGTACGAGCGCCTTCCCGTGTACCATTTCTCGGACAATCCGGAGGAAGCGGCCGCGATCGAAGACAACCTGCGCCGGCGTTTCGAAGCGATGCGCTACTCGATGGACGGCCAGGTCCTCATCTCGGAGGGCAAGTTCGACAAGGCGGTGCCGGTCCTCAGGAAATCCGTGGAAATGTACCCCGACGACATGACGGTGCGGGAGCACCTCAACCGGTGCTACGTACTTCTGGCCCGGTGGTACCACCGCAGGGGCGACACCGAAATGGTCCGGCAGCTCTCCCAGACGGCCATCGACGTGTACCCGGAAGCCGCTGCCGCCCGGGTGAACCTGGGCAACTACTACTTCCAGAGTGAGGACTACGAGAAGGCACTCGATTTGTACAGGGGCGCCGTGCCCTACGCCAGGCGGAACGGGATTGGGGGTATTCATGAGAAGGTGGCGGAGACCCTCGTCCGGCTGGAGAGGATGGACGAGTCGATCCCGGAGTTCAGGCTGGCCATCGAAGAGAAGCCGGAGTCGGCATGGATCCGTACCAACCTCGGGAGTATTCTCATGCGCCGGGGCCGCTGGGTAGAAGCTTCCGAGGAGTTCCGTGAGGCCATCCGGCTGGACCCCGACCATGCCAATGCATACGTCAATCTGGGCGCGACACTCCTTAACGAGGGAAAGGTGGAGAGCGCCATCAGCTACTTCCGTCTCGCGGCCGAGAAGGATCCTGAGAACGCGGAAGCCCACGCCAATCTCGGCATCACGCTGTACCGGCAGGGTAAGCTGGACGAAGCCCGCCGGGAAATCGAGATTGCCGTGCGCCTGGCCCCGGGCCGGACCCAACTCCGCCAGGTACTTGAACAGATGAACGCGGCCACGCATCGAGGACAGTAAGTACACGTGTTCGTAACCCTTCGATGCTGCTCAGAGCATAGTCCCGTTTGAATCCTGCCCTATTTCCTTGACACTCGACACCTGTCACTCGCCCTCGCCCTGTCGCGCACTCTCGCACTCGCAACGCGCCCCTCGCAGCAGGGATTCATGAATAATCCAGGCTATTGCACATCTCCGCCCCGTCGGTATAATAGCGTGAGATTTGTCCATCCCATTCGGGTTCGAAACACGCCGGGACATTTTGATGCGCTGGAACCGCTTGCCGACATTGCCCCTCTTGGTCTTCGCTCTGTTCCCGGTTTCCGGCGCGGCCGCGCCGGCGGTGGAAGTTGTGAACTCCGGCGCCAACCGCGTTGTCCTCAGTATCCGCTTTGATAATCCCCAGGTCAGAGACATCGAAATCGATGGGCAACCCTGTCACAGGGTTCTGGTGGATGGGTGCATTCCCAACACCGAGGTCGGGCATCCCCAGGTCCCGGTCCGCGGGATGCTGGTGGGGATCCCCTTTGGTGTGGAGCCTCGGGTTCGCGTGATCGAGGTGGAGGAAGGTGGCCGGATTCCCGGGCTCCGCATCCCGCCCGCGCCACGGCACGAACCCCGTCGCGACGGGGAGAGGGTCCGGGCAATTCCGGTCCGCGAGCCGGACCGCGCGATCTACGGCCGGCAGGGTCTGTATCCGGACGACTGGGTTCGGGAAGGCTGGGTTGCCACGTTGCGGTTCCAGCGGGTTGTTCAGGTCCTGGTCTTTCCCTTCCGGTGGGAACCCGGGAAAGGGGGAACGTGGGCAAGACAGGTGACCGTGGAAGTGACGTGGGAGGGAGGCATCGGGGACAAGGAGTTGGGGTTCGCCGCCGGGGAGCCCCTCTGGGAAGGGATGTACCGGCGGCTGGTCGCGAATCATGAGAGCGCGAGATCGTGGAGGCGAAGCCCGGCCCCTGTCCCGGATGCCAAAGACAGTCCGCCGCGGGAGGATGAACATCAACTCAGAATTGCCGAGACCGGGCTCTATGAAATCCGCTACGAGGACCTTCGGGGCCTGAGCGTGGCGTTCCCCGCGGAGGATCTGGGTGTCTACCGGAAGGTCTACGATGAGCAGGGCAACCGGCCCTGGGAAGAAGAGCCGATCCCCATTCATCTGCTGGACGAAGACAGGGACAGATTGTTCGGTCCGGGCGACCGTTTCTATTTCTGGGCCCGGAGCTTCCGGGATGCCTTTGGGGAGTTCGGCTACGAAGACCGCTACAGCGCAGAGAACGTCTACTGGGTGGGGCGGGGACCGGCCGGTGGGGCGAGGATGGACACGGCCCGTGTGTGGCGGGGGGCGGTGGCCGGAACACTCCGAACGTTTCCGGAAGTGCTTCATTTCGAAGAGGAAACTCACTACTGGGCTCAACCCCAGGGACCGGATCGGGACGGCGTTCCTCCCGAGTGTGACGTCGAGCAGTGGTTCTGGACCAACTGGAGGGCCCATGAGGTGTCGTTGGGGATCACTGTTCATGATGTGAATTCTTCCCTGGCGTCTGGAATCCGGGCCAGGTTTCAGGGCTCCCAGATGGGGACCCACATTTTCCATCTCGGCCTCACCAGCGGGATCGGCGCATCCACAGAACCTGACTCCTTCTCCTTCCAGAGCTACTCCTCGTACATCTACGAATCGGATACCCTGATCCCGGCGGGTTTCCTGACGGAGGGCGAGAACTTCCTCGAATACAAAGGCTGGCTGCTTGTCGGATCCACCCAGGGCGAGCGCAGCGGCGCGTTTCTGGACTGGGTTGAGATCAGCTACGACCGCCATCTCAGAGCAAGAGACGACTATCTGGTCTTCTCCGCCCCCAGCGGGTCCTGGGGACTGGAGGTGGCCGGGTTCACCCGGGAAGATGTCCACATGTTCGATGTCAGCGAAGCCGGCCGGGAAATGTGGATGCAGCTTCCGGCCGGAGCGGTGGTTCCCGACGGCGGTGGCTATCGGCTTGTGTTCCAGGACAGCCTGACCTCGTCACGGAATTGGGTTGCCATCACCGGGGGAAGCGCCCGCAGACTCCCAAGCGAAGACATCGTTGAGTACCACCCCGCCTCCATCTTTGACGCCGAGGGCGACTATGTCGTGATCTGCCATCCCCTCTTCTTCGACGGGATCGAACCCCTGGTTTCCCACCGGGAGGCCCAGGGGTTCGAGGTGCGGATCGCCGGCATCATGGATGTTTACGATGAATTCAGCGGGGGAATCAAGAATCCCGTCGCCATCAAGCGCTATCTCCAATGGGGATTCGAGCACTGGACCACCAAGCCGCAGTTTGTCCTTCTCGTGGGAGACGCCAGCGAAGATCATCTCGGAGTGTATCCGGAGAGCGAGCCCGATTTCGTTCCCTCCATTGCCGGCTGCTCCGGCAACGAGCTGGCGGCCATGGACAACTGGTACGTGCGGTTCGATGACGATCTGATCCTCGACGCGTACCTGGGCCGTCTGCCCGCGGGCTCTCGAGCGGAGCTCGATGCGGTCGTGGAGAAAATACTGGCCTACGAGGAGATTTCGGCGGACGACGCCTGGCGCGGTCGGGTGCTTCTGGTGAGCGACGACCAGTGCTCGGGGTTCAACCCCTACCAGTGCGGACATTCCACAGAGGAGATTTTCGAGGAGGCGGCGCGGGTCTCGGCAGGGATTGTGCAACGGAGTCCGGGCGCGCCCCTGCAAGTCCGGGAGATTCTCCTGGCCGACTACACCGGTCGCACGCTGGAGGATGGTTTCCACGGGGTCTGTTCTGAGGGGGGCATCGGCGCTGGTTCGCTGGCCTGTGTGAAGGATTCGGTCCGGGCGCGCGTGACCCCGCTCGTCTTCGACGCGCTCAACGAGGGAGTTCTCCTCTTCAGTTTCCAGGGGCACGGCCACCCCAACATAATGTTCGACGAGCACCTGCTGGTGGACAGTGTGGCCGTGACGTCCGGACAGTGGCGTTCGGATTTGACGCAGTATTCCGCCAACGACGGGCGGCCCTATTTTGTTCACGGATTCGGTTGCCAATTCGGCGATTTCGACCGGGTGGAGGAAAGCAGTCCCTATGTGCAGGACTGCATGCTGGAGAAAATGCTGTTCCTGCCCCGCGGGGGGGCGGTGGCTGCGCTGGGAAGCAGCGGTGTTGAGGCGATCACAGTCAGCACAGCCTACCAGGAGTTCCTGTATCGGGCCTTCTTTGAGGAACCGCCGGTGGGGGTTGACGCTGGAGGCGCCTCTCACGCCCGCTGGCTACTGGGAGAAGTGCAGGCCGCGGCTGTGGCGAACCTTGCGGCGAGTCAGTACGGGGGATCGTTCCTCACCCGCTACGTTCTGTTGGGGGATCCGGCGCTCCGGATGGACGCGCTGCCTCCCGCCATGGAGGCGTTTGTCGACGGTGCGCCCGTCGAGAACGGCGCCGTGATCCTGGGAAGCAACTCGCCAACGGTCAACGTCCGGGTGCGGGTGGGAGACGAAGTAGCCGTCGACAGCACGTCCATTGTGGTGAGAATTCTGGATGGGGACACCGAGACCGTTCTCACCCCGGGGATGGATTACCACGTTCTTCGGGACAGCACGACGGCGGACGCGAGAGTCCTGATCGTGGAATACCCGCACGATCTCCGCCTGGCCAATTATGAACTGGCGTTTGACGCAAAGGACCTGAGCGGCCGGCCCGTCTCGCTGCGTCTCCGGGTGCGGTTCTCGTTCCAGGCATGGTTCGACGGACGCCATGCTGTTGATGGGAGTTATGTGAGGCCGGGCGTGGATGGGATACTGGAGGTGCACCTTCCACGGTCGGTGAGCGATGGGGATTTCTCCGTGAGGCTGGAGGGTCCGGGAGGGTCCGTGATCCTCCCGGCGGAGGCGGAGTCCCTGGATGAGACGGGCGCGCGCTGGCGTGTGACCTTTTCTCTGGAGACGATGGATCCGGGCCTGTATGATCTCGTCCTGACCGCGGCCTCTCTCGAAGGGATTCTGATGACCCTTGGGGTCGCCGACCGGCTGAGGATCGATTCCGTCACGGCCTATCCCAGTCCGTTCGGGGAGAGGACCGGGTTCTCCTTCGAACTCTCCCGGGCGGCAACCGTTCGCATCAGGATTTTCACCGTTGCCGGTCGGCTGATCAATACCCTCGAGCCCGATGGTGTGACGGACTACAACTACGTGCCGTGGGATGGCCGGGATGAGGACGGCGAGGATGTTGCCAACGGTGTCTATCTGTACCAGATCGCGGCCAAGGCCGGTGAGGAGGCTGTAACATCGGAGATCGGAAAGATCGTGAGAATGAAATAGACGCCGGGAAGGGTCCCTCGCGGGTATTCAGGGAAATCGAGGGCCTGGTGACGGAGGGGCGAAATCCCGACAGCGCGAACCTGGACCGGATGTCCGTCGAAGAGGTTCTCACGCTGATCAACCGGGAGGACCGCAAGGTGGTCCCGGCGATATTGGCCCGGATTCCCGAGATCGCGAGGGCGGTCGATCTGGTTGTGAAAGCGTTCCTGGCAGAGGGACGGCTTTTCTATGTGGGGGCCGGAACCAGCGGGCGGCTTGGAGTCCTGGACGCGGCCGAGTGCCCGCCCACCTTCGGCACGGACCCGGAGCAGGTTCAGGGGATCATCGCTGGGGGGTATGGCGCCCTGGTGCGGGCTGTCGAGGGCGCCGAGGACGATGCCGCGGGGGGCGCCGATGCCCTGAGAGACAGGAACCTCTCGGCCCGTGACGTGGTCGTTGGTCTTGCCGCCTGCCGCAGGACCCCCTTCGTTGCGGGTGCACTGGGCTACGCTCGGGAAGTTGGTGCTCCAACCATCCTGGTTACGGCGAATCCGCCGGATGATCTGCCGGTGGACGTGGATGTCCCGATTTCCCTGGTTGTGGGGCCGGAAGTTATCATGGGATCGACCAGGATGAAGGCGGCAACGGCGCAGAAGATGGTGCTCAACATGCTCACCACGACGGCGATGGTGCGGTTGGGGAAGGTCTACGAGAACATGATGGTGGACCTCATGGCCACGAGCGAGAAGCTGCGCGAGCGCGGGAAGCGCATCCTGATGATTTCCGAGGGGCTTTCCTACGATGAGGCCGCCTCGCTGCTGACGCGGTCCGGGGGGTCCGTGAAGCTGGCCATCGTGATGCATCGGACCGGGACGGACGTGAAGGAAGCCGGACGGCGACTGGCGGAAGTGGGGGGTTGGGTGAGGAAAGCCGTCGAGAAGCGGAACTGAATGGCTGTCTCTGTTGTGAAATAGACATGCGCCATGAAGTGACCCCTAGCCTGGATTATTCATGAATCCCTGCTGCGAGTGTCGCAGGATGTGCTTGGACTGCGCCCTGCCGCCGATTTCGATCCTCAGCGGGGCCAGAGGCCACGCCTCCGGTCGAAATCGACCCCGCGCCTTGCCAGTCACAGCCTGCGCCCCTCTCGCGACGGGATTCCTGAATAACCCAGGCTACAACGGCAGCGTTGAGGTCTCGGACTCTGACGCAGAAAACGAGACTCTCCAGGGTCCGATGTACACGAAACAGTATGTCAATCGACACCAGATGGGTCTTGCATACCAACCACATGCAGACCACATAGTTGCAGCACCACGGACTGCGGGGACACAGGGGTTGAAAAACCCCTTCGTGGCACTCTTCCCGTTCGTCCTGAGTGCGGCAGGCGGGCCACACGGCCGGAGAGTGCCGTGTATCGAAGGACCGCAGCGACTCCGTCGCCTTGTCGCCCTGTCGCTCCTGCTGGCGCTCGCCGGCCCGCAGAACCTGGCCGCCGCGCCCGCCGGGACAGAGGTTGTCCGGGCAAGCGAGCGGTCGGTTACGGTGTCCGTCCGGTTTGCACCGCCACGGGTGGAGTGGAGCAGTCCCGCGGACTCAGGGTACGACGGTCTCTCGGTGGAGGGCTGCGGGTGGATCGAAGCCGTCGGCAAACCCCTGCTTCCGGTGCGGCGCGTCCGGGTGGGAATCCCGTTTGGCGTGGAGCCGAGACTTCGACTGGTTTCGGTGGAGGAGGGGAACAGCCTTGGGAGCCTGAACATCACGCCCGTTCCTGTGGGCCGCGGAGCCACAGACGGCGACGGTCTGGACTTCATCCGGCACGACATCCACCCCGACGAGGGTGTCTACCGGCGCGATGCTTTCTACCCGGCGACGGTGATCGAAGAGAAGAGGGTCTCGGTTCTCCGGTATCAGCAACTCCTGGAAGTGGACGTCTATCCCGTACAGTGGAATCCTGTGAGTGGCGGGGCCCGCTGGATTTCATCGGTCACCTTTGAAGTGACCTGGTTGGAGGGCAAGGAGGAGAAGTTCCTGGCCCCGGCGCCGGAGGAGTCCCGGTGGGAAGGTGTCTATTCCCGTCTCATCGTCAACCATGAATCGGCCCGGCCATGGCGTCGCGCGCCGAGGTTCCGTTTCCGGAGCAAGACCGCTGAGCGGCAGGAAGAGTTCAAGATCATCATCTCGGAGACGGGACTCTACCGGATCGACTTCGG
>JAGLYR010000236.1 GCA_023132135.1 Candidatus Eiseniibacteriota bacterium | reverse complement strand
TACTTCTGGGCGCTGGGATTCCGGGACCAGTTCATGGTCCATGATTTCGAGGATCGTTACGCGGACAGGAATGTGTACTGGATAGGTTGGGGGGAATCGGGCGGAGAGCGGATGGATACGGCCGAGGTCTGGACGGGTGAGCCGGTCGACACCCTCAGTCATTTCGCCGAAGAGCTTTTCTACGAGGAGGACCGGCACAATTGGCACACTCCCACCACCGTCGATATCGACGGCATCCCGCCCCGGAGCGATGTGGACTGGTGGTACTGGACCAGCCGCACGGCATCGGGAGGATCCCTCCCCTTCGAGCTCTACGATCCGGTCCCCGACTCCACTGCCCGATTGCGGATCCGTTTCCAGGGGTACATCAAAGGAACTCACTCGGTAGCCCCAATGCTTGTGAATGCCCAGAGTCAGATCCATGCCCTTGGTCCACAGTCCTTCGCGGAGGAAAGCGAGTACTTCTACGACACGGGAGATTCTCTCCCCGCCGGATTCCTGACACACGGGACCAACTACTTTCAGTTCGGTGGCAAGAGCGCCTTCGGAGCATTCCTCGACTGGATCACGGTCTGGTACGACCGCAGCCTGACAGCGCGTGATGACTACCTGGTCTTCAACACGGGACACCTGGGCGAGGGGACTGTCCAGGTCGAGGGATTCGGCGATACCGAAATCCGCCTCGCTGAGGTTTCCGATCCGGCTCAGCCCGTGTGGGTGAACCTCGGCGAGGGGCAGGTCCTTGGTACGGCAGGAGACTACCGCCTCGTTTTCCCCGAGAGCACGGCGGTCCGCAAGACGTACGTCGCGTTCACTCCCCGGTCGGCGAGAAAGGTCGAGGGTGAGTTCCAGAGAACAGGCGTGGAGAATCCGTGTTGGCTCCGGGAGGGAGACTACCTTCTCATCACCCACGAGGAATTCGAGGAGGAATGCCGGAGGCTGGCGTCCTACCGGCGGGGGCAGGGCCTGCAGGTCCAGGTGGTCCGGGTGGATGAGGTGTATGATGCCTTCAGCGGCGGAATGAAGGATCCCCTGGCCATCAAACGGTACCTCCGGTGGGCTTTCGATCACTGGACTGTGCGGCCCCAGTTCGCGGTTCTCGTAGGAGATGGGAGCGACGACCACAGAGGTTTGCACGCGGACAGCGGCCCGGATTTCATTCCTCCCCCGCACTTCATGTGGGTGAATGAGCCGACCCCGGGTGACAACTGGTATGTGGATCTGGACGATGACTACACGCTGGACATCTACCTGGGCCGGCTGCCGGTCGGCTCGGTTCCGGAGCTGGAAGACCTGATCGACAAGATCATCGCGTACGAACAGTTCGATCCCGGCGACGCGTGGCGGGGCCGGTTTCTGGCCGTGAGCGACGACCGGTGTTCCACCACGGCTTCCTCGGACTACCTGTGCAACCGGGCCGGGGAGGATCGCTTCGAAGGGGCCTGCCGGTACACGCTCTCCCGGGCTGCGGAGTCCACCGGCGCTCCATTGGACACCATCGCCCTCCACATGAGCGAGTACACGGGGTACAGCGCATACGAAGGTTGGCATCTGGCGTGTCTGGACGGCGCGGATCTGAATCTCCGCTGTATGAGAGCCGTCGTGCGGGATTCCCTCACCCCGGCCCTTTTTGACATCCTGAACGACGGTGTGTTGATGTTCCAGTTCCAGGGGCACGGCAATCGGACCGTCATGGCGCATGAGCACATCGTTGTGGATGGTGTGTACATTGACGGCCGGTATAACCACGACATCGCAGAACGACTCTCCAATGACGGACGTCCCTTTATCCTGGCGACATTCGGGTGCCATTTCGCTGATTTCAGCCAGGTGGAGGAGAACTCCGTGGAGTGGCAGGAGTCGCTGGTGGAGAAAATGCTCCTGTTCCCCGACGGAGGAGCGATCGCCGGGATGGGTCCTGTGGGATACGAGGAATACCGGATAGCGCGGTCGTATCAGATGGCTCTGGCGGACGTGTTTTTCGACACTCCTCCCTGGGTCTCGGCCGGGGGCGATACGGTTGGGACGCGGTGGCTCCTGGGGGAGCTGGGGGCATCCATGATTCTTCTGGGCGGCTACGACGAGCCCGCCTACCGTATTGTCATCCTCGGCGATCCCGCGCTCCGGATCGATGCTCTGCCCCCCGGTTTTGCTGTGACGGTAGACGGAACTACGGTGGAGGATGGCGATTTCCTCACCTCCTCCGGACATTCGGAGCGGGTCTGCATCCGGGCCGTGATCGGGGACGAAGTGGCCGTGGATACGTCGTCGGTACGAGTTCTCATTCGGAAGGGGACAAGCATTCAGACGCTGGCCCGGGGAGTGGACTACACCCTGGCAGTGGCGGACTCCGTTTCCGGAGGGCGGTTGGTCGTCGCCGAGTACCGGCATGGCGTGGAGATCGCCGAGTACGACATCGTCTTCGAGGCCCGGGATCGCAACGGACTCCTGAGGACCTTCACCCTCAAGGTACGATTCTCCAACGAGGTGTTCTTCGATGGAGTCCGGGCTTTCGACGGCGACTACGTGAGCCCCGGTGCGGAGGTTGAGATGGGTATCAGTTTGCCTATGGCGGTCCCGGCGGGCGATCTCGCTGTGCTGGTGCAGGGCGCGGGCGGCGAGTGGGCGCCGGATATTGTCCGTGAAGCTCTGGGTCCTGACAGCACTCAGTGGCGGTTGCGATTCGCGCTGGAGGGGTTAGCGGAGGGACGCCACACGCTCCAGCTTCTTGTTGGCGAGGTCCGGACGGACGCTCTCCGGTTCGTGCTGGAAGGGGAACTGGCGGTGCGAAATCTGACCAACTATCCCAATCCCTTCCAGGATGGAACGGACATTATTTTCCAACTCACGGTTCCTGCGGACATCGAGATCAGGATCTTCACTGTTGCCGGGAAAAAATTGGCAACATTTGTCACTAAAGGTGAGAATGGATACAACCGAATCTATTGGAACGGGAGGGACAACGACGGCGACGAGGTGGCCAACGGAGTTTACCTCTACAGGGTGATTGCGAGAGGTGGGGGGAAGGAAGCCCAATCGGAAATCCAGAAGGCGATGAGAATCCGGTAGCCAACCGCTGTTCGCTGGATCGTGATTGGTCAAACTGGTGGAAACTTGCGGTCGTTGACATCCCAAGAAATGTGTTGACAACGTGAGGGGGCTCTAGTAGGTTAGCGACGGTTAGTGAGTATTGGCATCGAATTGGCTTGGATTCCGGGGGGAATCCGGGCTTGGGGGGTTTGCTGAGACCTGACCAGCCTGCGTGGTCTGGTTGCGGAAAGGGGTGCGGTCATGAGACGTCTGTTGCTGATTTCCCTGTTACTTTTGTCCGTTCCGGCAGTTGTGCTGGGAGGTCAAAACCCGAACGTGAAACTGTGCATGCACATCGTCCCGTCGGATGCATACCTCTATGGCCCGGATTTCGCCGATCTGCTCATCAATACGAATGACGTTGACCAGGACATCACGCTCGCCGAGATCGCGAGTTACGACGGAGTCTATGTCGTGCTTTGCGCGTATGACTTCTCTGCGGTTGGTAGTGCGGACGTAGGCCACGGCATCAGCGGCCTGGAGTTCGTGATCGATGGTTGGCCGACTGCGCGTGGATCTCCGCCGGTCCCCTCGCTCGACTGGACCGCCGATGACACGGGGATGAACACGCTGGTGCAGGGCAATTGTTTCAGCGGTGGTTGCATCTCAGCTGCCGGAACGCTGACGGGGGCTGGCTGCAACAAGGCTTCCACCATCGTCAAGCTCCGGGACTGCTGGCAGATGACGACGCCGACGGACACCCGGTACAACTGCTTCATTTATCCGTTTGCCTACTTCTACGTCGGAACCGCCGCAGTCACGGACTATGGAAGTCCGATTAGTCTGGTCTTCGGCGAGAGCGCTTTCAGCCACCCGGCCAGTCCCTACAGCTACACTTTGGACTGCGCGATTAGCTATGACGAGGACGTGATTGTGGATAGCTTCGGGTGCGCGCTCGGGGGGACGCACGGCGGTGACCTCGTGACCTCAGTGGAGCCCGCGACGTGGACGACCGTGAAAGCCCTTTATCGGACCTCGAAGTAAAGGAAGACTATCTGCGCAGGCTTCAGGCGGCCCCGACGATGCCGGTCGGGGCCGTCTTTTTGAATTTCGGGGACAGAGGAAGCGGGGATTCCTGATGCCGCGATGGTTGATGTGTGCAGCGCTTCTTATCGTGCTCCTGGGTTGCTCCTGCGGCGGCGACCGTTCCGGCAAGACGACCGTTGTCTTCTGGCACTTCTGGCCCAAGCCTGTCATCCAACCCATTCTGGACGATTTCGAAGCTCTCCACCCGGATCTGCAGGTCGAATCCCAGCAGTTGACCTGGCAATCGGGCTTTGAGAAAATCGTCATGGCCTTCGCATCCAACACGGCGCCCGATCTTTGCGAGATCGGGTCCACGTGGGTCCCGAGGTTTGCTGCGGATGGAGTGCTCTCGCAGCTGCCGCTGGACCCGCAACAGCTGGAGGCCCGGTATCACCTCACTGAACCGGGGTTACACTCGGGCCGTGTGTATGCTCTGCCCTGGCTGGTTGGCACCCGGGCCCTGTTCTACAACCGGCGTCTCTTCGAGGAGGCGGGATTGGATCCCGAACGTCCCCCTGAAACATGGTCCCAGTTGTACGATGCAGCCCGGCTCGTCGACGACCTGGGCCCGGACGTGTATGGCTTCGGCGCCAACGCGGGAGAGCGGCATGTGCTCTACAAGAAGTTCATGTCCTTCGCGTGGAGCAACGGGGGGCGGATCCTGGCCGATGACGGCTCGGTGGTCTTTGATTCCGAGGAAAACCTCGCGGCCCTCCGGTTCTTTCTGGATCTGGCCGGGGTATCCCTGATCGAGAAACAGGCCATGCTCGACCAGATGTTCAGGGAGGGGCGCGTCGGAATGATTATCTCGGGATCGTGGAACCTGAAGAGCATTCCCGAGGCCGCGCCGGACCTGGATTTTGGCGTCGCGCGCGTTCCCCGACCGGATACCCCGTCGGGCCGGCACATTTCCTTCGGCGGGGCCGAAATGCTGGCGGTTCCGGCTTCTTCGACGCAGAAGCGAGCTGCGTCGGACCTGGCCCGGTTCCTCGTCTCACCGGAGCAGGCGTGGCGAATCGCCACGCAGGTACAATCCGTCTGGCCGTCTTCGAAGCCGGCCGGCGACACCGCCCTTAGCCCCGAGGCCCGGGTTTTCGTGGAGCAGATGCGCACCGCGCGGACCACACCGGCGCATCCACGCTGGGTGGAAATGGAAGAGATCCTGGACGCACGGATCGAAGAAGCGCTCTACGGCCGGATTTCGCCGGAGGAAGCTTTGCGCCGCGCGCAGGAGGAAATCGAGAAAATCGTGGGACTACGGACTACGCACTAGGGACTATTTCTGATGGCGCCTTCATCCCAGGAACGTGCTGGATTCATCTTCACCATTCCCTGGCTTGTGACCTTTGCTGCTTTTGGTCTGTTCCCGGTTCTCTTCTCACTGGGACTGAGCTTCAGCCGTTTCAACCCGGCGCGTCCAGGGGCCACCCATTGGGTGGGCTTGGCCAACTACGCCGAGCTCGCGGCTGACGGGACCTTCTGGCAGTCGGTGGGCAACACGGCCTTCTTCGCTATGGGGACCATACCCTTCACCACGGGAATTGCCCTGGCGCTGGCGTTGCTGCTGCACTCGCGTCCCCCTGCGGGCGGGTTTTTCCGGACCGCCCTGTTTGTCCCGACCGTGATTTCCCTCGTGGTCGTCTCCCTCATCTTTCGCTACGTCTATGCTCCGATTGGAATGCTCAACGCGTTCCTGGGATGGTTGGGGATTGGGGGGAAGGCGTGGTTGCAGGATCCGAACTTTGCCCTGCCCGCTATCATGGCGATGGATGTCTGGGCCGCGGTCGGTTACTACATGATCCTGATGCTGGCGGGTCTCAAGGCGATTCCCCGTGAGATCTACGATTCGGCGGAGGTGGACGGCGCCGGCTGGTGGGCCAGGTTGTGGCACATCACGCTCCCCGGACTCCGTCCCATGTTGCTCTTCGTGGTTGTCATCAACACGATCCGGTCGCTCCAGGTGTTTGTCGAGATTGTGGTCATGACGCAGGGGGGACCGCTCAACAGGACGCTGACGGTGGTGTACTACCTGTACGAGACGGCTTTCTATAAACTGAGGATGGGATACGGTTCGGCCATTGCGTATGCACTGTTTGCCATCCTCTTTGTAGTGACGCTGGTGCAGTTGCGCGCGTTCCGGTTCAGCCGCGCCGTCGGAGAATAGGCCGGGTTTCCTGACACATTGAGGTTAGGTTGAAAAGAATCCTCATCATACTGGCGCTGGTGTTCTTTGTGCTGACGACACTCATCCCCCTCGTCTGGATGGTGTCGCTGTCCGTCAGGGGCGAAGGCACGGTGCTACGGGGGGTCTCGGATCTCCTCCCGCGGCAGCCCACGCTGGATCACTACCGGGAGGTCTGGGCGGGCGGCGCGTTCGCGCGCTTCTTTCTGAACTCCTCCATCGTGGCGACTCTCGTGGTGGCCGGGAATCTGGTTTTCGCGTCAATGGTGGCATACGGGCTGGCCAGGTTCCGGACTCGCGGATCGAAACTGGTGATGGGGACGGTGCTGGGGATGCTTATGATCCCCAAGCAGGTGACCATGGTGCCTCTCTACGTCCTCATGGCGCGGCTGGGACTAATTGACTCCTACTGGGCGCTGACACTGCCTTTCCTTGTGGACGCGTTGAACATCTTTCTCGTCTACCAGTTCCTGCAGACGGTGCCGCCGGATCTTGAGGACGCGGCAAGGATTGACGGTGCGGGCGAAGCGGTGGTATTCTTCCGCATTGTGATGCCGTTGCTGGCACCGGTGTTGGCCGTGGTGGGGATCAACACGTTTCTTCTGAACTGGAACTCGTTCCTGTACCCCTTCATTCTGACGGCCAGCGAGCACATGCGGACACTCCCGGTGGGACTGGCTCTGTATGCGCAGGGCCAGTACAGCATTGACTGGGGTAGTCTCATGGCCGGGTCCGTGCTGTCGGTGATTCCGGTTCTGGTAGTGTTCTTCCTGTTCCAGCGGCAGATCGTATCGGGGCTGACCGCCGGCGCGGTTAAGGGATAGGAACAGGACAAAAAAGCTCCAACCACGAAGTGCACGAAGAACACGAAGGGGATTTGCGACGGGGGACGATGGAGGACCCTTGTTTCTCGATTCGATCCTGAAGAAGGAACCGCTGCGGGCGGTCGGGCTGAGCTCCGGCACGTCCATGGACGGGATGGATGCGGCCGCAGTTGAGATTCGTGGGTCCGGCCCCGAAACGTCTGTGGATCTTCTTGCATTCGAGACGTTGCCTTACCCCGCCGAGCTCAGGGCGCGACTGCTTGAGGCCGCCCGTCTGGGTGGCGGATCCACCGAAGAGCTCTGCCGGCTGAACGTGGAGGTGGCCGGCGTGGCGGTGGCGGCCGCGCGGCGTGTTGCGGAGAAGGCCGGCGGCTCAATAGGGGGTGTGGATCTCATCGGATCCCACGGCCAGACCGTCTGTCACTTGCCGGATGGAGACCACGGGAGCACTCTCCAGATTGGGGAGGGCGCAGTGATAGCGGAAGAAACCGGGGTAACCGTGGTTTCCAACTTCAGGGCGAGGGATCTGGCCGCCGGGGGGCAGGGCGCGCCTCTCGTGCCGTACGTCGACTGGCTCCTCTTCCGGAGCGGGGAAGAAAACCGGGTGATGCTGAACCTGGGAGGGATCGCTAACGTGACACTTCTTCCCGGGGGACTTGGCATCGGAGCGGTTCTGGGATTTGATACTGGTCCCGGGAACATGGTAATCGATGGTGTGGCCGCGCTGCTGAGTGGGGGAGAGGTCGCGTGTGACCGGGATGGTGCGGGCGCTGCGCGCGGTACCGTGACTGCGGATCTCCTCAGCCGTCTGCTCAGGCATTCCTATTTTGCGAAGGCGGCTCCCAAGTCCGCCGGGAGGGAGTCCTTCGGCGATCATTTCGTTCAGGAAGTCGTCGCCGCGGGCAGGGAGCTCGGGGCGAGCGATGAGGATCTGCTGGCTACGGTTACGGAGCTCACGGCCGGCAGCGTTGTCATGGCCATTGCACTCTGCGTGACAGACATGGGAGATCTCGGGCGGATGATCGTCAGCGGGGGAGGAGTGCATAACCGGACCCTCATGGATCGTCTGGCCGTGCTGATGAACCCCGTTCCGGTGGTTCGGCTGGAGGAGTTGGGTCTGCCCTCCGATGCCAAGGAGGCTGTTGCCTTTGCGGTCCTGGCCAACGAGACGATCCATGGAATTCCGTCCAATGTGCCGGCGGTGACGGGCGCCCGGCGCAGCGTGGTCCTGGGAGACATTGCACCGGGGTAGGGTGATGAGGATACCTATGCATCGATACTGGAAGATCGCTGTTCTGATTGCTTTCATTGCCGGATGTGCTCCCGCGCAGAAGTGGCGGAAGGCGCCCTCGGGAATTCCGGCGGTTCGCGTTCTCCTTGTCGAGAACGCCTCGAGTGTCACCGTCAGTGCCGATGGGCCTTTCCGCTTGTCGTTTCCAGGACGAAACGGCCCTGCGGACGTTTTCCCGAGTGGGGCGGCGGTCCGGATAGAGTGGGCCGGGTCCGGCCGGGTCCGGGTATTCCGACCCGCCGAGGAAGCGTCTTCCGAACATCCCCTGCCGCTGTACGTTGGGGGGACGGATCGGCAGACGGCCGTCTCGGTGAACGGGAAACCTTACCGGGGGAAGATCAACCTGGCCAGGGGAGGGAGCGGCATTCTGGTAGTCAACGCTCTGGATATCGAGTCGTACCTGAGGGGGGTGGTTCCCTGTGAAATCGGCTACCTTCAGGAAGAGAAGATTGAGGCGGTGAAGGCGCAGGCGATAGCGGCCCGCACCTATGCCCGGAAGCGCTTGGGCAATGGCAAGAGCGAGGACTACGATCTGGTAGCAACTGTGGCAGACCAGGTATACAAGGGCAAGTCGGCGGAGCACCGGCTGTCCGACCGGGCCATCCTGGAAACCGAAGGGATCGTCGCTGTTCACCGGCGGAAGCTCATCGATGCCTACTACAGCTCCACCTGTGGCGGCCGGACGGCAGCCATTCGCGATGTGTGGGAGAAGGGGGACGCACCATACCTCCGGGGTGTGCGGGATTGTGCGCAGGGCAAATCGGAAAACAACGAGGCCTATTGCCGCAACTCACCATACTTCAAGTGGACGGTTACGTGGGAGGGTGCGGAGCTGGCCAAGATCCTGTCCAGGAGTTTGCCGGTGGCCCTGGGGAAAAAGATCGAGATGGGAGAAATCAAGGACATCCGCGTCCGGGGAACCCACCGCTGCGGACGCGTCAAGACCCTGGAAATCCGCACGACCAGGGGGAAGCACAGGATCCATGGCGACAAGGTCCGGTGGGTTCTGCGTCAGCCGGGAAACGGGAAGGCTCTTTGGAGCGCGCGGTTCAAGATCAAGGTCAAGCGATCCGGCGGCCGCGTGAGCCGGGTTGTCGCGACGGGCCGCGGTTTCGGCCACGGGGTGGGATTGTGCCAGGAGGGCGCGATCCAGATGTCGCGCGATGGCAAGCGCTATGATCAGATTCTCAAACACTACTACCCCGGTATCCACCTGGAGAGAATTCCCTACAAGCCCGTTTCGTAGTCAATGAACGCGATACTGAGCAACAAATGGCTGATCTGGGTCTGAAGCGAGCAGTAGGGCAGCTGATGGTGATTGGGTTGCCGGCCGGCCCGCTCACACCCCGCCGGGAACGTCGCTTCTGCGACCTGGCCCCGGCGGGTGTGATCCTGTTTCGGCGAAACGCACACTCTGTCGATGCGGTTTCGGAGACGACGAAACGCCTCCAGGCATTGGCGGAAGAAGGTGGTTTCTCACCGCTCCTTATCTGCGCCGACGAAGAGGGCGGATTCCTTTCTCCCATCCTCGGGCTTGAGAATCCAGCGCCGGCAGCCATGGCCCTGGGAACGATCGGTTCGGAGTCTGTCGCCTTCGAGGTGGCCAGGGAAGTTGGGAGCCGTCTCCGAACGCTCGGCCTGAATCTGAACCTGGCTCCGTGTCTCGATGTGAATGACGAGATTGCAAATCCCGTTATCGGTCCCCGTTCATTCGGGGACGATCCCGCGCTCGTGACTCGCCTGGGAGTGTCGACAGTCCGCGGTCTTAAGGCAGGCGGGGTGGCGGCCACGGCCAAACACTTCCCGGGGCACGGCTCGACGACCCTCGATTCCCACAAGATGCTTCCCGTTGACACGAGAAGTACGGAAGAGATCCGGGCAAGCTCCCTCCCGCCCTTTGTGTCGGCGATTGAGGGGGGCGTGGACTTGGTGATGACGGCCCATGTGGCATTCCCCTCCGTGACCGGCCGGGAGGCCGAACCTGCGACCTTCTCGAGCCGGATCATCGAGGGGCTTCTCAGAAACGAACTCGGTTTCACGGGCCCGGTAATCACGGATGCGCTGGAGATGGCTGCGGTGGCCGGCCGGGCGTCGTCTGGAGACGCGGCCCTTCGATCCCTGGGCGCCGGGGCGGATCTCCTGCTCTTTACCGGGGGAGACGAAAAACCCTGGGAAGCGCGGGATGTGCTGCTGGGAGCAATCACGGACGGGCGCCTGGCGGAGAGCCGAGTCCGGGAATCGCTCGCCAGGATCCGTGTCCTCAGGTCCCAGATACCCGGTCTGTCGTTACCGCAGGGGGACGATCTCTTTGCGGGGCCACGCGAGCGTGGGATCGCGGTCCTCGAAGATCCGGACGGTCTGATTCCCATCGCGCTGGACCCGGAAGAGAGTCTGGCGGTTCTTGTTCCCGATCCCGGGATTCCCGAGGGATCCGTGGACTGTGATCTCCTCGAACGGGAATTGGTGTCGAGGCACCCGAGTATTCGTCTGATCAGGGCCCGGGCCCCCGAAGCTGTGGATCCGGAACCCTTCCGCGCCTGCGATCTGGCGCTCGTTTTCACGCTGAGCCGGGGTCCGCTGGACTCGTGGCAGGAGAGAGTGGTCATCGAGGCCTGCGAATCTGCCCCAAAGGTCATTGTGGTCGCAGCTTTCAACCCC
The DNA here is from genome assembly GCA_023132135.1 of Candidatus Eiseniibacteriota bacterium. Lineage (GTDB taxonomy): Bacteria > Arandabacterota > Arandabacteria > JAGLYR01 > JAGLYR01 > JAGLYR01. Next base: position 11,243 of record JAGLYR010000236.1, on the reverse strand, counting down.
AATGCCTTTCCGCCTCCGGGTCGATCGATGACCCGTGTTGCAACCTATGACTTCAGTGGGCCTGCGACAGAAGCCCTCGTGGGGCGACTGTTCGGACGGCACAAGGGGTCGTTTGATCCGTGAAAACGGCAGTGGCGTAAAGCGGGAATGGTAGATGGGAAAAAAACTCGGAGGGGGTTTGGACAACCCCCTCCGAATTCTCTGGCGGGGCCGACGGGACTTGAACCCGCGACCTCTGGCTTGACAGGCCAGCGTGCTAACCAAACTGCACCACGGCCCCGCGCATCAGCTTCTCAAGCCCGCAGAACATATCAGACACCGGCTACCGTGTCAACGCAATTCCCTCTGTCAACGCGTGCACGGCAGAATCATGTCCTGGCGATCACGAGCGCCCCGAGGCAAATGAGCACCAGCCCAACCCAGCGGATTCCCGGGATGGGCTCGTTGAACAGGATCCGACACGCCAGCTGCATCACAACAAAGGCCAGGCTCAGAAATGGATAGGCATAACTTGGATCCCGGGTGGAGAGAATATCGAACCAGAACAGCGTGCTGAGGCCGGTCACGCCCATCCCCAGCCAGATGAACGGGGAGGATACGACCTTCAGGGCTTTCCCCATGAAGCCGGGGCCGGTGAGGGAGAAGCCTCCGATTCTGTCCAGCCCGAACTTCACGAGCAGCTGGCCGGACACCAGACACACAATTGAACAGCCAATGAAAAGAGCCATCCTCACCGCGCCAGTTCCTCCTCTCCCAATCAAGTATCCATACGTGACGCCGGATTTTCCCAGAGTCCCCAAGCGCCCGTCAAGGGCAAACTCCCCCTAACCCGTATTCTATTCGACTTCCACCCATCCAATCGGCACGCCGTCGAACATGTCATCGTCCCGCAGGAAATCCCTGATGTGAATGTTGGCGTGGACCAGTTTGGGATTCAGGGAAATCTTGACTTGGTAGCGGCCGGGTGCGACATCTTTCGGAACGGCCACGCGCATGGAATCGGAAGTGGTCACCCCCGCGGTCGGGAGGGCAAGGAGGGGCGCGTACCGTGCCATGGGGTAGTCGGCCCGGAAGCGGTACCGCTCCCCCCGGAGGCGTTCCAGGATCTTGCGGTACGGCTTGGAGTAGGCAGGTTGCCACAGGATGCCTCTGTCGTAGTCCCGGTCGAAGCGGATGTAGATCCAGTAATCGCTGTCGAGCTCCCCGCCCCGGGTCCGCTTCCAGCACCACTCGATTCCCAGCTCATCTCCCCTTGCTACCCGGTCGGAGAGAACCTTGGCTCCGACCAGCTCAAATGTGTCGTAGAAGATCGCCGGCCCCCCGGGTTTCGGGAGATCCCGGCAGGGTTTCACAGCGCCTGGGGCAGTCTCCGATGTGCCGGTTTCCAGAGCTGCGCCAGGCCGCAATCTGTAGATGTACACACTGTCCAGGGCAGCGACTGCCTCGAAGTACTCCGGGTGCGCGTCAAAGTGTTCCTTCTGGGCGGCAAACCGGTCGGGATCGATGCTGAAGGCGTAGCCATTGTGAGATTTCCGGAAGGTGTGGTTCAGAATGATGTAGGATACCCCGTATCTCCGCATGGAGGCCAGGGCTTCGCTCAAGGGGATACCGGGATCCAGAGCAAGGGTCGCCGCATGAGTCCGGGTTACCGAGAGGGAATCGCTGGGCGATGAGTGAGACACTGGAACCGCCATGGGTCTGTGATGGGTGAAGGCCAGGATGGCGTAGCTGGTGAAGGGATCGGAGAGAACGATTTCGGATGCGGGGGCCAGTGCATCCAGTTCCCGGAGAGCCGGGATGATCTCCGTGGGGTTCTCGTTGACGACACTGGGGTCGACAAATGGCCCAAGATGCACGCTCAGGTGTTTGAGGGCCCCTGGGACGGCAAGAAGAAGAAACAGAATCACGAAAGCCACTCCCCGTACGGCCGGCCTCCGGCCCTCACGGATTTTGCCTGGGGTCTGGAGAAGAAACAGGGTCAGGATCGTAATGTAGGGAACCAGTTGCACAAAGCGAATAGCCAGGAAGTTGACGGTCCTGAACGCAAGGGTGAACACGGGCGGAATGCTCAACAGTGCCAGGGCGACCACGGTATTCCCGAACAGGAGCATTCGGCCTTCATCATCCCTGGCCTGCCTGAACAGGGCCACACCTAACGGGAATGCGAGGATTCCGGCCCAGCCGAACCAGGCGATTACCTCCGTGGGGAGAGGGAGTATCCAGCCACCATCCAGGAACAGGACCCGCTGCGGTATCTGGTGGATGGGGTTGACCACATCAAAGGAGGTCAGGTACCGGGTCAGAAGGTACGGTGCTGCGAGGAGGGTTCCCACCCCCAGAGCTTTGCCTGCCTGGATGGCGGCCCACCGCTTCCGATTCCCGAAGATTCCCAGGAAGACAGCCAGGGAAGCCAGACTGATCCAGTAGTTCAGAAACGGGGTCACGTGGATCATCGCAGCGACAGGCAGCAGTAGCGTTGCCAACCAGAAGGTATCCCGATCCCGCCATCGGAGATGGTCGAGCATCAGGAGGAGGCCTGTCCAGAACACGCACATCCCGATCCGCGAGGGGTAGAAAACATCCCTCAGGATATCGGACCACGTGCCCTGCCCGCCGTAGAGCAGAACGAACAGGAGGGTCGCGAGGACACTCCGGGAGTAGCCCCTGAGGATAGCATTCGTAAAGGTGAAGAAGCTGGCTATCCAGAAAGGGACGAAAAAACTGAGGAGCCACGACCAGACTGTGTACATGTCCAACCCCGAACCCTGACCCAGAGCGGCTACCACGGAATGGATGAGGGCAACGCGGGGGTCCTCGCCAGGGTGGTCCATCCCGTAGAGCAGGAGGTCGGGGGGGATGATTTTCCCGGTCTCCAGGATAGCCTTGCTCGTGGCCATGTGGACGAGCGCATCCTCAATGTAGCCGATTCTGGCGGGCGACAGGGCCAGCATGGAGGCCACCGCAATTGCCAGAACCGTAAGCAGGATGAGCCAGATCCGTCCCTGGCACTCCGTAGGGGCCCCCGGAGGTGTCCGGCGATGAAGGGACGGCACAGGATTCGGTCCGGCGCCGGCCAGCCCCGCAGTAGAGAGGAGAACGACCACGCCCACCAGCGTCCAGAGGAGGTACCCGGAATCCGCGTGCAGCAGGTACAGGATCCAGGCAGCGAAGCAGCCGACGGCGAGGCTCAGACTCACGGCGATGGAGAACCAGTGGACGAAACTCCAGCGGCTGGAGTGCCAGAGCAGGCGACCCAGCAGGTACCCGGGCAGAAACAGGAGCGTGACTACTGCCAACACGAATCGAAGAGGCCCCGGATCCGCTGACCGGGCGTAGAGCAACACAAAGAGGAGCGCAACAGCAATGGCTCCGGCCGATTCCACTCTTCGACGAAACTGATCAGGATTTGCCATAGCAGGGATTTCTCTCGCAGCGCATAGATCGGTACCGCAGCAGAAACCTGGTGAGAAACGCAGGCTAGCATTCCTGGGGTGGAGTTGTCAAGTTGCTGCAGATGCAAACATCTCTTGACCTCCCCAGGGCCTACTTCTATACTCGGCGGGACGTTCGGGTTCTTGAAGCAATAGGTGCGCGGCGTCGGGCAACATCATGAGTGAACGGGTTCCGGCGGGACCATGTTCCGGCGGGGCTGCTGATGAATCCTCGGGCACCGGGGATGGGAGTTCAATAAGGAGCGCAGGAATGGCGAGATACAAACCCTTCGTCCCGCCAGAGACCTCGATGAAGGAGTTCTCCGTCGGGGCGATTCTGCTGGGTCTCGTGATGTGTGTTATCCTGGGAGCCGCCAACGCCTACCTCGGTCTCAAGGCGGGAATGACCATTGCGGCAACCTATCCGGCCGCGGTCATCGGAATGGCGGCGATCAGGTTGTGGAAAGGCACGATCCTCGAAGAGAACCTCGCACGAACGGTAGGCTCCATCGGCGAATCGGTAGCCGCAGGCGCCATTTTCACGATTCCGGCCTTCTTCCTCGCCGGTGTCTGGACGGAGTTCGGCACGGTCGCAAACTACATGAAGGCGTCGGTCATCATGCTGGTGGGCGGTTTCATCGGAATCTTCTTTGTGACCATTCTCAGGCGGGTGATGGTGGAAGACGCCGATCTGGTGTTCCCCGAGTCGGTGGCCGCCGGCGAGATTCACAAGGCGGGTCGAAGTGGGGCCTCGGGCGCCAAGTATCTCTTCGGCGCCATGGGCCTCGGCGCCCTCGTTCAAACACTCGGCAAGTTGAGTGTTTTTGCCGCATCGTGGGACAAGTTCATTTTCTTCAAGAAGTCGGCCGTTTCCCTCTTGACCGGCACGGGTGGTCTGATCACGAAGGTCGAGGGCGCCGGAGGCGCGCTCCTCACCACACCCGGGGTCAGCCCGGCCTACATGGGGGTGGGCTACATCATCGGGCCCGGTCTTGCATCGCTCAACTTCAGCGGCGGGCTCCTGAGCTGGGGGCTCTTTGTTCCCCTCCTGCTCTACTTCGTGGGGCCCGACCTGGTCCAGCATACCGGCGCCGGGGGACAGCACGAGTGGATCGACATGGCCTTCTCGGTCTGGAAGTTCATGGTTCGTCCCATCGCAATCGGCGGGATGCTCATGAGTGCGGCCTACACGCTCTATGGCATGAGGAAGAGCCTGGCAACCGGGCTCGGGCGCGCGGTAAACGACGTGAAGAGGGCGGGAGCGGCGGAGGCGCCCGAAGAGCGCACGGAGAAGGACATTAGCTTCAAGTGGGTGTTCATCGGCATCGTGGTCTGCGCCGTGGCCACCTACTTTGTCTACTACTACTTCGCTCAGAACGTGCTTGCTGCGCTGGTGGCCACCGTCGTGATGGTGATCGCCGGGTTCTTCTTTGCTGCGGTGTCCGGCTATCTGGTCGGAATCCTCGGTTCGAGCAACAATCCGATCAGCGGTTTTACACTCTCAACGCTGGTTGTGGCGGCGTTGCTCATGGTGATCCTGGGGATGAAGGGGGCGCCCGGAGTTGCAGCGACTCTCGGTGTGGCGGCCGTAATCTGTGTGGCGGCGGCCGTGGCCGGCGAGATGCTCCAGGACCTCAAGGTGGGCCACATACTGGGTGGGACGCCGTGGAAGATGCAGGTTGGCGATTTCATCGGCGTGGTCCTGGCTTCCTTCACGATGTTCATTCCGCTGGTGATCCTCCACCAGGGAGACATCAACGCCGGAGGCCAGGGCTTCGGTGGCCGGGCACTCCCGGCGCCGCAGGCGGGTCTCATGGCCCTTCTCTCGCAGGGTATTGTCGGTGGAGAGATGGCCTGGCCACTTCTCATCGTCGGGATCCTGATGGCGATTGCTCTGATTCTGGTGCAGGTAAGATCCCCCATGCTCGTTTGCGTGGGGATGTATCTTCCGCTTGAGACGACCTTTGCCATCTTCATCGGCGGGATCATCCGGTGGGTTGCCGACACGGTTGGCCGGAAGCGGAACTTCAACGACGCCCAGAAGACGCGGGTGATGAACACGGGAGTTCTCGTTGCCGCCGGCTTGATTGCGGGCGAGGCCCTGATGGGTCTGGTGTTCGCCGCTATGGCTTTTGCGAACACCAAGGTTCCGGCGGTTTTCCAGAATCCGTCTTTTATCACGAGTCTCTTCGTCTTCGTAATCCTGGGGTTCGTGCTGGTATACTACCCGGTGAAGACCGCGGGCGACCCGGACGAGCCGCCTCCGCCGAGCGCGGTGACATAGGCGGGCGCGGGGCGATTGTGTTCGAATGGAGAAGGGGCTGGAGCCCGCCCGGGCTTCAGCCCCTTATCTTCGGTGCGCTTTTTCATTGGTCTGCCTGGATGGTTCACGAAGCCCGGGCAGGGTTCGTGTATCGTCCAGGCTGGAGGGAGGACATAAATGCGATATGTATGGCGCGGTCGGAAGCTTCTCTCGTTGGATGGCAAGGAACCCTTTGAGCGGGTGAAGGGGCCGCGGTATGGATTCATGGCATTCACGGGTCTCCTGGCGCATTGGGATCAGAGTCGGGGCGCGTGGATTCTCCCGTTTCTGGATCGCCACATCGAGCGGCTGATGGGCACAGCTGATGCGATGAAACTGGATCACGGGATGACCGGAGACGATCTCGAAAAGGCCATCGTAGCCACGGTCCGCGCCAACGGTGTGGAAGAGACCTCCTATATCCACGTAAGCGCGGCCAACGAAGAGGCCGGGATCAAGCCTCTTCTCGGCGCCGCGGGTCGATTCACGGTGTTCATGGAGGCGACGGGGGGCTACCATCCAGCCGAGGGAGTTCATCTCGTCGTGCTTCCTGAGGATGATTCGATCAGGGAAGGAGTATCCCCCGTCAAGTACCCGCGGATTCTGGGCTATCATCACAAGTTCAACGCGAATTACCTTATGTATGGAGCCATGAAGTCCATGGCCAAGGACATTTTTGATGGGAAATTCGCCGGGGATGTGGGCGGCGGGATGGCCGATGGCATCGTGCTCGGTTGGCGGCCCGACAGCGATGGTTTCTTCGTCACCGAATGTACGACATCGAACCTGGTCCTCGTGTACGAGAACGAAGTCCACTTCATCCCGCCCTCGGACTTCAATCTGAACGGGATCACACAGCAGACTACGGAAATGCTTCTTGAGAAGGAAATGGGTATCAAGACCCGGCGTGTGTCGGCGCCGTACGAGGAATTCAAGGATCATATCAACAGCGGGAAACTCAGCCTGTTCGAGACGGGAACCTCCGCGGGTCTCACCAACATCCTGAGCGTGGATGGCCGCAAGCTGAAGCAGTGGGACCGGCTCGATGAGGTCAAGGAGCTCTACATGAAGGTGGCTCTCGGCCGGCACCCGAACTACGAAGACATCGTGCGGATCGTGGAACCGGGCCCGGTGGACAAAGCGCTGATGGCAACCTCGGAATCACAGATCGTGTAGGTACCGGTAGTTTAGAGAAGGGTATGAGAACCGGTTGTAGCCTGGGTTATTCAGGAATCCCTCGGGATTCCTGAATAACCCAGGCTAACGTAGGCCACCGCGCAAATACACCAGCCATGCCCACAGCACGAGGAACATGGAGCCCAGGATACCCCGAGCCCCCACGAGAATGGGCATGCCGTCCAGATGACCCGGTCCGGTGATGGTGCCGGCGAAGGTCCAGAGCATGGCGTGGGCGAGCACGCACACGATCAGACTGCGCCTGGACCTGGTGTAGAGCCACGTCATGAGGAGCGAGAGGAGGATGATCTGGAGGATGTGTGCGGCTGTTCCCAGGACCGGATGCGCTTCCCCGTAGGGCCAGATCAGGTACAACCACGGCAAGGTGCAGGCAGCCCAGATCAAACCGACGATCAGAGATGCCTCGATCCTCCCCCGGGCCAGAAGCCGGGGGAGAAGATAGCCCCGCCATGCCGCTTCCTGCACAAGTGCGAGTGGAAGACCCACAGCCGCTGTGGTCCTGAGGGACAAACCTGCAGCAGACAGGCCGGTCTCACGGGGGTAGGGCCAGGCAGACAAGCGGGCTGATTCTCCGAGAATAATAACCCCCGCCACCCAGAGGCCGGGGAGGACGAGAGCAACCGCAATCCATCTCACCGGCAGATCCATGGAGAAGCCGCAGGGGCTGGAATCCTTGGCCACAAGCCGGGCGATTGCCACAGCCAGCAAGGGAGCAACGGCTACAATCCAGAAGGACGGAGTCCCCGCGAGTCGGTCGAGGTGGACAAAGCGCACGCCGCCAGGGAAGGAGAGGAGCAGCGCCGGAACCCACGACAGGAGAAGGGCCAGCGCTACGAACACGAAGAGGGAACGGCCCGCGGACGGAGGAGAAATACCTACTTCCATTGGCGGGCCCGCTCATCCACATCGACAATCTGAAGGTTGCCGCCCCCGTCCAGACTAACCACTTCCAGGATCCCGTCGTTGTCCATATCCAGCAGAATCATTCGGTGGCCGAAGCTCTGATCCCAGATCCACTCCTCTTCGTAGAGTCTGGGACCAAGCACGGTGCCGTCAGAGAGGACAAGCTCCTTCATTCCATCACCGTCCACGTCTCCGGCGACGATATGTGTGGCCTTGCGCTCGACGAGGGATTTCCAGCGCTCGTATCCGGATCCAATGTCGAACACGAAGAGGTGATTGTCCGCAAGGATGATGATCTCGTTTTGGCCGTCATCTTCCATGTCGGCTACTGTGAAGCAGGAGATCCCTTCGAAGTAGCTCTCCTCGGTACTCCAGATAATCGTGAGATCCTCCCGATCCAGCACATACAGCATGGCCTCTTTGGTCAGAACGACCACCTCCGGCGCTCCATCCTGATCCATGTCAACCAGAGTGACGCTCTTGATGCCCTTCCAGAGATTGGTTTCGGCCACAGGCTTCATGCGGCTGCCGTACACCTTGTACAGATACACGAAGCCGCGCCCCGTTCCGTAAACGAGAAGCCCCGGTTTCCCGGGGATGTACTCCACCGTAGACATCGCCGCCGCCAGCTCCGAGAAGGTGGTGAGGTTCATGTCCAGGCTCTCGGGGGGCATGGGTGGGGGAGGGGGCTTCTCTGCCCGGCAGATCATGGGTATGAGCAGAATCCCAAGAAGGAGAATCATCGGCAAGAACCTGCGGCTCGGCATCGTAGACCTCCAGACAGAGGAACAGGGAAGCGGACCGACCAAGAATGCGCATAGTTCGACAATCTGTCAAACAGATTGTCCCGCGAACATCATGCCACTCGTAATCCGTCAAACAGATTACCCCACGACATCATGCTACCTGCAATCCGTCAAACAGATTATCCCGTGACATCATGCTACTTGATCAGCACCATCTTCCGGCAGAGCCGCGACTGCGCGGTTTCCAGGAGACACATGTAAATGCCCGGCGCAACAAGCCGCCCCCGGGAATCCGTTCCGTCCCAACAGGTCTGATACTCGCCCTTCGTTGCAGGTCCGGATGTGAGCGTCTTGACCAGACGGCCGCTGACATCGTAGATGGCCAGATCGATGGGGCCGTCCGTTCCCAATGAGTACGAGATCCGGGTCAGCGGATTGAAGGGGTTTGGCCAGACCCGTTCCAGTCTCGTTGCCACCGGGGGGATCATGGCGCTTGCCACGTCGGTGGCCTGCCGGCGATAGAGCTCCGCCGTACCCTGAACAACCTGCGAATTGAGCACGTGCTCCTCGTTGGACAGCACCGCGTACCAGTCGTCGTTCGTCGGGAACGTGAAGGTTACGTCGGCTCCGGAAGCGTCTTCCATAATCTCGTACGCATAGAATGTGTCGGACGAGCTGTACGCCAGGTAGTTCATCTCGTCGCAGACGAAGAACTCGACTGCGCCCGCAGAGCGATGTTCAGAGAAGGTGTTGTGATCGAACCTGTTTTCGCCGTAGATGAACTCACCAACGGCTTGCCAGTTGAGGCGCAGCTGGTACTCGTCTGTCCGTCCTGGAGGAATAGCGGCTGCCATCACCGGGATCTGGGGCCGGTGGTTGTGCAGGCTCTTGTTGACCACGTAGTGCATGCCGGCTTCGCTCTCCTCGACAGCCAGCTTGTAGTTCGGTCCCGGCGGGACGGTTCCCAGGGAGCTGTCAATCCGGTAGGCGATGTTGTGCTCGTCCCCGAGCGTGAACTGGCAGATACCGTTGCAGTCGGTGGAGGACCAGGTGCTCCGGAACCACGTCAGTGGCTGGGGTTTGTCTGCGATGGTCACCTGCGCTCCGTCCACGGGAAAGCCGAAGGAGTCGGTGACAGCCACGGTAAGTGTGCAGTGCGGGGTGTAGCCGTTATGTGTCACGGTCCAGGTCCAGTCATCTCCGCGCCAGCTGAAAATCCCTATGAAGCTCTTCCCCCAATTCTCGTAGTGCCAGGGAGAATCGACGTACGTATTGACCGGTTCCCACGCGATCCACCGGCCGTCCCAGAACTCGTTCCAGGTGTGATCGCTTACGACGGCGAGCGGGGAGTTGGTGGGGATGAGACAGGAACGGGCCACCGCTGCGGTGATGTCGGCGTGTTCACCGCAACGTCCAAGGTGCAGACGGTAGATACGGACGGGCTGGATCGGCCGTTCCGCTCCCGAGCCGAAGTCCATGACATCCAGAATCCACTGAGTGATGATGCCGATAGCGCCATTGTCTCTGGAATCGACGTTTCCCTCCCAGAGAGTTGAGCATCCGGCCAGGGCGTCCCGGATGATTGGGAACCCGGCGTCCGCGTGATTGAACAGGAACTCGCGCCAGAAGCGACCGGTTGGAGGAGCGCTGGATCCACCGGTTGCCGGATCGATGTAGGTCGGGAGCTCGTCGGTGATCTTCGGATGAACGATGTCCCAGTAGTATATCTCCCTGGGCATCTCGACCGGGAACGTGTCTCTGGTGGCGGATGTCCAATAGACCACCGTGGAGTAGTAATCTCCACCCGACGAGGCGGAGCCGTAGTCCACGATGTCCACGTAGTCGAGGTACGGGTCGTGCGCGTAGACACTCTGCGCGTTCTCCGTCAGGAGCTCCGGATAGAAGTTCGCCGCCGTGAGAACCTCGGGCGCGGTGTGAGCGATCGAGAAAGCGACCTCATCCACAATGGGGTCCTCGGTGTCCAGGATAATCCCGGCGTAGAGATCCTGGTCCGCTGCGTCGAGCCTGGAAAAAATGTCCCGGAGTTCGATGGCCAACCAGTCGGGGGCCCATTCGATAGCCTGGAGGGCAAGAGTCGTGAGAGGATCAGGTGGTGAGAAAACGGAGAGGGCTCCGGTCTGGTAGTCGAACCGAATGCCGCAGGTCTCGCCAACCGGGAGATACGTCAGAAATGTGTCGATTTCCACAAGGACCCAGTTCGAATCCCGCGCAGACGTTTCCGGGAAACGGCCCAGTACTTCACGATCGGGCAGGACCCAGGGGAGCAGGGTGGCATCCGGCGTGTCGTCTTCCATGCGGTAGCCCTGCTCGGCGGCGTGGGGAACCGTCGTTCCTCGCACTGCAGGATCCGTTTCCCTGGAGACCGGATCCTGGGAAAGGGCCGGGACAACCGGAATCGTGACCAGCAGGAGGGCAAGGGCGCCCATCGCTATTGGTCGCAAACAGTTTTGCCATGTCATCATTCCACCCCCGACGTTTTGGGAAAAGTGGTCACATCTGACCGTGATGGTTTGTGGCTGCGCCGCAGACACAGCGCAACACTAAGTCTACCATATGTCCGGGGCGCAGTCAATGAAGCCCTTAGCCTGGATTATTCATGAATCCCTGCTGCGAGGGTCTCAGGCTGTGTCTGGACTGCGTTGC
>JAGLYR010000235.1 GCA_023132135.1 Candidatus Eiseniibacteriota bacterium | reverse complement strand
GAATGTCCTTTGTCACCATACCGCCAGCGTCATAGATATACCGGTCCGCCAGGAACCCGATGTAGCCGATCTCGTTCACGAAGAGGCGTTGGTCCTCCGCTACTGAGGCCAGATATTCCCCGGTAGCTCCGTAGCCATGCCTGAGGATCTCATAGTAGGGCAGTCTCTTGTGCTGCCAGACGACTAAAGATCCGACGAGCAGCAAGATAAAGAGACCGATACCCAAAACCGGGCCGAGTCTTCCGCTGTTCCACCTTCTCCACGACCTCAGATTGTCGCTTTCTAACAGGACAGAGAGGCCGTGCGACACGACGATTGCAAAGGAAAGCCCCGGAGGTATGGCGTACCAGCTGGGCCACGTTGCCCCGCGACCCAGGATGAAGAACAGGACACTGAAGACGAAGAAAAATCCCCACACCAGGTCTCGATTTCGCCGGCGAAAGAGCCTCACCATCCCGACCATGAACAAGGAGGAGAGAACCAGAGTGCCTCCCGAGACCAAGACAACCTCCAACAAGCTTGCTCCGGCCGCCCCACCGCTTGGCACCAGTGTGAACGCCCGCAGAATCTTCCACCCGTGCCCGAACAGCCCTTCGCTCCCCCACATACCTACGATCCACCCGCTTTTGGCCAGCGCGTTCTGGGGAATCGGAGACCCATAGTACAGGGTGCCGAACACGGCCCAGCCCGCGCCGATCATGCCCAAGGGTACAATCAGCCCAAGGCTCAACCTTTTGCCCCGCAATCGCCGCGAAAGGAGTACGCAAGCAATCCAAAGCACCCCCTCGGCCCGGACTAGAACCGCACAACCCAGCACAACCGAGGCGATCCAGTCCCTTCGTCCCTCGAGCAGGTACAACGATAAGAGCAGCATGAGGATGAACAGGGGAGTCTCCATCCCGGTTGTGCCGTTATCGGTGAACGGAAGATACAAGCAGAAGATCATCAGAGGGAGGAGCGAAAGATAGCGAGGCGTCGGTCGCACCAATCTGAAGAGGAGCCAGCCGGCCCATCCCGTCAGCAGCACGTTCAGACCCGAGACGAAATAGCCGATGTGCTCCCCGCTGCTGCCGAAGACAAGCTTCTCGACTTGCCACAGGAATCCAAGGACGACTACATAAAGGGGAGGCGCGCCCAGCACATGTTCGCCGACGTTGTAAACCATCCCTCGGCCGACGCAGAGATTCCGGGCATATCGGAGCGAGATATAGGCATCGTCGATCAGAGTCCCTTTTGCGAGGACCATCATCAGCACTCGGACCGCCACTCCGACGAGTATCATCATCAGTGCGATCCGGGCATAGCTCTCACAGGGAGATCTATCAGCTGATTGGCCGCTAGTTGCCTTCGCAATGCTCCCATTGGAAAACGGCGGCGTTCGCTCGATGGCTTTCAGCTCAGGGCTCGGCATCGGTAGCGTCCAGTCTGCGATGTGCACCATGCAGAACGGAGTACTGCACCGTCATTGATCCTCTCTGACAGAACTCTATCACTTATGTAGACCGACCGCAAGCTATTTCGTTTTCGACAATCATGCATAGTGATGTGATATCGGCGGAGGCATTTACTCCCGGCCTCTATCATCTGCACTCAGGCCAGATCTGGTCCCACCCAACTCCGCAGCGACCGCGACGACGACGGGTGTAAGCACAATGGGAATGAGCTCTGCGTAGACCCTCACCTCGTCAACAACGCCCTTGAGGCCCACTGCTATGACAAACGGAACCACCACCAGCAGGCACCGCTTGAGGAAAACCGGCTGGCCGCGTATGACCCGGGGGAGCGCCCACCAGATGCCCCCGAAGGCAAGTCCCAGCTTAACCCAGTCTTTGAGACCGTTACCGCGAAGGGTCAACATATCAAGTATGACTCTCGCGTTGAAAGCGATCGTGAGTTTGGGGAGCACTTCGGAATAGTCACCTACAATGAGAAACACTAAGCACCGCAGGCTTATCCACAGCGCCGTTTGCGCAAGCAAGTGCCAGACTAGTCTCCTGGCTGCCATCTTCCTATACAGGCAGACAAGGAAGATAAACATGAGGAAACAGGAGGTTTCTCGGTTCAGAGTCGCAAGGGCAAGTGTGGGGTAGTATGCTCCCCAATTCCTGCGGTAAATGAAGTGACAACCCATCACGAAGAACAGCAACCCCGGCAGGTCAAAAGGGAAGTAGATCTTATTCAGAAGACAGAAGTTCCAGAGCATGGGATAGACGATCGCGACGGAGAGGATGCTCGAGAAGTCCGCGCGCAGGAAATTCGACAGATACCTGCGATACGCGATCAGCGATCCGAAAACACAGAGCCCCGCGAGAGCTTGATACATCCATTGAAGATTGACTCCGAGAACGCAATCAACGCCCCTCGCGAGAAGAGGCACGAGTACACGGAATCGGAACACGGGATTCCAGTGATAGCGTTCAGAGGAATAGGTGTACGCGCTGAAGTCGTCGGGGGTCCATTCAATGGTGGTCTGGAAGTAGAAATTGGCGAACAGGACGGATAGGAGGAGGTACAGAGCGAGGATGCAGGGACCGGAGAATCTGAGAATACCGTTGCGCGAGTCCGGCCCTGCGTCCTTCGAGGGATTGCAGCTAGGGCAACCTTGATCGACGCTTGTCACTTCATCATCTTTCAGACGAACCGGTTTAGGTTTCCAAGGCTTCGCACTATTGTCCTGAGCACCACCCATGACCTTGCGACTCCCTAGAGTACCTGGCTACCTACTCTCCTTCTCCACGACACCGATACCCAAAACCTCCACAAGTGTGGGAAGTGCCAGAAGATACACGAACGGGTACAACTCGTAGTATCCTCTCAGCTCATCAACAAAGCCCAGAAACGTCGCCAAAGTAACAAGGGGAATGGAGCAAGCTACCAGGCTGTGACGGAGAAAGACAGGTTTCTCCTTCCAGCGGTGTGTAATCAGCGTCACAATCGGAACCAGGACAATGAGATTCCTGACATAGAACTCGGGATTCGTCACAAGCTTCACGTTGTGGTCCAGCAGGTGAAACTCGACGAATGAACCTGGGTTCTCACGATACAGATGCGCTAGCCATAACTTGACACACACGTATAGCAGAGCCTGAAGCAGGGTCAGCGCCACCAGGCGTCTCCATGGAATCAGCCCTCTTTCTCGAAGAGCGAATACCGGAATGAGCAGAATCGCTGTCTCCTTGTTGAAGACAGCAATCGTGAACACAGCGACATACGCCACGTGACGTCTCACGAGGATCAAGTAAACACACAGGGCGAACAGGAACAAGGTCATGGGATCGTATATGTATTGGCCATACCGAAAGAACATGGGGGGTATGACGGAAAGGGCTATGACGGGCCCAAGAATTGAAACGAACCCGGGGAAATCAGGGTAGACGGCGTCGCTCAGGAGCTTGAGCAAGACGCCAAACCCGAGGATGCACAGGAACTGTATGGCGAAACAAACTCCATATTCGTACTTGTGCTCGAAGGCAGACTTCGGTGCCTTTGTACGCCACAGTATTCGATGCGCAAGTCCGGCGATCACGGTATCGTTCCTATCCACCTGGCGGGCAGCAAGTATTGGTTCACTTGCATCCCCAACAGCTCTCACAAGACTTGGCAAAAGGGTTCTGTAGACGTAGGGCCTGTGCGCCTCTCCATGGATCATGTCGACGAAGGTGCCCTTGCCAACATGCACCCCGGGCCTTAGGAGGGATACGACCAGCACAACACTGGCCACAGACACGTACAGGAACACCACCGTCAGCCAGCGGATGAACTGTCCATACATCCGGTCGGACATGCGCAGCCCTTCTAACAAGGATCGCCTCCGCTGATCTACATGGGAGGGCCAATGAGGTTCCAGCCAGACCGCCGCCGCAGGCAGATAGAGAAGCATTCTGTCCGGCTGGTAGTTGCATTCTACAACATATCGATGTGCAGGTACACGAAAATCAGGTTTGAGAGCGAATGGAAACACCGCCTAGCCTGAAGCAATCGCCTCTTGATTTTTCAAATTGATCATCGTATCATAATTTGGAACTTGTGAATATCCCGCTCCAATGGGAGAACGCCGGAGCGGGATGGACGGCAAACGGCGAGCCCCGATTCAAGCCGGAGGGCAGTGGTCATGTTGACAAAGATCGCTTCACGGTTACTGCTGGTCTTGCTGGCGATTGTATTTACCGTAGGAATCCTGGAAATCGGATTCAGACTTTTCCGACCTCAGCAGCATTTCAGCGTGCACATCAACACCTGGGACCGAGAGCTGGGACATCGAAACATCCCGGGCGGAAAGGGCAGCATTGACAGCCCCGAGTTCAAGACCAGCACTGCCATTAACTCCAAGGGCCTTCGCGACAGGGAGTATCCCTACGAGAAACCAGAGAACACCCGGCGGATTCTCTGCCTGGGAGACTCCTTTACCTTTGGTCACGGCGTAGAGCAACACGAGGTCTTCCCAAAGGTACTGGAGAACCTCTTGAACCAGGAAACCGGCAGTGACGGGTGTTGGGAGGTGATCAACGCGGGAGTGGACCGCACGGGCACGGCGCACCAGCTGGCCTATTTCAATGCTGAAGGCTACAAGTACGATCCGGATCTTGTGCTACTCTGCTTCTGCGGCGCGAATGACTTCTTCGACAATGCCGGGGTGGGGCTCTATCGACTTCAGGATGGACGGTTGGTCAAACAGGACGCGCGCTTGCCCGACCCGGTCAAACTCCGTGAAGCGATGCTTCGCCTGCCCGGCTATCGTATCCTGTCCAGCCGGTTCCACCTCTTCACCTTCATGAGGCGAAGGATTGCCAACTACATATATTCCCGAGAGGTGAGAACCAGAGATCCCGTCCGCGCTGAGACTGCCATGCCGAGAGCCGAGAATCTCACACGACATCTGTTGACGGCCCTCTGCGAAACTTGCAGGGCGAAGAACATTGTATTCGCCGTGATGGTGGTTCCCCATGCCGACGGCAGCGATCCGCCAAGACAGACGGCCTCTTTGATCGAGTTCGTCAAAGCAACTGCGATTCCATACGTCGATCTGTCTGCGCGTTTCCTGGAGGAGGGGCAATCGGGAATCGAGAACTACTTCCCACTGGACGGCCACTGGAATCCAGCAGGGCACCGATTGACCGGCCGTATTCTCAAAGACTTCGTTGTAGGTTTGAGAGCGGATGGAGAAGATGCTGGGCCGATCACTCAGACCAAAGACGAAAGGTCGTAAGTCCAAGGTGGGTAACTGGTTCTACTAATGAGGGTTCTGTCCCTCTGTCCCATTGTCCCATGGACTCTCGGCACTATCTCGTCGTCTCTAGATCAGATTCCAGATGAAAGGCACCGCCACCAGGACCACCAGCCACCGTTGGCGTCTGTCTGTGTACATCAGTTATCACACGTGACGCGACATACTCGGCCACCCACTGATGGCCGCTCTTGCTCCAATGGCCGTCATTTGGGATTCTTGCGGATATGTTGGTTTCACGTTCTCTGCGTTCAAAATACGGCACTAGGAAATGAGTGTTGACAGCGGCACATCTATCTCTCCAGTAGTCTAGCTCTTCCTCCGAGAACGGGAAATCGATGAGGAGCACCATGTTCGCTTCAAGCAAGTCACATTCACTTTGCAGCTCAGACACGAGGGCAGCAAAGAGGCGAAAGGAATAGCTGATGGCGCCTGACGACTCCTCCGTGTTTGTGGGAACCTTTTGCGCCACATATTTTGATCGACGCCACAACCATGCGGCATGGATGCGGTGCTTCAGGAAATAGGCTAGCCGACTATGCCGGGACACAGCATATTTCATACGGTTCCAGAATAAGAGGGGAGGGACAGGACAGTTTTCAAGAGACAGGCAGCCGTCCTCCAAGAGCCTGAAAAAGGGTTTCTGGTAAATACCCTCTGAGATATGTAGCGTATTCCCG
Source organism: Candidatus Eiseniibacteriota bacterium (assembly GCA_023132135.1). Taxonomy (GTDB): domain Bacteria; phylum Arandabacterota; class Arandabacteria; order JAGLYR01; family JAGLYR01; genus JAGLYR01. The sequence goes on along the minus strand of JAGLYR010000235.1, from coordinate 7,340 downwards.
GCGGTAACATCATTTTTGGCCACCTGGTAGATTACCACATTCGGAGAGATGCGGCGGCCTTGTCTCCGTAGGTACAGCAAAAGATGGTCTGTGCTATACCCTCCCACTCCTGCGTTTACGACCTCCCACGGCTCTGCGCGATCCTTCAGAGCATTCTCGAGCACCCGGGTATATATGTCGTTCTGCTCTACCCCCCACCCCCACGTGAAGGAGTCACCCAAGCACAAGACGCGTCGGCTCCCTGCCGGTCGATCAAAGCTTCTTTCTGCATCGCGAAAGCCATACGAATTCTGCGAGATACGGATGCGGAAATGCTTCTCGGCAAGCACGCAAGTAAGATTCGGTCTCCCCCGCCAGCCGAGATAGGGGCTAAACTCCCGTTGCGGGATGTTTTCGAGTGGGTTAAGAAGTCTGAGACCGATCTCTGTGGCGAGGACGGCAGCTAGTACGCCTAGTACGGAGAGGGTCATACCGAAGATGAGCGTCTTCACCTTACACCGTGGCAGAGAGTCTATTTTCTGAGCGGTTTCACTTTTGTCCATGATCTACGCCACATGAAACCCCGTCGAAACAACCGCAGTCTCCACACAATCTCAGCCTCCACCACAGGTATCATATGCCCCCGTACGATAGGATGTCAAGCGCCATAACCCGGGCAGCACCTTCCTGTTCTAAGAGACCTTTGGGAGTCAATCAAAGTACGAGCTTTTCGGGACATCAGACTATTGCAGCTGGAGAAGATGCTGGGCTGATCACTCAGACCAAAGAAGAAAGGTCGTAAGTCCACGGTGGGTAAGTGTTTCTACTGGCAGGGGCTCTGTCCCGAAAAGACCCAAGACCCCGGAGCGCTTTCCAACGCCCTTGTCCAAGCACTTCGTACTTCGCACTCACTTCAGCAGGACCATACGTTGGGTCTGGCTCTTTCCGTTCCACGTGGTCCGGTAGAAATACACCCCGCTGGCGACTTCGGCCCCGTTGTGATCCCTCCCGTTCCATGTGATGCTGTACATTCCGCCAGCCCGATCTTCATCAATCAGGGTCGTGACAGCTCGACCGGTCGCATCGTACACCTTCATGGTAACCCGTGATGGCTCGGAACCCGCAGGGATCGAGTAGGCAATCTCCGTGGATGGATTGAACGGGTTCGGCGCAGGCGAGAGAATCCGGAATTCCGTCCCGCCGCCCAGCTGTTCCTCGAGAACCGAAGCCAGATCATCTCTTGCGCCCCATCGCTCACACCGGTTGCCCCGGCAACCAGTCCCATGGTTTCCGATCAGAGCGTACGGGGATTCATCGCACGCCTGGCATGGGGAGAAGTAGTCGATGCGCAGATTCCCCCGCTCGCCGCAGCAGAACATGGGGTCTTCCGACATATTGCCTTGGCCCGGGTATTGGCTGGCAATACACCCCACCCAGTCGCCGCCCGCGTTGCCGTAGATGTCGGTGCACCATGCGCTGGGAGAAGAGTAACCCGGGTCGGAACAGGCGACGGCTTCCCCCGATGGACTGAACGCAATGATGGAGTGATCGAGGTAGTCATAAGAATAGTCGGAGTACAACCCGGCGCCCATGCTCGCCGAGTTTCCGTAGAGGGTGGAGTTGTAGAAGTGAGTGTAAGCTCCAGAGGAATACGCGGCGCCCCCACCGGAACTGGCCGTGTTGCCAATGAAATCCGTCGAGGTGAAATAGGTGACGGCACCGCCATCGGCGAACGCCCCGCCGCCGTCCGGGGCCGAGTTGGCGTCGAACGTGCAGTCCAGGAAATCAAATCCGGAGTAGTACGTATACACTCCACCGCCCGAGCTGATTGCCGTGTTTCCGGAGAATGTGCAGCCTGTGAAATCGAAGTCATGATAGTCGGTGTCGTCCATCATGCCGAATCCCCCGCCCTTGGCAGCGGAGTTTCCGGAGAACGTGCAGCCTGTGAAATCGTAGGTGCTGTAGTACTGCGGGTAGTCGAAGCAGACGCCGCCGCCAAAGTTTCCAGCCGAGTTGCCCGAGAACGTACAATCCGTAAAATCCCACGCGCCGTAGTAGGTGTTCTGGGCAAGGACACCACCGCCGTGACCCGTCTCTGCCGTATTGCCGGAGAAGGTGCAGTTAGTGAAATCGTGGGTGCAGTGATCGCCGACCACGGCACCACCATTGTTTGTGGCTGTGTTCTGGTCGAAGGTGCAGTCGACGAAATCCACTCCGTTGTAGTAGTTGCAGCAGGCTCCGCCATGGTATAGTGCCCCGCCATCGGAGGCCGTGTTACCGTTGAAGCTGCAGTCGACAAAATCCATGCTGTTGTAGTACCTCATGCCCGCGTCTATGGATACGCCGCCGCCGCGGACCGTGGCCGAGTTGCCGTTGAAATTGCAGTCGCGAACCGAAGCATAGGAATTGAAGCAGCTCATGCCCCCACCGTAGGAGGCCGACCCTCCCGTGATGGTGAATCCCTCGACGCTGGTCGCGTTATTGGACCACGACAAGTAGATCACGGGTCCCCGCCCGGCAGCGCCATCGATAGTGACGCAGGATGGGTCGCCGGTCGCACTTCGCAAGACCACGCCCGACCGCACGTCGAGGCCGCTCTCGTAGTAGGTGTCGCAGGCCACCAGAACCGTGTCGCCGGCCGAGGCCAGCGCGAGTCCTCCTGCAATGGTCGCCGCGTCCCCCGGCACATTCCAAGTGGTGGCAGACGCCGGAACGCCAGCGAGTACCACAATCGCCGTAATTACAGTAATCGCAACCGATTTCATAAAACACCCCCGAGTGAGAGGAATAGGCACAGCATGATATTCTGTATTCCGCCCTGCACAGTGAATAGTGTAGCAGAATTCCAGAGGACGTTCAAGCTTTCCGCAGCTCTTCGGAGCTCTTCGGGACGAGCCCTGTTGGGATGGCAACGTCCCCCACAGCTCCCCGATCTCCGCAGTCCTGTATTGACATGCCATCTTGGGACAAGATAGTGTCGGAACCGATCTTTGGAGAACAGTGGTCACGTTATCGACGGCCGTTTCGGTAGGGAACCATAGGAGATAGCAATGAGTCTCGTTCGCGCGAGTGATATCAGCAAGACCTATCAGGCCGGAGAAGTCGAAGTCAGGGCCATCAGGGGGCTGGACTTCGAAATCGAGCCGGCGAGTTTTGTGTCCTTCGTAGGCCCTTCGGGGAGCGGGAAGACGACACTGCTCAACCTGATCGGCTGTCTCGACAGCCCCACATCCGGACACCTCACGGTCGCCGGTACCGACGTGGCCTCCCTGGGCCGTGCAGAGGGAGCGACGTTCCGGGGGAAGAACATCGGCTTCGTCTTCCAGGATTTCAACCTCATCCCGGTTCTCACTGTCTTCGAAAACGTGGAGTACCCGCTGCTCGTGGTCGCAGGCTACAGCGCACGGGAGAGGCGCGAACGTGTTGAAACTCTCCTCGAGGCGGTGGGGATGGTCGATCAGAGCAAGAAATTCCCCAACCAGATCTCCGGTGGCCAGAAACAGAGGGTGGCCGTCGCCAGGGCCCTGGTGGGCAGCCCGAAACTGGTCCTCGCAGACGAGCCGACGGCCAATCTGGACCACGACACCGCCTTCATGGTGATCAACCTCATGAAGTCCATGAAGGCCGACAGGAAGACAGCCTTCATCTTCTCCACCCACGACCCCAAGATTGTGGGCGAGGCGGAGATCGTGTACACCCTCGAAGACGGCCTTCTCGTTGGTCGGGAAGACAGGAGGACGGGCCATGCGTAACATTCTGAAGATCGCCCTCCGGAATCTCCTCCGGTACAGGAGGCGCACGCTACTCACTTCCTCGCTGATCACGATCGGCGTCGTAGCCGTGCTTCTCTTCGTCTCCATATCCGGCGCCTTTAAGTCCATGATGATCGGCCAGATCACGGACTCCATGCTGGGCCACCTGCAGGTCCACAAACGCGGTTATGTGGCCTCCATCGACAATCTCCCCCTCCATTTGAATCTGGGCCCCACGGATATGCAGACACTCGAAGCTGCGCTGGACGCACTGGGCGAGGTGGAGGCCTACTCTCCGCGCATCAAGTTCGGGGGGATGTTCAGTAACTTCGAGGAGACGACCAACGTTCGCCTCAATGGAGTCGATCCGGCCAGGGAGATCCTGGCCGCACCGCTCCTGCCGAAACGAATTCTCCAGGGAGAAGCCTCGGCCGTCCTGCTCAAACCGGGTGAAATCCTGGTGCCGGAACTGCTTGCCCAGGGAATGAAGGTGAAACTCGGAGATACCGTGGTGGTGGTAGCAACAAACAGGGATGGGTCGGTCAATGCAAAGACGTTCATCGTCAGCGGTATCCTCGAGGGAATCTCCGGACCTGGTGGGCGAGACGGCTACATCCACATCGAGGATGCGCGGGAGATCCTCCGAATCACGGAAAATGAGGCGAACGAATACGCCATCCGCCTTAAGAATGCTGGTGGGTTGAAGAGGGTAAGAGCAGGACTGGCAGCAGGTCTCGAGGGGGAATTGAACAAACAGGGACATCCAAAATACGAGATCCACACTTGGGAGAAGCTCTCGCCCTTTTACAATATAGCCAGAATGATCGATATGATGACCTTCTTCATCAAACTGATGCTCATTTCCATCGTGCTGGTCAGCGTGATGAACGTCATGATCATGGCGGTCTTCGAGCGGATCAAGGAGATCGGTACCATTGCCGCCATCGGGACCCGGCCCGGGATGATCCTGTCGCTCTTCCTGGTCGAAGGACTCAGCTTGGGCATCCTGGGGTCTGCCGTCGGCGCCGCGCTCTCTCTGGCCGCGATCTTTGTCCTCCAAACCATCCCCCTCACTTTTGACTTCGGCCGCCAGAAGGATCTCCTGTTGTATCCAACCCTGGATCCGATGGACATCGTCGTCGTCTCTCTTCTCGTCATCATCATATCGACGATCGCCAGCCTGCAGCCGGCGTACAAGGCATCACGAATGGAGCCGGTCACGGCGATGCGGCAGGCGTGATGGGCCGGATCCGGACAAGGGGCTGCCGAGCCGTCAAGCGACAAGGAGAAATGGGAAGATGAAAAGAATTCTCAAGGCGATCACGATCACAGCGGCTCTAATCGGGATCACTCCGACGGCTCACGCCCTCGACGGGGAGGCGATTCTGCGCCAGGTAGACCGCAACCTCAATCCCGAGTCTTACGAGATGTACCGCAAGCTCATCAACATCAAGCCGGATGGCAGCAAGAAGGAATTCGTGCTGTACACGATCAAGAAGGGTCAGGACCGGATGGTGGCTCTCTTCCTTTCACCGGCCAGCGAGAAGGGGAGAAGCACGCTCCGTCTTGAGGACAACATGTGGCTCTACCTGCCCAACGTGGGCAAACCCATTCGCATTACCAGCCTGCAGTCAATCGTCGGTGGAGTGTTCAACAATTCCGACATCTTGAGACTTGATTACTCGAGCGAGTATTCCGTCGACTCGTCCAGCGTGGACGGAGATCACTATGTACTGAATCTCAGGGCGAAATCAGGATCGGTGGCCTACGAGCGCCTCGTGATGCGGGTCGACAAGAAGACCGTCATCCCCACAGAGATCGGGTGTTACGCATCGACGGGAATTCTCATCAAGACTCTCCACTACAGCAAGACCAAGGACTTCGGCGGAGGACTCGTCCGGCCCAGTGTCCTGGAAACGGACAGTCCCCTGCAGCGTGGATACCGTTCCGTCATGCTCTTCGCCGAGATCCGTGCCCGCGAATTCAGTGACGAGGTCTTCACGCTGAACTTCCTGCCTCGGGTGGAGGAGTTGAGGTGACTCTCGGGCGGCAGGCAAAGATCGGGACAGGCATCGCGACAGGCATCACTGTTCTGCTCCTGGCATGTCGGCCCGTCTCCGCCCAGGAGATGTACGGTTCTCCCGAAATCGAGGAGTTCTCTTTCGATGCCGGGGAGTTCGAAAAATCTCCCTGGGCTCTCGACGGTTACCTGCAGGGGTATCTTGCCGGCGCGCGGCTGGACCGCGACGCTGCGCTTTACCGGATCGGTTTCCTGGGACACGAGGAGGATGTCTACCGCCTGCAGAGCGGCGTTGAGGTCCAGACAGGGCTCACCTTCCAGTCGGGATCGTTCACGGCGTATGCCCTCGGCACCCTGCGGGAGAGCTACGACGGGGAGCAATGGGACGGCGGCTCCCTCCTGTACGAGGGCAACCTCTCCTGGCAGGGCAGCTCCAACGCCTACTTCACCGCTGGAAAAACGCTTCTTCGGTGGGGCAAAGGGTACGCCTGGAACCCCACCAACTTCGTCGGCCGGAACAAGAATCCATCGGATCCCGATCTGTCGTTGGAAGGCTACTGGGTGGGGCTCGCGGACATCGTGAAAAGCTTCTCCGGGTCGCTCAAAACCGTTGCCCTCACCGCAGTGCTCCTGCCGGTTTCAGACGATATCAACCCTGATTTCGGCAAGAAACATCACGCCAATGTGGCCGGGAAGCTCTACCTCCTGCTCCACGACACCGACATCGATCTGATGGCCTTGCTGGCGGGAAGCCGAACCCCTCGGTATGGTCTTACCGTCTCCCGGAACATCACCGCCAACTTCGAAGTGCACGGGGAAGCTGCGCTGGCAACCGATTCTCAGAAAAGAGTCGTTGGCGCAGATGGAATCGCCACTTCCGACGAACATGATGCCTTGAGTTTTCTGGCGGGACTCCGCTATCTTGCACCCACGAATACCACGTGGATCATCGAGTATTACCACAATGGGGAAGGACAGACCGAGAGGGAAGCCGGAGATTTCTTCCACTTTGTATACGCTGCCGAAGACTCCCAACTGATCGCTGCCCGCCCCGACCTTTCCGGTTACCCACCGCCCCATTTCATGCGGAATTACCTCTACGTGAAGGCATCCCAGAAAGAACCCTTTGGATGGCTTTACGTGACCCCCGCTCTGTTCACCATCCTGAATCTGGATGGTGGTTCGTTCAGTCTCATTCCCGAGGTCGGCTACACGGGTGTCGAGAACCTGGAGCTGCGGTCCCGGCTCAATATTCTGTTCGGAGGCAATGGCACCGAATACGGCGACAAGATGAACGATTGGAAGATAGAGCTCCGTGCGCGGTACTTCTTCTAGCCTGCATTTCTCACCAGTTTTCTGCTACGGCTCCGGTCCATGGGCTGCGAGGAACCTTTTCCCTCGTCGCTTCCTCAACGTAGCCACGGCTACGCCTTCGGGAGCGACTCAGTCCAAAGGCGCCTCTCGCCACATGGCCCGGCCCCTCGCGACGAAACCTGGTGAGAAACGCAGGCTAAATGGGACGATGATCTGACCAGCTCAGGGCCGAGACCAAGTGTCGGGTCGAAAGGGTAAGGATTCTGGCTACGGCC
>JAGLYR010000234.1 GCA_023132135.1 Candidatus Eiseniibacteriota bacterium | reverse complement strand
ATACAAGGCAATAGGAAATGGGAAACAGGAAATAGGGCGAAGGCCAACTAGAGGGATCATGGATAGACTCTGGGCCATATGGCGAATGGCATACATCGAGCAGCCCAAAGAAGAGGGATGCCTGTTTTGCCGGGTGGGGGGAGCGGAAGCGGACGGGGAGAACTACGTGCTGTGGCGTGGGTCCTCGTGCTTTGTGATGCTGAACGCTTTTCCCTACAACACGGGTCACCTGCTGGTGAGTCCCTACCGTCATGTCGGGCACCTGTCGGAGGTCACTGCGGAAGAAGCGGTGGAGTGGATCGCGGCGACGGGCCGCTGCAAGGATATCCTGCGACGCGTGATGAGAGCAGAAGGGTTCAACGTCGGCCTCAACGTCGGTCTGTGCGCGGGCGCCGGTGTGGAAGGGCACCTGCATTTCCATATTGTGCCCCGGTGGAATGGGGACACGAATTTCATGCCCGTGCTGGCGGATCACAAGGTGCTGCCTGAGGGGCTGAAAGCAACGTATGAGAAACTGATTGGCGAATTCCGAAACCTGAGCCTGGCAGAACCTGACGCGGGGACACCGTGACAAGGTGACGATGTAACGTGGTGACGAGGGGCGGTCTCTGATGCCGTTTTCCTTGCACGTAGCACGGGGCACGAAGCACGTGTTTGATGCCTTTATCCTTGGATTCCGGACTAGGCACTACGGACTACGGACTGCTTTTTGTTAGACCCGTTGGGGGGCGGGATGGCGAAAAAGAATCGAAAGGACCGCAGACCGTTTCGGCAGTGGTGGCAGCGATGGCTCGGGGGGGCAGTTCTCTTCGTGACCGTGATCGTTGCCGTGACCGTCTTGTCGGTGCGCAGGGAGGGGCAGGTCTACCACACCGAGCCTACGGCGGAAGTAGCCGCCGGCGACCGGGTTATCGTGGAGGTGCTCAATGGTTGCGGCGCGGGGGGAGCGGCGAGGACAGTGGCGCGGGTGCTCAGGGAGCATGGGTTCGACGTCGTCCGGATTGGAAACGCCGAGGATTTCGGCTACACCCACACTCTGGTGATTGACCGATCGGGCGCTCGGCAGAAGGCAAGCAGGGTGGCTCGGTCGATGTGTTGCACGCGGGTGGTTACCCAGGTGGCTGACGACGCGTTTCTGGATGTGACGGTGATCCTGGGCGCCGATGGACTGTGGCGCCAGGGGTTGATTACTCCGGGGGAATGGTGACAACGTGATTTGGAGTTGAGATGGCGAAAGGGCGAGGGATTGGTTTTCTTCTGACGGTGATTGTGCTGGGTGTCCTGATCGGAGGAGTGATCGGGGAAATCATAGGACTTCTCATGCCCGTGGGGGTGGTCAAGGAGTTCTTCCTCCGCTCGGTCGACGCGCAGCTCGGTCCGGTAACACTTGATCTTCACGCGTTTTCGATTACAATGGGGTTTGGACTCAGATTGAACATCGTGAGCGTGCTGGGCGTGGCCTTGGTGGCGTATCTCTTCCGGTGGTACCGCTAGCCAAGTGTAGCCACGCGTAGCCACGCGGCGGGGCACAGTTCCTATCTTGCGGAGGACGGCATGTTTGGTGGTGGAATTGGCGCACAAGAGCTCCTGTTGATCTTCCTCATCATTCTCCTGCTGTTTGGGGCGAAACGACTGCCGGAATTCGGAAAGAGTCTCGGCCAGGGGATCCGGCAGTTCAGAGGCGCAACAAAAGGAATTCAGGACGAGATCAATGCAGCCGGAGAGGTCGAGCCTGCCGAGCCTGCAACGATGAGCAAGAAGGAAGAAGAGAAAAAACAGGAATAGCCTGGGTTATTCATGAATAACCCAGGCTACAACGGCAGCATTGCGGTCTCGGACTCTGACGCGGAACAGGAGGAGGGTCGGAGGGTAAGGATTCTGGCTACGGCCGGGTTCTGGATCCTCACGAATTCCCACTGTCCGAAGCATGCCACCTGGC
>JAGLYR010000233.1 GCA_023132135.1 Candidatus Eiseniibacteriota bacterium | reverse complement strand
GTTGCCGGAGTCAGAATCCTTACCCTTCCACCCTCCTCTATTATGTGATGGGTTTGTCCCGATAGTCCTCAATCTTGGACGCTTCGTAGATCCCATTGAACCAGATACTGAAAGCGGCCTGCTGCTTCTGCATCAACAGCCGATCCCGCAACTGGTCCCCGGTTTTTGCATACTCATCTTCGTCGAAGGGAACCTTCTCGTCCACACGGAGGATCACGAAGCCGGTCCTCGTTTCGATCACATCTGAGATCTGTCCTTCCGGCAGCACGAACGCGGTTCCGATGAAGCGGGGATCGCCCGTGATGCCTCCCGCTGCAGTTGTTTCGCTGAAAGGACCGCCGTGGCGGATAGACCCGGACGGCGTTGCTTGCTCGAGGGTTTTGCCTCCGGCTATCTTGGCGGCGATCTCGTGAATCGCCGCGCGGGCCATGTCGAGACGCCGGGCCGTCTCGAAGCTGCGTTTCACACGGTCCTCGATATCCGCAAAAGGTTGAATGTGCGAAGGCACCCTGCTGGCGATTTCCATCACCACGAAGTTGTCTTGGAGATCAAAGGGTCCGATGATGTCTCCGACAGGTCCGTCGAAGGTCATTCGACTGGCCCTCGTAGAGCGCCCCACGCCGGGGATATAGCTTCCCTGCGAGAAGGGCTTGGTCTCGGTAACTTCGAGTTCCTGTTCCTCGGCGGCTTCGGTGAATCCCATTTCCGAGGCAAGGGAATCGAACGCGGCAGAACGGAACCACAACTCCTCGATGGTCCGGCGGCTGGCCTCGAGCTCCAGCAGGATGTGGCGCGCGCGGACCTCGTCGCCCTTCTTCTCCTCGAGCTTGATGATGTGATACCCAAAACGGGTTTTCACGGGTTCGCTGACCTGGCCCACCTCGAGGGCGAAGGCGGTGTCCTCGAATTCCTTGACCATCGCGCCGCGGCCGAAGAAACCAAGGTCGCCGCCGTTCTCCGCGCTGCCGGGATCATCGGAGTAGATCTCTGCCAGCTTGGCGAAATCCTCTCCCTTATCCAGGTCGGCGTAGATCTCGTCCAGAAGCTCCAGGATCACGGCCTCATCCTCGGGGCTGGCTCCCTTGGGCCAGGCAACCCATCGTAGTGTTGCCTGGTCGGGCAAGCGGTAATCCTCCTGGTTCTCGTCGTAGTACGCGAGGAGATCCTCCTCGGTGGAGAGGATCTCTTCCTTCAGGTAGTCGGACGGGCCGAGGTAGGCGTAGGTTACCTTCACCTTCTCGTTCTGGCGCGCGAAAGCTTCCCGGACTTCCGCGTCCGTGACGCGAACCGACGATATGATTTCCCCTTCCAACTTGATCCGCGGGATCTGCGACCGGGCGTGGTATTCCAGCGAGAGCCAGTCGTAACGGGGATCCTGCAGGGCGGCGAGGTACTTGGCGTGGTCAAACTGGCCGTCGGTACTGAAGACCTCCATCCGGCGAATCTGGGGAGGTGGATTGTTCTTGACCTGCATCAGGACTTCCTCGTCCAGCACCTTGATCTTGCGCTTCTGGATTTCCCCGGCAATCAGGATGTCGGCGATGAGACCGTTCCACGCGTCCTCGCGGACCTTGTCGGTCTCCTCTTCCGTCGAGGGACGCTGGCCCCGTTCGGCCTCGTAATTGACGAAGGCCTGTTCGATAGCCCGGCTGTAGATGTGGCCATAGATGTTCTCGCCGTTCACGCAGCCCACGATGGCGGGGTCTCTGGTTTGCCCACCACCGCCCGGGCCGAGCAAATCGGCGCCCCAGATGAGGCCGATGGAACCCACAAAGGCGACCACGACAAACCATAGGATGCCCTTGGTTTTCGCACGCATGTCTCTAAGCATTGCATCAATCCTTCCCTGCGGTCTGCAGACACAAGGACTCGCGCCATCAATCCCGCGAGCCGTAACCCTATAAGACTAGCAATTCGGGTGGAGGGTGACAACCAAAATCGAGGCTCTAATTTCTAGTGTCTAATGTCTGGTTTTCGGCTACGCTTCCGGGAGCGACTCAATCCAAAGGCTCCTCGCAGCCCATGGACC
>JAGLYR010000232.1 GCA_023132135.1 Candidatus Eiseniibacteriota bacterium | reverse complement strand
AAACTGGTGAGAAATGCAGGCTACGACAGGACAGATCACACTCCGGCTGGTGACTGCGGCATTCGCTATCCTCATCTGCTTCGCGCGAGGTACGGCGGAGAATCTCTACGTGTGGCCGCTGGCGGAGTCACAGTGCGTCACCTCGACTTTCGGGGACTACCGGCCGGGTCACTTCCACTCGGGGATCGATCTGTCTACGGGAGGAAGGGAAGGATTGGCAGTCCGGGCGGCGGAGCGGGGGTGGGTCTGCCGGGTGAGGACTTCCTGCATGGGCTACGGCAAGGCTGTCTACGTTCGACTGCAGGATGGGCGGACAGCGGTCTACGCGCACCTGTCGCGGTTTTCTCCGCCGATTGCACGGGCCATTGAGGAAGCCCAGATCGAGGCGGGGCGCTACGAAGTCGAGATCCGGCCGCGGCAGAGAGAAATCCTCGTGGAGCGAGGTGAGGTCATCGGATACACAGGCCAGACGGGCGCGGGTCCTCCGCACCTTCACTTCGAACTGAGGGATGATCGTGAGCACCCCATCAATCCGCTGATGCACGGGGTCTCCATAGAAGATGGCGTCGCGCCCATTCTCTCCCGCTTGATCGTTCGGCCCCTCGACATGAACTCCTTTGTGAATGGCCAGCGGAGGGATCGCGAGCTCGGCCTCGACTGGGAACCCGCCTCGGGATGTTACACCACAAGGGAACGGCTCGTTTGCTCAGGCCGGATCGGCATTCTGGTGGAGGGATACGACCACACGGATCCCTGCCGGCGCAACCTCTCGCTGAATGCGTTGACACTGGAAGTGGACGGCCGAACTGTCTTCCGGACCTGTTTCGGGGAGTTCGGGTACGACGAGACAGGTCGCATCGATACCTACTACGATCGGAAGCAGCGGCGAGAGCGAAGCCGCGAGTTCCATCGCCTGTACCGGGGAAAAGGAAACGGTTTCTCCTTTGGCGATCCCTACGGGGAATGGGCAGGGGTGATCGAATACCGCGCGGGCCGGAAAAGCAACGGTGGAATCACGCCGGGTCCTCACCAGCTGGAGATCCGGGCGGAGGATGCCGCCGGGAACGTGGCGCGGGCCCGGTTGGAGATGATACTCAATGAGCGGCCGGAGACCACCGGGATCCAGGTCCAGCCGCGCGATGGAGGATTGGAAGTCCGGATCGCTGCGCGCGATCCGGACGGAGATATCCAGAGCGTTCATGTGGTGGCGGATATCCACGAGCCAGGGAAGCGAGTTGCGCGAGACGCGGAATTCCAGGGAGTTGGATGGTTTCGAACCTTCCTTCCCGGTATCGGAAGTTCGGGCGCGGTTTCCATTGCGTGCACTGCGGTGGATGGTTGGGGCAGCCGATCAACTCCTGGGTTCGCGAGTGCGGGTGAGTCACACGAGGAATCCGGCGGTGGAAAGATCGATGTCGGGATCTGTGTAGGCCCCACGCTGGACCACTTGGAGATTTCCATCGAGGTTCCAGCTCTGTTGACGGGACTGCCCAGGGTGTGGTCTCCGAACATGGGCTGGAGTCTCCCCGATGCAAGGGTTGAGCAGATCCATGCCCATTGCTATCGGGCTGTCGTGCCCCTGACGCGCGAGTTCAACGGCAGCGTGGTTGTCCGCGCCGCGGGCCGGGATCTGGCCGGTCGGGTTGTGGAAGGGAGCGGTGAGAGACAGATCTGGAACATCTCGCCCGAGACCGGCGGATGCATTCGGAGTCCGGGTGGGGAGTTCACGGCGACGGTGGAACCGGGGCAGGTTTTTGAGGACCTCTGGTTCACGGTGGTCCGTGATGTTCCGTGGGCCGGAGCGCAGGAGATTCGCCCCATTGGCCCCGCGTTCATTGTGGAGCCCATGGACGCGGTCTTCAGCGGCAAGGTAACCGTTGCCATGCCATGGGATGAAGACACAGCCATGGAAACCCGCCCCGGCATTTGCTCTTGCCAGGAGAACAGTGATTTGGAGTGGGTGGGAGGCGAGATTGACGCAGCAGTTCTGGGCGCGTCGGTCCGGTACCTCACACGGTTCTGCCTGGCGGTCGATGAAATCCCGCCGAAGGTTGGTGGCCTCGAGCCAAGAGACGGATCGCGGGTGCCTGGAGGCAGGTCAATAGTCCTCCGGGCCCGTGCTTCCGACAAAGGCTCGGGTCTGGATTGCTCCTCAGTGGGGATGGAGATTGACAGCCGTACCCTCATCGTGGAGTTCGATCCGGAGCTGGATCTGATGGTCTCTTGCTTTGCCCGCAGTCTCGCCGCCGGCAGGCACACCCTCCTCGTATGGGCGGAGGACCGGGCGGGGAACCGGTCAGAAGCCATCTCCACGTTTTGGGTTGACTAGGTTACAGCTGCGTTCTAGCCTGCACAGTGCAGGCCAGGCTCAGTACCTGCGTAATCTGCGGCCGGGGGTTTGGGATGAAGCGACACTCATCGTTCGTCCATCTGCACAACCATTCCCACTACAGCCTCCTCGACGGCGCGGTGAAGATTGAGCACATGGTAGAAGCTGCCCGCAAAGCCAGCATGCCGGCCCTGGCTATCACGGACCATGGGAATCTCTTCGGAGCTGTGGAGTTCTATCTCAAGGCGAGCGGCGGAGGTGTCAAGCCTATCGTCGGCTGCGAGATGTACGTGGCCCGGGAATCCCGGTTCAAACGGCGGGAGGACGGGCGACGCTCCGACGGTTCGCATCACCTGGTTCTGCTTGCCAGGGATCGGCGGGGTTACCAGAACCTGATGAAGCTGAGTTCCCTTGGGTATCTGGAAGGTTTCTACTACCGCCCGCGGGTCGACAAGGAGTTGCTCACCGAGTGCGGGGATGGGCTTATCGGGCTCAGTGCGTGCCTGAAGGGCGAAATCCCTTCCCTGGTTCTGGCCGGGCGGATGGACGATGCGTGCCGTGTCGCAGAATGGTACCGGGATCTGTTCGGGAAGGATGGCTTCTACCTCGAACTCCAGGACCACGGGATGGAAGCGGACAAGGATGCGGTCCGCGGCATCCTGGAAGTCAGGCGGAGAACCGGGATCCCCGTGGTTGCCACCAACGATTGCCACTACCTGAAGCAAGAGCACGCTCGCGCTCAGGATATCCTGTTGTGCATCCAGACCGGGAAAGACCTGGACCAGGAAGGGCGTCTGCATTTTTCCACGGACCAGTTCTATTTCAAGTCGCCAAGGGAGATGGAGGAACTGTTCGCCGAGGTCCCGGAGGCGATTCGCAACACGGTGGAAGTGGCCGAGAAGTGTAACCTGGAACTGGAGATGGGCAAGTTCCTGCTGCCGGATTTCCCTCTCCCGGAAGGCTGGGACAGCGCGGATGCCTACATGGAATCGCTGGCGCGGAGGGGATTGCAGGAACGTTACGGCGAAATGAGTCCGGAGATCGAGGAGAGATTTGAGGCCGAGGTGGCTATGATCGGCCGGATGGGTTTTGCCAGCTACTTCCTTATTATTCGTGATCTCATCGAAGCGGCCCGGGAGAGGGGAATCCCCGTGGGGCCCGGGCGGGGTTCCGCCGCCGGCTGTCTGGTGGCGTACTGCCTGCGCATCACTGATCTGGATCCCCTGAAATATGGTCTTCTCTTCGAGCGTTTCCTCAATCCCGAGCGGATCGGGATGCCGGATATCGATATCGATTTCTGTTTCGAACGCCGTGGCGAGGTGATTGACTACGCTGTGCGCAAGTACGGCCAGGACAACGTCTGTCAGATCATCACCTTTGGAACCATGGCGGCCCGGGCGGCCATCCGCGACGTGGGCCGGGTTCTGGGGATGCCCTATTCGGAGGTGGACCGGATTGCCAAGCTCGTGCCCGCCGAACTGGGCATCACGCTGGAGGGCGCGCTGGGCAAAGCGCGGGATCTGGCGGAATTGGTCCAGTCGGATCCCCGGGTGAAGGAACTCATCGAACAAGCGAAGACCCTGGAGGGTCTGGCACGTCATGCTTCGACCCACGCTGCCGGTGTCCTCATTACTCCTGGTCCGCTTGTGGACTACGTTCCCCTGTACAAGTCCAGCAAAGGCGAGATCACGACCCAGTATGACATGAAGTCCGTCGAGAAGATTGGTCTTCTGAAGATGGATGTCCTGGGCCTGCGAACGCTCACGGTCATCGAGAACACGCTGAAAATGGTGACGGAGCACCAGGGGGTGGATCTCCAGTCTTCCGACATCCCCCTGGACGACCCGAAGGTTTTCGACACGCTGTCCAAAGGTACTACCGTCGCTGTCTTCCAACTGGAGTCGGGAGGCATGCGGGATCTTCTCCGTCGGCTGAAGCCGACGGAGTTCGTTGACATCGTGGCTGTCAACGCCCTGCACCGCCCGGGTCCTCTCAGCAGTGGAATGGTGGACGATTTCATTGCGCGCAAGCACGGGCGCAAGAGCATTGAGTACCTGCACCCTGTATTGGAACCGATCCTCAAGGAAACCTACGGTGTGATCCTGTACCAGGAACAGGTCATGCGGATCGCCTCGGAGATGGGTGGGTTCTCGCTGGGGCAGGCCGATATCCTCAGGCGGGCCATGGGCAAGAAGGATAACGAACTCATGGCGCGCCAGCGGGAGCTGTTCCACGAGGGCTCGGCCCAACGTAAGATTTCCAAGCCGGTGGCCGACCGGATCTTCGAGCTGATGGCCGATTTTGCCGGATACGGGTTCAACAAGTCTCACTCGGCTGCGTACGCGCTGTTATCGTTGCAGACGGCATACCTCAAGAGCCATTTCCCCAGCGAATTCATGGCGGCGACGCTCTCATCGGAGATGGGGAACAGCGACCGGGTTCTGGTGTTGATTGAAGAGTGCAAGCGGATGGGAATCGCGGTCCTGCCGCCCGACGTCAATGAGTCGGAGGAGAGGTTCACCGTTGTCAGCGAAGGAATCCGTTTCGGGCTGAGCGCTGTCAAGAATGTGGGAAGTGCGGCGGCCGGTGCCATCGTGGAGGCTCGAAAACGGGAGGGTGGGTTCCGGTCTCTCCGGAACCTGACGACAGTGACGGATCTCAGGGGAATCAACCGGCGGATGCTGGAATCCCTCGCAATGGCTGGGGGAATGGACAGTCTGGGTGGACACCGTGCACAGATGCTGGCGGAGGTTCCCCGCGCGCTGGAGGCAGGGGCACGGATCCAGCGGGACCGCGAGCGCGGGCAGTCGTCACTGTTTGGGGAGGCGGAGGTGGAAATATCCGCTGAAGCTCTTCCCGATGTGGAACCTTGGAACAGCGAGACGGAAATGCGGAACGAGCGGGAAGCCTTGGGATTCTACCTCTCTCGCCATCCCCTCGACGGGTACCGGGAACAGATTGAGACTTGCTCTACGGCCACTGTTTCATCCCTGGGCAATCTGGGCGATGGGGCTTCGGTGCGTCTGGGCGGGATTCTGACCAATGTCAAATCCACGCTGGACCGCAAGGGGAATCCGATAGCCTTCGCCACTCTGGAGGATTTCACGGGTAGCGTCGAGCTGCTGATTTTCGCGGATCCTTACGGCAAGTACCAGAAGTTGGTGGAGCCCGAGTCTGCTGTCCTTGTGACCGGGCGGGTGTCCTTCCGGGAGAATGAAGAACCCAAGGTGATCGTGACCCGAGCTATTCCCCTGTCAGGTGCGCTGGACAAGATGCCCGCGACCGTTCATCTGCGGATTGAAGCCGACCGGTTGGGCGACCAGTTCATCACAGATCTGGGACACCTGGCGGATCGGCATCCCGGGAAGAGCCGGATCCGGTTCCATCTCGTGGCTGAGGACCGGAGCGAGGTGGAGATGGATGCCCGGAACAGGCAGGTGGCGCCCGGCAGGGACCTGCTGGATGCCCTGTGCGGGCTCGTCGGGGAAGACAACGCTTGGGTGGAGAGGTGCTCCGTGGAGAAATGGAATTAGCCTGAATAACCCAGGCTAGGAGTAGGGTGATTCATGGAGAGCGCAAGCGGCGGACAACGGATACTTGCTGCTCAGGATTGGGGTTGACAGATCCTGTATTTCGTTGCTAGTTTTGCAGGTTGGAGAATCGTGGGGCTGCGGAATTCCGGTGATTGGAGGGAATGATGAGGCGAGTGTCGATCATCGCATTGCTGGTGCTGTTCCTGGTGGCGGCCGGCTCGGTGCAGGCCCAGGAGATGGGTCTCCGCCGTCTGGTTGACAACCCGACAGCTGTAGTTCTCGAGCGCGGCAGTTACGCTTTTGACGCCATCGT
>JAGLYR010000231.1 GCA_023132135.1 Candidatus Eiseniibacteriota bacterium | reverse complement strand
CAGGTGACAGGGTGACAAGCGACTGGGATTAGGGAATCCTGCTGTCCGCCGCTTGCGCTCTCCATCAATCACCGGGGTCATAGCTTGGGTTATTCACGAATCCTGTAGCGAGCAGCAGGGATTCATGAATAACCTAGGCTGGTGGATAGGGCTTGACTCCGCATGGTCGGATTGCTATTTTCATCAGTTGGTTTCCGGAGAGGAATCTGCCCACGGCAGGTGCGTATGGAGTCCGGGATTC
The DNA here is from genome assembly GCA_023132135.1 of Candidatus Eiseniibacteriota bacterium. Classification (GTDB taxonomy): domain Bacteria; phylum Arandabacterota; class Arandabacteria; order JAGLYR01; family JAGLYR01; genus JAGLYR01. The sequence goes on along the minus strand of JAGLYR010000231.1, from coordinate 2,111 downwards.
AGGCCCAGCATGGAGGAGTGACAAGGTGATTCCGAGAGTTCTTATCATAGACGACGAGGCTGAGATTCGCAGGAACCTGACGGTAGGTTTGACTCAGGAAGGCTTCAGCTGTACCGCCTGTCCCGACGGCATATCCGCTATCCATGAACTGCACGACTCCCGTGAAAAGGGCACGGGTTACGATTACCTGATCACAGACATTTTCATGCCCGACATCGATGGGCTCAAGATCCTCAAGGTCATCAAGTGTGAATTCCCCGATCTCCCGGTGCTGATTATCACAGGTTTCGGGAACGAATCCCTTGAGGCTACGGCCCTTGCCGAAGTCAACACGGGCTTTCTTGACAAACCCTTCGAGATCCCCGATCTGGTGACTGCATTGCGGCAGCTGACCCCGGGTTCCACCACGGCCGGGCCGTCCGCAGCAGAGGAAGCCGGGCCCGCCATCCGGGAGGTCATGAGTTCCTATGTGACCGTTCGCATAACCGAACCCGAGCGCGTGCGGGAAGCCTATGACCAGCTTTACCGAATGAATGGAGTCGTGTCCTGCGACGCCGTCAGGGGTGATGTCGACATCATTCTCCTCGTCCAGACATCGACAGAGGGGGAGATGAAGGAACTCCATGACAAGATCAAGGCCATCGAGGGTATCGAAATCGTGTCTCTGGCGAATGTGGAGCGTCCCAAGCTCGACCGCGACGTTAGTCAGTTCATTGAAATCTACAAGGACGCTGTCAAGTCCGCCGACCGGGAGAAGATGCCAAAGCTCGTGGGGACCAAGAGCTACGTCATCGTTGACATCGACAAGAACGCCATTCAGCAGGTCTTCACGACACTCTTCTTCCTCGACGAGGTGATCTTCTGCGACATTGTCGACGGTGGGTCGAAGATGATCGGCATCATCTCCGAAACCGGCGCCTATGGGAAGACGCCCCGCATTGTCGAGAAACTCAGCCAGATTGACGGAGTGCTGCGTGTGAAAGAGGCGAAGATCATCAAGCTCGTCGACTTCTAAGCCGCAATTCTCACCAGACATCCGGGAACGGAGCTTATGGACACCAGGGAATCGGATTTCAGTTATCGCTTGTGGCGCTATGATGGTGCTCCCGGAGAGCTGATTCCGCTTCTCCAATCGGCGCAGGACTACTTCGGGTACATTCCCACCCGCGCAATCAGGCACATCTCGGGCGCGACCAGGATCCCTGAGTCCAGGATCTATGGTGTCATTACCTTCTACAACCAGTTTCGCCTGCAGCCCATCGGGAAGCATGTGATTCGGCTCTGCACAGGCACCGCGTGTCACGTGGCTGGAGTGCAGGTGCTGGTCCAGGCTATCGAGGAAGAGCTTGGGGTTGAGATGGGTGGTACTACGGAAGACGGGATATTCACCTTTTCCACAGCGGCGTGCCTCGGTTGCTGTTCCCTTGCCCCGGTGATGATGATCGACGACGAAACCCATGGCAAGCTGACCTCGGCCCTGGTGCGCAAGATCCTTCGCAAGATCCGTCGCGAGGAGAGTAAACGGGTTGTCAAGGGGCCTGCGGCAGCCTAGTGCCGGAATCCCGGGGCGCGTTCTGTTTCCACTATCAACCAGTGGCGTTCGGAGGAGTTGGGGTGCGTAAGATCGTAGTTGGCATGAGCACCTGTGGCATGTCCGCCGGTGCCCGCGGGACCTACCGCGAACTGGAGAAACTCGTTTCCTCGGACGGAGGGGCTGCAGAGCTGACCTTCACCGGGTGTATCGGCATGTGCTACTGCGAGCCACTTGTCGAGATTCGAGAGGAAGGGAAGCGCACCATCTACGGCCATGTAGACCCGGCGCGAGCGACCGAGATCTTCGAACGCCACGTGAAGGGCGGAGAAGTCCTCGAGGACTACGTGGTCTATCGCCAGGATGCAACAGGAGCCATCGGTGGTTCGGAGAAGGGCTTCCTGGGAAGTCAGACCCGCGTCGTTCTGCGCAATTGCGGTTTCATCAATCCGGAGTCCATCGACGACTACGAGGCGGGTGGGGGCTATGAAGCGACACGGAATGCTCTCCTCACCATGACGCCGGAAGAGGTAGTTGGGAGGGTGAAGGACTCCGGGCTCCGGGGGCGGGGGGGAGCGGG
>JAGLYR010000230.1 GCA_023132135.1 Candidatus Eiseniibacteriota bacterium | reverse complement strand
TCGTAATCCCAAGGTGGGTAACGAATTCTGCCAATAAGGGCGCTGTCCCGAATTACTGGAGATTGCGTGGAGCAGCCAGATCCGGTCGTACGTGTTCCACCCCTACAGCCTGGTCAAAGACCACCGTACTCAGGTGGAGACGGGCAATGTACAAGCTGTCATGGATGGCGGGATTGACGACTTCATTGCCGCCGCCCTCAAGGTGAAGGGAGGGAAGTAATCAGCGGATTACGCCGGAGGCGGGCGGGACCTCGAGAGAACTCAAGATCCACAACGAAGATGCTATCGGGAGGCAAGTGGCATGATCACAGGAGGCTGCTCGAAATCGGCGCTAAGAAAGGGATTGGCCCATCCTTTGGGAAAGCGGGCCCTGGGGCGCGACTTCGAAATCACAAGTAGGATCTCGTTGGCGGGCGTCTTCGCGGCGACAATCCTGTCGCTGTCTCTTCAGGTTCTGTTTTTTCCAAAAGACCCTCCTCTGAACGGTGATGAATCCCATTACGTGATGAATGCGTACCACATTGCTCATGGGCAGTTTGCCCAGGTGGATGGGTTCTGGTCACTCTTCTACAGTGCTCTGAGCGCGATACCGGTCATGCTGGGAGCGCAACCGGACACAGCGTGCAGATTGGTCAACACAATCGCCGTCGTGGCGTTGGTTCCTGCGACCGCTTGGATCGCGGCCAGCGCGTTTGGTGCGGCGGCGGCCCTGTTTGCGGCGTGGATGGTGGCAACGTGCTCACTTGTGGCGGGCCTGGGACCGTCTTGTTTCTCCGAGCCCGCAGCCGTGCTCATGGCAGCCCTCGCACTGGGGCTGGCCCTGCCGCGGCAGTTGCAGAGCGGCAACGCCAGGGTCACGGCGCGCTACGTCGCGGCAGGCGCGTTGGCCATCGTGTCGGCGCTCGGTCGCATCGAGATGGCACCGCTGATCGTGGTCGTGGTGGCCTGCGCGCTTTCGGCGCCCGGGCCTCGACCCCGGTGGGCAGTGTTTGCGACCGTGATCGGGGCCGGTGTGACGGCCATTCTTCTGGGTCTTGTGCTTCAGGCCGGGGGCTGGACGGGCGCCTACATGGGGAAAGCCGGAAATTTCATGCTGGTGAGCCAGGAACTGCTGGATCCGTCATCGGAGAAGGAGCTCGCCCACTACGGGCTGACGGAGGATGGAGAAGCGGCTTGGGAGGCCCGAGAGCGCATTGAAGGCAGGTCCTTCTATCTGACCCCCCAAATGGCGGTGCCGGTAGCTCGCAGATTCATACAAAGGTGGCCTGATGTCGTGGCAAAACTGGTCAAGGGATGTGCTTCCCCATTGCCGCTGCTGCTCGTGCTCATCGGCCTTCTCCTGGCGAAGCGAAGGGATGGATTCCGCATCGCGCCGTGGGGCATTGCGGTAACCGCCGCGCTGCCGCTCGTCGGTGCCGCTTGCGTCGCCCCGCACAGTCGCTACATCATGGAAGCCGTTCCCTTCGTCATGGTGCTGGCGGCGGGAGGCGTGGCCAACGGTATTCTCTGGCGGCCGGAAGAGAGGGCTACCGGCCAGGAATCCGCCAAGGGCCGATCCGGCCACACCCGCGCGCTCCTTGTCTGGACAACACTCCTCGTCCTCCTGCCCGCGCCGTTTGCCGTCTACCGCCCTCTCCGGCGACTGGCGGAGTTGCCCACAGTGTATCGGGAAGCCGGACTGTGGATGCGAGACAACCTGCCGCCGGGCCGAATGCTCTGCCAGCCGGGATGCGCGGTCTCCTACTACGCAGGCATTCCCGAGTACACCTTCTTTCCGGCGAGTGACTTGGGTTCCACGGTTGCCTACGCGAGGCGCAAGGGGATCCGCTACCTCGTCTTGGACGGCCGACTCTCGCTCGAGACCAGGCCCGGAGTCGGAGAACTCATGAGAGGCGACGAGGAACTGGCCAATCGGCTGGCGCTCCGGTGGGTCCATGACAACGAGGCCAACGGGCCCGACCGCGTCGTGATTTATGAGGTGACCGGGTCGGTCCCGGACAGTCAGGCGGAAGGCCGGTGAGGTAGTTCCTCACGTACGGATCTGTGCGAGGGGTGCCGGGCAACCGGTATACCTAGCGCGACCAGATTACGCGAAACCGTTGCCGCACGACCGGAATCTTGGCAAGTTGACAACCTCCCCTATCGCG
>JAGLYR010000023.1 GCA_023132135.1 Candidatus Eiseniibacteriota bacterium | reverse complement strand
GGGGGGAAGGAAGAAGACGAACAACTTCTCTATTGCCCTGCCTGGACTGTGTGCGAATCCATCCGGGTTCGTGCACAGTCCAGGCCAGAGACTCTTGATATGCTACATACGCGAATGACCATCCGCAGTGTGAAATGGACGGAAGCCGAAGGCGACATCCGGCGTATTCGCGAGACGGTCTTCATCAAGGAACAGAATGTCCCGGAGGAACTGGAGTGGGATGGACTGGATCCGGATTGCGCGCACGTTCTGGCGTACGATGAGGACGGAGAGGCCGTCGGCACGGGGCGCCTGAGGGCGGACGGCCATATCGAGCGAATGGCTGTGCTGGAGGAATGGCGCGGCCGGGGAATCGGAGACCGCCTGCTCCACAAGCTTCTGGACCTGGCCAGGGAGAAGGGCTTCTCACGCGTCACCCTCTGGGCCCAGACCCACGCGATTCCCTTCTACGAACGGCACGGCTTCCAGGCAGTCGGCGGAGAGTTCATGGACGCGGGGATTCCGCACAGGGAGATGCAGGTTAGCCTGGATAACCCAGGCTAACTACTGGACCCACGCGTACCCGATTTTGAGGAAAAACGTCCGGTCGCTCTGGGTCAGATCGAATCCGATCTCGCGTTCCCAGTTGTCGGAGTAACCCAGGAAACATACCGTCTGCGGGTTGACCTTGTAGGAAAAGAGGAACTGGGTGAAGAGATCCCGGGATTCGGCATCGGTGTCTTCGTCGATGTAGAGATCCACATTGCGATCGATGTCGACGTACTGGACGATCGCGCGGGCGAAGGTCCGGATATTGAACTGGTAGGTCAGACGCGCCTGGTGGAGGCGCGCTTCGAAAAGCCGGTCCCCATCCACGTAGAACCGCTCAAAGGTATGATCGACCTGCAGGTACAGGTGCCGGAAAAGATCCCGGGTGAGTCCGGGCGACAGGCGAATCCTTTTCCCCTTCCGGGAATTATCGTAGTCGATGGCTTCGCCGAGGTTGCCGCCCACAGAGCAGGTGAAATCTCCCGAGGGACGGATGTTGAAGAAGAAGTGCCCCGCGTTCAGATCGTAGGTGTCCCCGTCATAGTACTCGGTCTCATGCCAGACCCGCGTCTGGAGCCATGATTGGTAGGGGCCTTCGGCGCCGGCAAACAGGTTGACGGACCTGTCGGTCAGCAATCCACTGTGATCCTCCGTTCGTTCTCCCTCCAGGCCCAGGAAGACGCGCCTGAGCCGGGCTCCCGGCTCACCCCACCAGGTGTGCTGTCCGCCAAGTCCGAACTCCCGAAGATCCACCCTCCGGACAAAACCCACATCCGCCCTGAATCCGGGGTCGCGATGATCCCAGTAGGCCCACCATTGCCAGTCCCGCTCTCCATGCTGGTAGACCACGTCCGCCCCGAATCCATGAAACAGTTTGTGTGGCTGGTCGTTCTCCTCGGCCGTCTCCCAGGGGTAGTTTGTCATCGTCCCCAGGAGCTGGAACCGGATGAGATCTTTTGAGGTCAGCCAGAGATTTCCATCCACTCCGTACACGCGGTTGCGGTACTCGTCTCCCTCCCTCGCCGTGGTCAGAACTCCCAGGTTGGATGTCTCTCCCACGTCGCGGCGGTAGCGAAACACACCGGTAGTCACGTCCTGATCCAGCAAAATGATATCCGAGCCCTGATTGGATGGAAACATCAGGCTCGTGACGTCATCCCGGGCCGTGAAGACACCGAGAGCGCTCCTACCCTCCTTCCCGCTGAGCTTGAGACCCCGGGAAGGTTCAACCACGGTTCTTGTGTACACGGCCTCGATGGGGGTCCGGAAGAAGTCGGCGCCTTCCATGAAAAACGGGCGCTTCTCGGGGAAATAGAGCGCGTACCTCGTGTTGATTTCCAGCTGGGCCATATCGGCCTCGATCTGGGAGAAATCGGGATTGAGCGCCGCCTGGACGCTCCAGTTGGGCGTGATACCCCATCGGGCCGAGATGCCGAGCTCCGGGTCCGGATCACCGTTCGCTATCGATCCTTCCGGGAACTCCTCTCTCTCGTCGGTACGATGAGCGGTGAAGGTGGGGGCTATCTCAATATTCCGGCCGGGTGTAATCCCTTCGAATCCTACGATCTTGTCCCACTGGCAGACCATGCAGTTGAGATCCCGGTTGTAGGGCTTGCTCCCGATCTGGTGGCGGTCTGTCCGGGGATACGCCCGGAAGGCCATGAACCCCCAGGTCTGCCTGCCTTCGGTTCTCGGGAAACGCAGCGATGTGAAGGGAATGGCCATCTCCACCGTGTACCCTTCGTCGGTAATGCGACCGGCCGACTTCCAGATGGCATCCCACGTCGCGTCCTCCTGATTACCGCTGGAGACGTCGTTCCGGGAAAAATCCATCTGCACCCCGAAAGGATTGCAGAAGAACTCGAGTCCCCTGCGCTCATCGTTGAAGGGATCGATCATGATCCCGACGTAGTCATTCCGATATGCCTTGTCCCGGTCACAGTAGTGGGCGCGGATTTGCGAGGGATCGGGGTCGTGGGCCCGGAACCCGGCGTAGAGGTTCCGATCGTCGTAGGTGATCAGGCACTCGGTAGAGACCGGCGGCGGGATGTTCTCCCCGGGCATGATTTCGTAGGGCAGATTGATGACGACCGCGTGCTTCCAGGTTTCCTCATCCAGAACACCATCAATGCGAACAGGCGAGACAGCCCGGGACACTTCGTAGGTAGCCTTTTCGAAGTTCGTCTCCTCAGCTTCGACCGCCCCTGGTGAGGCGACCATGGCCAGGACAGCCATGGCGGTCCCCACTCTCCGGGCATTTCGAGCGAATTCGGTCATTCTCTCTCCATTGCGAGGTGCTGGAATCGTCTACCGGTACATACGTATGGCGGGGACGGAAGTTCCAATAATGGAGGGTCGGGCTCCACCCCGACCCTCCCCCAGGCTAATCTTTTTCGCGGGCTAGCATCTTCTCCTTCAGTTTGATCCCTGTTTCTGCAGAGAACCCGCAGAGGCTGCCATCCGCAGCAACTACCCGATGACACGGGACCACCGGCGCGACGGGATTTCGAGCCATGAGCTGTCCGACGGCCCGGGCGGCGCGTGGTTTTCCGATGGCTTTCGCTACCTGGCCATAGCTCATGGTTTTCCCGCGCGGGATTTTCCGGACACGGCGGTAGACTCTCCTGGCAAAATCGCTCCATCCGCGGTCGTCAAGCGGGATACGCGAGAGATCAAGGTCCTTGCCCTCCATGGCCTGCATCAGGAATGCTCCCCAGGGGACGGCGACCTTCCCGGGCGCGGGCTCAGTCGTGTACCCTCTCAGATGACGTTCCTGCCTCAGCTGTCGAAGGGCTTCGCTCTTGGATCGGCGCGCCATGCGCGTCGCGCGAAGCCCTTTGCTTGTCAGCGCGTAGGCCACCCACCCATGACGGGCCTTCACCACGTCAATGAAGGCTATATCGCTGCCGATTCTGAGGACAGGAAGGGAGACGCTCTTCTTTGGTCTGTTCATGATCTCTGCTCCTGTATGTGGTGATAGATTGAACGCCGGAGCCGACGTTGACCCCGAGACCATCGCGTGATACCCTGTCAATCTATGCTTTGCATACACAGGGGACGCGTGATTGTCAAGAGCACAGGATCGGACAGAGGAGTGTCGGGTTTCTCATACATCGAGGTCTCAATAATGAACAGTGAGGCACTGTTGAAGGAAATGCGGGAAGCTGTGATCCAGGGAAACAGCGACGCGGCCAGGAATCTGGCGGAGAAGGGACTGGCTGCCGGAGTGGATGTGAACAAGATCCTGGACGAGGGATTTGTCAAGGGGATCGAGCACGTCGGCCGGCTATGGGAAGATGGCGAGTACTTTCTGCCGGAGCTGGTCCGTGGCGCCGAAGCGATGAAAGCGGCCCTGGCTGTGATCGAGCCGGCCATTCTTGCCGGGGGCCAGGATCGTAAGCGGCTGGGCAGAGCCGTGATCGGGACTATCGAGGGCGATATCCACGACATCGGCAAGACCCTGGTTGCGGCCATGATGACGGCCTATGGGTTTGAGGTCACGGATCTGGGCGCCGACGTGCCCGTCACGACGTTCGTAGAGAAAACGAAGGAGACAGGAGCCGAGCTGGTCTGTATGTCGGCTCTTCTCACGACGACGATGGTCGGCCAGAAGAAGGTTGTGGATCTCCTGAGGGAGCGGGGCATCCCGGCCAAAGTGATCGTGGGCGGCGCGCCCGTGAGCCAGGACTGGGCGGATGAAATTGGCGCGGATGGTTACGGCGAGTCGGCTGTTGCAGCGGTTGAAGTCGCCAGGAGCCTGGTGGCGTAGAGGAAAGACCCTTGGCCGCGGGTTCCGCACAGGGAAGCGAAGTGATGGCCACTGGTTTTCTCAAACGGATTGAACAAGGTCCCATCCTGTTCGACGGCGGGATGGGGAGTCTGCTGATTGCCCAGGGGCTGGCGAGTGGAGAGGCGCCGGAGCCGTGGAATGTCGACCGGCGGGATGTGGTCCGCAGTGCGCATCGAGCTTACTACGAAGCCGGCGCGGATGTAGTTACTACCAACACCTTCGGCGGCACACGGCTCAAGCTGGGCGCCAAGGGGCTGAGTGATCGCGTCGTTGAACTGAATCGCGCCGGGGCGGATCTGGCTGTCTTAGTCCGGCCCGAAGGGAAGTTCGTTGCCGGAGACATCGGCCCCACAGGAAAGGTCACCGGACTCCCGGGTGAGGTTTCCTACGAGGAGCTGAAGGAGATCTTTGCCGAGCAGGCCGGGATTCTTGCGGGCGCGGGCGTCGATCTTCTTGCTGTCGAGACCATGTACGGCCTGGAAGAAGCTCGGGCCGCTGTCTCGGCGGCCGGGGCCACCGGCCTTCCCGTCACCGCCACGATGACGTTTGACAGGAAGCCCCGGGGGTTTTTCACGCTGATGGGGAATCAGCCGGAAGGATGCCTGGCTGCACTGGAAGAGGCCGGCGCGTCGGTGGTCGGAGCCAACTGCACGCTGGGACCCGAGGACATGCTGGATCTCCTGGAGACTATCCGCCCGCTGACGTCTTTGCCTATCCTGGTCCAGGCGAATGCGGGGCAGCCGGAGCTGAAGGCCGGGGAAACGGTATACTCCGTGAAAGCCGCGGATTTTGCCGGGTGGGTCGGCCGGATGCTGGACGCGGGCGCTGGTCTGGTGGGCGGTTGCTGTGGTACGACGCCTGAGTTCATCCGGCAGATGGCTTTGGAAATCGAGGCGCGCCGTGACGGTCGTGGAGGCCATTGAGGTCGAACCCCAGGAGGATGAAATCCTGCGCCTCCTCCGGAGGGGAAAGACCCGGAAGGATCCCGGCGCCTGGACGCTGGGTCTGATCCGCCAGGCGCTGGACGATGCGAGAGTTCTGTCCAGGGCGAGAGGTGTGTACGGGTTTTTCGATAGCGATCGGTTGCCGAACCACCCCGCCTTTGAATCTGCGATCCGGGTGGGTTTGTGCATCTGCACGATCGGTCCGGACCTTGAGGATAGGGTGGCCGAGCTGATGAGGGAGGGTGAGCTGGTCCGGGGCGTTGTACTGGATGCCGTGGGATCAGAAATGACGGAGGCAGCGGCCCGTGTCTTGGACGATCGGATGGAGGCGGAGGAAGGCGGTGAGGGTCTCCGGGCAAGCGCGCGTTTTTCCCCCGGCTATGCGGAGTGGGAGCTGGAAGGGCAGAGATTGCTCTTCGATGTTCTGGATGGCGGAAGAATTGACGTGGGACTCTCGGATTCGATGATGATGAAGCCCCGCAAGTCGGTGTCCTTTGGTATCAACTTCGGCCCCAATCCCAAGCCGCCCCGCTGCGCGACTCTCTGCAGCCGGTGTGACATGGAAGACTGCCGCTATAGAAGAGAATAGCCGCAGATTACGCAGATTGAGAAAACACCTTGTGGAGGATATTGCATGAAAGCCAGACGCCCGAAGCTGGAAATGCTGTCACCCGACCTGGTGGAAAAGATCATCTCGGAGGCCATGGAGATCCTCGGGGGAATCGGTGTCTTTGTTGAGAACGGCGAAGCCTTCTCGCTTCTGGCGGATGCAGGGTGCAAGGTGGACCAGGCCGAGCGGCGGGTTCGCATCGGTGAGGACCTGGTGCGTCTCTCGCTGGGGAAAGCCCCGAAATCCATCCAGGTATTCGACGCCGCCGGCGATCCGGCCATGGACCTGGCGGGCGATAACGTGCATTTTGATCCCGGTTCGGCCGCCGTCAACGTCTACGACTACGACGCGAAGACGATTCGCAAGCCGACGTCCGTGGATGTCGTCTCCTTCGTGAAGCTCACGGCCCGCCTCAAGAACTATGCTGCCCAGAGTACAGGTGTAGTTCCCTCCGACATCCCTGAGGGGTTCGCCGACCGCTACAGGTTGTATCTCGGGTTACTCCACTGTCCGAAGCCGGTGGTGACAGGCACGTTCGAGGTGGATGCCTTCCAGCCCATGAAGGACATGCTGGTCGCTGTCCGGGGCTCCGAAGATGCGCTCAGGGAAAAACCCCTGGCCATCTTCGACGCCTGCCCCTCGCCGCCACTGAAGTGGAGCCATCTCACCTGCCAGAGCGTGTTGGACTGCGCCCGGGCAGGGATTCCCTCGGAGTTCGTGTCCATGCCGCTGTCCGGGGCGACAGCCCCGGTGACGCTGTCCGGATCCATTGTCCAGCACACTGCGGAGACATTGAGCGGGGTTGTGATCGCCCAGCTGGCGGAGCCCGGATCGCCGGTCATCTACGGCGGTTCCCCCTCCATCTTCGACATGAAAAAAGGCACCACGCCCATGGGCGCCATCGAGACGATGATGATCGATGCGTCCTACACGCAGATAGGCAAGACGCTGGGTCTTCCGACTCATGCGTACATGGCTCTCAGCGATTCGAAGATGCCCGATGCGCAAGGCGGGCTGGAGTCGGGGATGGGAGCCCTCATGGCCGCGCTCTGTGGTGTGAACGTGGTTTCCGGCCCGGGGATGCTGGCTTTCGAGAACTGCCAGAGTCTCGAAAAGCTGGTGATCGACAACGAGATCTGCGGAATGGCCCTGAGGCTCGTGCGGGGGGTGGAACCCCGCGAGTTCCCCATGGCCACGGAACAGCTCCATGACTTCTTCAAAGAGAACCATCTCCTCTCTCATCCCAGTACGCTGCGCTGGTTCCGGGAGGAATTCTACTTCCCGGGGAAGAGCATCGACCGCTCAACGGATCAGGAGTGGCTGAAGCGGGGATCTCTGTCTGCCCTGGAAAGGGCGAACGACGAGGTGCAACGCCTTCTCGAGAAGGACGTCGAGCCGCATCTGGAAGAGGCGGTGGTGAAGACGTTGCGGAAGATCATCACTGACGAGGGGGAGAGGAAAGGGGTCGAGAAGCTGCCGTGTTAGCTTGACAGGTTTGCCCGCCGGTGGTACTCTCCGGCTGCTTTTCCGAAGCGTCAAAACAAATCGCCCATTCACCCCACCCGGGGATCTCGCCGGAGTGCAGTTAATCCGTCTCGGCGCTGATTCCTTTTTCGTTCTTTCAGCAAGAATCGCAGCTGGGTCAAGTTCAACGTGCAACTGACCGAATAGCCTTAGGAGGCCGGTCGAAAGGCGAGGTGCAGCATGTCGGTGGCAAGAGGATTGGAGATCAAACCCGGTGACGTTCACGATGTTCTTCGCAAGAAGATGCTGGCCGATGGGATGTCTCTGATTTTCGACGTGGAAAAGAGTCACGGGAATTGGGTTCACGACGCTCTTACGGGCGAGGAGTATCTCGACTTTTTCGCCCTCTTTGCGTCGTCTCCAATCGGGTACAACCACCCGAAATTGACTACTGCCGAGTTCATGAAGAAGCTGGGCCGGGTGGCCGTGAACAAACCCACCAACTCGGACGTATACTCGGTGGAAATGGCGCAGTTCGTCGACACCTTCTCCCGGGTCGCGGTCCCCGATGAGTTTGCCCACCTCTTCTTCATTGCCGGCGGCGCGCTGGCCGTGGAAAACGCGCTGAAGGCAGCCTTCGACTGGAAGGTCCGGAAGAACCTGGCCGCGGGTAAGGGAGAGAAGGGTTACCAGGTCATTCACTTCCGGCAGGCGTTTCACGGGCGGTCCGGCTATACCCTGTCGGTGACCAATACGGCGGATCTTGCCAAGACCCGGTATTTCCCCATGTTTTCGTGGCCGAGGATTACGAACCCGGCGATTACGTTCCCGTTGGACGAGAAAAACCTGGCGGTGGTCCAGGCGATCGAAGCCGAAGCGATCGCCGAGATCCACAAGGCCATCGTCGACAATCCGGACGATATTGCCGCCATCATCATCGAGCCTGTCCAGGGTGAAGGCGGCGACAACCACTTCCGGGAGGAATTCTTGGTCGAACTGCGGAAGATTGCCGACGAGAACGAGATCCTGCTCATCTTTGATGAAATCCAGACCGGGCTTGGGGCTACGGGGAAGATGTGGTGCTGGCAGCACTTTGATGTGGCGCCCGACATCCTGGTCTTTGGCAAGAAAACCCAGGTTTGCGGGATCATGGTAACCAGCCGGATTGACGAGGTGCCTGACAACGTGTTCAAGGTGTCGAGCCGGATCAACTCGACCTGGGGCGGGAACCTCACGGACATGGTCCGTTGCCAGCGGTATCTGGAAGTGATCGAGGAAGAGAACCTTGTTGAGAATGCGGCCAGGAGCGGCGAACATCTGCTGGCGGGTCTGGCGAAGCTTGCCGGCGAGTTCCCCGAGATCGTGACCAACATCCGCGGGAGGGGATGCTTTGCGGCCTTCAGTCTTCCAAATCCGGAAATACGGGACAGGATGGTGGATCTGGCGTACGAGCGGAAGCTTCTGGTCTTCAAGGGTGGAGTGAGGAGCATCCGGTTCCGGCCGGCCCTGACGATTTCGGTTGACGAGATCGACCGCTGCATCGGGATCCTGGGGGATTGTCTGAAAGCGATCTAGAGATCCAGAACAGAAGAGCCTCAACCCGCATTTCTCACCAGGCTTCGTCGCGAGGCGAAAGACAGGGACGACATTGCCGGAATACCTGGGATTGAAAGATGAGTGGCGCGCGGGCTTTGTTGAAAGAGTCGGCGCGTTTTCTCTGGATCTGCTCCTCATCGTCTGGACGTACACGGCGGGACTTCACGTCCTGGTGGGACTGCCCCTGCTTGGCGGGACTATCTCCTTCCTGAAAGGGTACCTGGTTCTCCTGGCCGGACTGGGAGCCCTGTCCATGGCCTACTTCACAGTATTCAACTCCCAGGGCCGTCAGACGGCAGGGAAATGGGTCTTCGGAATCCGGGCCGTGCGGGACGACAGATCCCCCATCAGTCTGAAAAAAGGTTTCTTCCGGAGTCTCTGCTACCTGTTCTCCGAGGGCGTGCTCTATGTCGGGTTCCTCTGGGCTCTCTGGGACAGGAAGCGACAGGCGTGGCACGACAAGCTGGTGGGCACGGTGGTGGAAGTGATCCGTCCCCAGACTGCCGGGACCCGCCTGCTCGCGCTGCTGTGCTTTCTCTGTCTCCTCGTCTCCAGCACATTCCCGTCCGCTACGGTAAAGAGCCGGTTCCGGGCATTCACAACGCCGACCTCCTCGATGGTGTGGACGCTGTTGCCCGGCGACTACTTCATTGCCGACCTTGGGTTCATGGATTTTGCGGATGTTGCCCGGGGAGACATCATCGTCTTCGCGCCGCCGAATGGAGGGGATCAGGCCTACATCAAGCGGTGTGTGGCGTTGGGGGGACAGCATCTGGAGGTGAGGCGGAACATGCTTATTCTGGACGGGGAATCGGTTCCCGAGCCGTACATCTACATGGGAGGCATCGATTCTCCGTACGCCAACTGGGGTCCCCTGACCGTGCCCCGCGACAGCGTGTATGTGATGGGAGACAACCGTGACAACTCGCTCGATTCCCGGTACTTCGGTTTCCTGGACAAGGACCTCATCCTTGGCCGGGCGGACGTAATCTACTGGTCGATGGAACCGGATACGGGGACGCCGCGCGTTGAGAGGGTGGGGAGAAGGATAGAATAGGAAAGTCGCTGTGGTGCGCCTCAGCGCACCACGATGTTCATCAGTTTGTTCCTGACCAGAATCTTCTTCACAATTGTCTTCCCGCTCGTGTATTCCTTCACCTTCTCATCCGCAAAGACGATGGGTTCGAGTTCCTCCTGGGAGAGGTCGGCGGGGACGCGGATTCTGCTGCGGACCTTGCCGTTGATCTGAACGACGAACTCGATCTCGCTCTTGCGTGTGTGGATTTCGTCGTAGGCCGGCCATCCGGATACCAGGATGGTTTCCCCGTGACCCATTCTCTCCCAGAGTTCCTCGGCGAGGTGGGGAGCAAAGGGCGCAAGGAGCCGGAGTAGGGTCTCGTAATAGATCCGGGTCTTGATGTCGGCCTTGTACGCGTGATTCATCATCTCCATCAGGCGCGCCAGGGCGGTGTTATAGGAGAGCCGCCGGATGTCCTCGGTGACCGCCTTGGTTGCGAAGTGCATGGCGTAGAGGGTCTCCGGATCAGCGATCTCTTCGCCGGTGGGCCGGACTTCGGTGATTCGTCTCCAGACCCTTTCCAGGAAGTGGCGGACACCCTTGATTCCTTCGTCCCGGAAATCCCCGCCCTCGAGGTAGGGTCCCATGAACATCAGGTACGATCTCAGGCAGTCGGCCCCGAAGTTCTCGATGTACTCGTCGGGGTTGACGATGTTCCCGCGCGACTTGCTCATCTTGTCGCCGTCCTTGATGATCATGCCGTGGGCGCGGAAGGTCTTGAACGGTTCCTCGAATTCGATAAGCCCCGCATCGTGGAGCGCCATGGTTATGAAGCGCGTGTACATCAAATGCAGGCACGCGTGTTCGTTGCCCCCGATGTACATGTCCACGGGCAGCCACTTCTTCGTGATATTGGTGTCGAAGGCCCGGTCCGGGAACTCCGTGGATGGGTAGCGAAGGAAGTACCACGCCGAATCCAGGAAGTTGTCGTTGACGTCGGTTTCCCGCTTCGCAGGGCCACCGCACGCGGGGCAGGCGGTGTTGATGAACTCCTCGCTCCGCGCCAGGGGAGACAAGCCCGTCCCGTCCGGCCGGTAGTCGGCCAGTTCCGGGAGCATCACCGGTAAATCCTCATCGGGCACGGCGATCGCACCACACTTGTCGCAGTAGATGATCGGGATGGGAGGTCCCCAGTATCGCTGACGGGAGATGCACCAGTCCCGGAGGCGATAGTTGACCTTGGGTTCGGCCTTGCCCTCCCCGGCCAGCCATTCGGTCATCTTCGACTTGGATTCCTCCGACGGTATTCCGTTGAACTCCCCCGAATTGATGATAACCCCGGGGTCGACGTAGGCCTGCTCCAGAGGAACCTCTCTCCCGTCGGGAGAGATGACCTGGACAATGGCCAGTTCGAACTTCCGGGCGAACTCGAAGTCCCGCTGATCGTGGGCGGGCACGGCCATGATTGCCCCGGTCCCGTAACCCATCAGGACATAGTCGGAGATCCAGATGGGAATTGGATTGCCTGTCGCGGGGTTGATCCCATGGGAACCCGTGAAAACGCCCGTTTTCTCGCGAGTCTCGTCCTGCCGCTCGATCTCCGATTCCCGGGAGGCCTTTGCGACGTAGGCCTTGACCTGGTCCCGGTACCCATCGGTGGCCAGGCTCCCGACCAGCGGGTGCTCGGGCGCCAGGACCATGTAGGTCGCGCCGAAGATGGTGTCGGGCCGGGTCGTGAAAACCGTGAGGGTCTCATCCCGTCCCTGGAGTTCGAAAACCAGGTCCGCCCCGTCGGAACGGCCGATCCAGTTCCGCTGGGCCATCTTTGTGGTCTCCGACCAGTCAATCCAATCCAGGTTGTCGAGGAGCCGCTGGGCGTACTTCGTGATCCGGAAGTACCACTGCTCGAGATCCCGCTTGCCCACTTCCGTCCGGCAGCGCTCGCAGGCGCCGCCCATCACCTGTTCGTCGGCCAGCACCGTCTTGCACGAGGGACACCAATTGACGGGAGACTTCTTTTTGTAGGCCAGGCCCTGCTTGAAGAGCTGGATGAAGATCCACTGGGTCCACTTGTAGTAGGCGGGATCGGTGGTCTGGACCTCGTGGGACCAGTCGAACATGGCTCCCAGCATTTTCATCTGCTTTTCGCGGAAGTGCCGGATGCTCCTGGGGGTGAGCTCGCGCGGATTGGTCCCGATCTTGAGAGCATAGTTCTCCGAGTGCATCCCGAAGGCGTCGAATCCCATGGGCTCAAACACGTCGTACCCCTGCATCCGGGTGAAACGCGCGTAGATATCTGATCCCAGGAAGGCGAAGACGTTCCCGACGTGGAGGCCTTCGGCCGAAGGATAGGGGAACATCATGAGGTTGTAGAAAGGCCGCTCAGCCTTGTGGACATCGGTGTTGTGGAGCTTCTGCTCTTCCCATCGCTTGCGCCACTTGGCTTCGATTGTGATGTGGTCGTAGCCGGATGCTGCACTCATCAGTCTGCCTGTCCTCTCGGGTGGTAATGGAAGAAGATAGAGTAGTCTGGGGGGAAGTCGAAATCAAGGCGCAAAACGTAATGCGTGGAACGTAGAGGTTGGCCCGTTGGACATGTGGGGCCTTTGAGCACCCCGCGGCACGGCAACCGGGAGGGTCGAAGGTAAGGATCCTGACTCCGGCAACTGGCCAGGTGTCACGCTTCGGACAGTGGCAACTCGTGAGGATCCAGAACCCCGCCGCAGCCAGTCTCCTTACCTTCGACCCTCCCGGTTGCCGTATGCGCCGTCCAAATCACATCTGCCAGGCCGGACGGACAAGATTGCCCGTACTACTTGAAGAGCCTTTTCACACTGCCCCAGCTCTCCCTCTCCGTCTCCGTCGCCCCCAGGCAGCTGATGTAGCAGTCGATCAACCATTCGGTGAAGAAACCTGTGTTGTAGATGTAGTTGTGACAACCTGGGGGAATGGGCGGGTAGTTCGTACATCCGTACGTGGCTCCGCTCACCCACATCGGTCCGGGCATGCCGTAGATATCGCAGTATGGGATAAGATTTCGATACACATAGGAATGCCCTGTGCAGCGCCAGTCGGTCTCGCAGCCCTCGTTGATGTTGTAAGAATTGATGTCGGAATACGGACAGAGGTCCTCGTAGTCCTGAACATAGGTCAGCATCACAATGAACTTCCCACTCCCGATCTCTTCGCAAGGGCATAGCTCCAGCCCCCCGAAGGAGAAATGCGCCAAAGGACGGTAGTGTCCCAGCCATACGCTGTAGAAACCAGCCAGCGGCGGGCCGACGGGGCATGAGTTGTTGTCGGCGCAATAGATCTCGATGTCTATCGCATGCCACGGACCCCACCATCTCCATGCCCACCAGACATCTTCCAGGTGGCGACACTCGCCGGGGCAATCAGCCAGGTCGAAGCATGTGCCGAACTGGGGAAGGCCAGGGGCGTCATAGAACGTACCGTAGCAGTAGCCGCTCCAGTAGAAGACCCATCCCGAGCAGAAGTTGTAGTACGAGAGAAAGCATTGGTCTTGCCGTGGAGTGTACTCCCTCTGCGGCACAGCGCCTTGCTCAGCGGTCCGGATTGGGATCGCCTGGCTTGCACCGGCGAGGAGCAGAATCAGGAGAAGGGAAAGCGGCAACCAGGTTCTCATCACATACCTCCCGCACCGGCGCGCTGAGGCTGCGCGCCGGTCGTCCCACGACCGGACAAGTCGTCGGTCAGACTGTGACATGCCAGACCAAGTGGTCACCAACAATTATACCACGACATTCGATCTGTCGCAAGGATGTTAGGGAGAGCAATGCGAGGGAGTGGAGGCCGCTGATGAGAAATGCGGGCCAGCGGCAAACGGTTTTCCCCTTCGTGTTCTTCGTGGACTTCGTGGTTTAATCTCTTGGGGTGCGCAACAGGGAAGGCCCGCAATTGACACCGCTGTTTCTCCATGCTATCTTATCCCGACTGTATCTCGAACAGACGCCGGCCCCGGAGAGTGCCGGGCCGCACGTAAGGAGCGCGAATGTTCAAAGAAACCCCACCTGAACCCGATCTTGTCGGCCAGGAAGAACGGATCCTCAGGTTCTGGGACGAGAACCGGATCTTCGATAAGCTCCGCGCCCGGAACAAGGGCGGCCCCAAGTTCAAGTTCCTGGACGGTCCCATCACGGCCAACCGGCCCATGGGTGTTCACCACGCCTGGGGGCGGACCTACAAGGACATCTTCCAGCGCTACCACGCCATGCTGGGCCATGAGACGCGGTACCAGAACGGGTATGACTGCCAGGGGCTGTGGATCGAGATCGAGATCGAGAAGGAGCTGGGGTTCAACTCCAAGAAGGAAATCGAGAGATTCGGCATCGACAAATTCGTGAAGCTCTGCAAGGAGCGCCCCCTCAAGATCAGCAAGGAGGTCGATCGCCAATCCAACCGCCTCGGCTACTGGATGGATTGGTCCGATTCCTACTTCACGATGTCGGACGAGAACAACTACACCATCTGGTACTTCATCAAGAAGTGCCACGAGCGGGGTTTTGTCTACAAGGGTCACGATGTGATGCCCTGGTGTCCCCGCTGCGGGACGGCAGTATCCGACCACGAGATCGCCACGGAGGGCTACCGCGAGCTGGAGCATCCCAGCATCACGATCCGGCTCCCTATCAAGGGCCGGGAAAACGAATACATCATGGTCTGGACAACGACACCGTGGACCCTCACGTCCAACGTAGCCCTCGCGGTCAGCCCCAAGACTGCCTACGTCAAGGCCGTACGAAACGGTGAGACCTACTACCTGGCCAAGTCCGCCCTGGAACGCATGCGGGGGGAGCTCAAGGCCGTTGAGGAACTGACGGGCGATAAGCTCGTGGGCTGGGAATACGAGGGACCCTTTGACGAACTCCCGGCCCAGGAAGGCATTGTCCATCGTGTCCTTGCCTGGAAGGAAGTGGACGAAAGCGAAGGAACGGGCGTCGTCCACATTGCCCCGGGATGCGGAAAGGAGGACTTCGCCCTCGGGCGTGACGAGGGTCTTCCGGCCGTTGCGCCCCTGGACGAAGCAGGCAGGTTTATCGAGGGCTTTGGCTGGCTCACCGGCAAGAGAAGCGAGGAGGCCAAGGACGAGATCCTGGCGAATCTGGAGAAGAAAGGTCTTAAAGTCGATTTCTCGACCCTGGTTCACCGCTATCCCGTGTGCTGGCGGTGTTCCAGCGAGCTGGTTTTCCGCCTGGTCGACGAGTGGTTTATCTCGATGGACAAGCTCCGCCACGAGATCATGGAGGTGACCAGGAAGATCCGGTGGATGCCCGGCTTTGGTATGGAGCGGGAAATTGACTGGCTCAGGAACATGCACGACTGGTGCATTTCCCGGAAGCGCTACTGGGGACTGGCCCTTCCCATCTTCGAGTGCGAGTGCGGATGGTTCGACGTAATTGGGAGCCGGGAAGAGCTCGAGAAGCGGACGACCAGGGGCTGGGACGAGTTCGATGGCAACTCCCCACACCGTCCGTGGGTCGACGAGATCCGCATCAAGTGTGAGAAGTGTGGAAAGGAGATCTCCAGAATTCGGGAGGTGGGCAATCCCTGGCTGGATGCGGGCATCGTTCCCTTCTCCACCATGGGCTACCGGACAGATCCCGACTACTGGAAGGAGTGGTATCCCAGCCATTTCATCACCGAGTGTTTCCCCGGGCAATTCCGGAACTGGTTCTACTCGCTCCTGGCCATGAGCACGGTCCTGGAAAACCGGGAGCCCTTCCAGACGGTGCTGGGTCATGCACTGGTGCTGGATCTCGATGGCCAGGAGATGCACAAGTCCACCGGCAATGTGATCTGGTTCGACGAGGCGGTGGATGCACTCGGGGCGGACGTTCTCCGGTGGATCTTCGCCCGGCAGAATCCTTTCGTGAATCTCAACTTCGGGCTGGAACTGGGTGAGGAAGTCCGCCGGAGATTCCTGAAGATCTGGAACTCGTACGGCTTCTTTGTGACCTACGCGCGGCTCGATGGGATCACGCTGGAGGATCTCACGGCCAAGGACCCGAAGCGGACACTCCTGGACCGGTGGATCCTGGCGCGGCTTCACCAGACCACGGAGACCTGCCGCGGGGCGCTGGACGAGTACAGCGTCACTCCGGTCATCAGGGCCCTGGACGCTTTCGTCGAAGATCTTTCCAACTGGTACATCCGGGCCAACCGCCGGCGGTTCTGGAAAAGTGGGGGGGATGAGGACAAGAGGGCGGCCTACGCCACCCTGTGGGAGGCGCTCGTGGGTCTGGTCAAGCTCATGTCGCCGATTCTACCGTTCCTCAGCGAGGAGATGTACCAGAATCTGGTGCGGGAGATTGATCCGGGCGCACCCGAGTCGGTCCATCTAACCATGTATCCCGAGGTTGATGAAACCCTGATCGACGGGGCGCTGGTCGCCGAAATGGAGTATGCAGCGAGGATGATTTCCTTGGGACGGGCGATGCGGAAGGAGAAGAACACGCGGGTGCGGCAACCGCTGTCCAGGATGATGGTGGGCCCGTCGGAGAGGATGAAGGCCGAAAAGGCGGGGACCTTCCGGGAGAGTGTCCAGAGGTGGGAGTCCTTTATTCTGGATGAGCTCAACATCCGGAAGCTGGAACATCTTGAAGACTCTGAACAGCTGCTCGAGTTCAAAGCGAGTCCCGATTTCCGGCTCCTGGGCAAGAAGTACGGCGACAGGATGCCGAAAATCAAGATGGCGCTGGAGGCCCTGCCGTCCGGTGATGTAGCGCAGCTGAGGAAGGGCCAGGAGCCTCTGCAAATTGAGGTGGACGGCAACCGGATTGAGTTGCAACGTGATGAGATCAAGATAGACTCCGCCCCGCGGGAAGGTCTGGCAGTGTGCAGCGAAGGAGACATCTTCGTTGCACTCGACCTCAATATCACCGATGATCTCCGCAGGGAGGGCCTGGCGCGGGAACTAGTGCACCGGATCCAGCGTATGCGCAAGGAAGCCGGCTTTGAGATTTCCGACCGCATCCGGATTGCGTACCGGGCCGGCGATGTGGTGAGGGAGATCTTCGAGACCCAGGGTGAGTACATCGCCAGGGAAACGCTGTGCGAGCAGTTGGAAGAAAAGGACGACAAGGGCGAGTATCGCGAATCCCTGGAGATAGCAGGCGAGAAGGCTGAAATTGCTATCGCTCGGGTAACGCGGCCAAGCAGCTGACTGTCTTGAAGAATGGTAACCATGGAAATATCCGACGGAGAACTGGTCAGCAGAGTCCAGGGCGGCGACAGGGAAGCGTTCTCCCTTCTTGCCGACCGGTGGGCGGACCGCTCCTACAACCTGGCTCTCAGCATCGTCAAGAAACCGGAAGACGCCGAGGACGCCGTCCAGGAGGCGTTCCTCAAGGCATACCGTTCCCTTCCCCGGTTCAGGCACGGTTCCACCTTCGGTACCTGGCTCTACCGGATT
>JAGLYR010000229.1 GCA_023132135.1 Candidatus Eiseniibacteriota bacterium | reverse complement strand
CCCCAGGGTTCTCGCTTCGTCAACTTTGCGCTCGTTTTCTCTGAGAACATCTTTCGCGCGCTCATGACGCTCGGTTATCTTGTTTCTGTATTCAATCCGATTGCGCTCTCTGATCTCCTCTTCAGTCTTTACGGCGATTCTGGCCATAGTCGAAATGGCTTCGCGCGGAAAGAGACTAGATGGATCGCCTGTCTCTTCAGATAACATCAGAGCATCCGTCCCGTCGAAGATCGCATTCGTTACGTCCGTCACCTCGGGCCTTCTTGGCTCACGAAAGTCCATCATTGAAAGAAGCATCTGAGTTGCAGTGATGACAGGCTTCGCCTTCGTCGCACACCTGTCTATGATCTGCTTCTGCAGGATCCCAATGTTCGCTATGCCAGTTCGCAGCGCGAGGTCACCGCGGGCCACCATTACTCCAAAACACGCGTCCATTATTTCGTCAAGACGCGCAACGCCCTCTGCAGTCTCTATTTTGGCTATAATGGGAACATCTCGCATTCCCAAGAACCTCTTGCGTATTAACCCGAGGCCGAGCTCATTTACCTTTCCGCGGATGTAGGCTTGCATGTTCATTATGTCCTGGGCACTATTGACAAATGACAGGGCAAACAGATCCACGCCCTCTCGAAGTAGGAAGACAATATCCGCTCCGTCTTTCGGGTAGTCGGCAAGGTTGTAATGCTCAGGCTTGATTGTGGAACCCTTGACAGTGATACCTTGCCGCTCCTTCAGTTCACCGGGGACGACTACTTTGCACCGTGCGTGGGTAGGTTCGATTTGGCTCACCGATGTCTTGATTATTACCTTTCCGTCCGCAAACCAGAGTTCAATATCCCCAGGCTCGCCATTCTCCTCGTCGCTGACATTCTCGCTTATTTGATTGAAGAAGTGGAAATCACCTTCGTAAGAAACCGAAGCTCCCTTGTCGCTGGCATCAATGATGTTCTCATCGGATTCCATCGTCAGAACGAATTCCTCGTCTTTTTCAAGCCGCACCTGGCTCTGGCCAGACAGACTGCCTAGGAATCGCCGTATTCTAACTTTAGGGCCTTGAATGTCTCCCATAATGGCTACCTGTTCTCCACACTCCTCGGCCTTACGCCTGATAGCTACCAAGAGCTTGTGCAAGTACTCCCTCTGTGACTTGTCACTGACATCGTAGTGTGCCATGTTAATCCGTGCGACGTCCATACCTGCTTGGATAAACTCCTGAACGGTGCTAGGGATTCTCTCGTCCTCCATTGGGCCCATCGTGCATACGATTCTTGTCTTCCTCCGCCTCATGAAATACCTCCCAATTCTGCCGTCGGGTCGAGGGTCTCCTCGCAGAGTGTGTCTGTAACCGGGATTCCCAGCGCGGTCATCCCAAGCTCATGAGTTGTCTTGGCCTATGGGACTGATTGCCTCGTTTTTCCTGAGTCCCGATTCCCTTTCCCAATTATACACTCGAATATCGGTCTTGGGTAGAGTTTTGTCCTAGTTGACGTTTCTTGCTTGAAAGGCAAATGCGTCGTTTCTATACTCACAAACACAGGCTGTTAATCTGGGGGCATAACACCGAGTTCTCGCTGGGTTGCGGTGTGATGTGGGGGTAGGGTGAAGGTATGGGAAGGATCGCTCGTGTTGTAGTCTCGGAGTACCCGCACCACGTGACGCAGCGGGGGGTGCGGTCGATGGCGATCTTTCGGCGATGACGAAGATCGCCGGCGGTACCTCGCATTCATGCGTGAGGAGACGGAGCGGTTCGGGGTGGAGGTTCTGTCGTGGTGTTTGATGACGAACCACGTGCATCTCGTGGTGGTTCCGAGCACTGAAGATGGACTGGCGAGAGCCATTGGGAATGCGCACAAAGCCTACACTCGAATGAGGAACTTCCGGGAAGGGGTGCGCGGGTACCTGTTCCAGGGGCGCTTCGGTTCCTACGTTGCGGATGAGCCGCATCTCCCTGTGTGCATCTTTCACCCTTACCCTTCGGGACGTTTCAGCGTTTGACCCGAGGTAGGAGCTGTATGAGGTAATTCCTCACGTACGGATCTGTGCGGGGTGTGCCGGGGACCGGCATTCCTACCGCGACCAGAATACTCCGGGAGTAGCCGAATGAGATCTCGAGAGTGGGGGGCATGGCGCGTTACCCCTAAAGAAGTTACTATACTGGGCCGATATTTGTCTTGACAGTTAGTCCTGGCTGGGCTATACTGTCAATGTACTTGTGATAGTCAGCGGTCTATTCTGCATGCTTGGCTGGTGGGGCTGCAGATGATGAGTGCTGGCTCCATTTGCACCAGCCACAGAGGGCTCCCGTCAGGGGGCCCTCTGTTTTGGTCGCCGAGCCGGACCGTAGGTCTCGAGACGCTTAAGAAACGAGTTGTATCCATTGGGCATTACGAAAAAGGCTGTTCGGAACTTAAAGGGCCCCACCCGATCTTTCCGGTACTTGCTCGCAATCACAAGCCAATAGAAGAAGTCGAACTTCCCATCACCAAATGGTATCTTGTACTCGGCCACGTACATGATTTCTCTGTCTTCTCGCACAACGCGCTCATAAATCGCGTCAGTATTCCGGATCGTGTGTCTTATCCAGGGCAGACGCTTGCCCCTAGATGGGACGTAGTTCTCCGGTGAAACGTCATGGCCTCCCGTCTTTGGGTCCTTATACATGAACTTGAAAGCGTCGAGATCTATGAGTACAACCCGTCCCTGTCTGTCCTTCGTCTCGCCTTCGACGTATTGTTCAAAGAATTTGCACGCGTCAGCTTCAGTGAATTTCCAGCCAAAGCATTGCGTGAGTTCATGGCAGGCGTCGTAGCACCCGGTCTTCGAATAGTGGAAATCCACGAGCCTCAGCAATCGGGTAATCTCGGTGCGTCTCAGTCGAATATCCTTGCGCTTGGGCCTCCTCCTGCCCTCAAGCAACGTTTCAATCTTTCTCTGGAGTGCGTAGTACGCTATCTTCGTAGTATCATAGAAGAGACGGACCAGCATTGCTGCATTCTGGGGAGTGTGGACGCCCATGATCCGAAGAAGCTGCTTGTCGATTTCCGTCCGGCTTGCGAACATCGCTGGTCGCATTCTCAGAAACCTCTCAACTTTGTCCCCAGATGCCAACGGGACTAGTCGTCATTCGCTATCCCCCAACCCCAAACTCTTCGACGGTCTCATCCTTCACGTAGCGCCGGAGGACTTCCAGGTTGTCGCCGTAGTAGAGGAGATTCAGCATGGGAGCTCCTGTCTATCACCCGCTTCTTCCGTAATTGCCAACCCTTCAACGGTTTCGGAACTCTCTTCGTGGGCGTGTTTCGGTTGCTGGTAGCTCACCACCCATACTCACGACGATCGGCTCCACCTGGCTCTGACAGTACCGACACTTCACCGCCTCCTTACGGATCAACTCCGCGCAGTATAGACACTTCCGGTAATCGCCAGATTCACCAGTCTCCTGGGTTTGCTCTTTCTCCTTCTCTTTCGAAGATGGCAACACAGCCACAATGAGGAGGCCAGTGCTTCCCGGGACATAATACGCGTTTGATAGTTCTGTGACAATCGCCGATTGTGATGGGGGGCATTAGTTGACTAAGTTGACAACGTCCCGTAAGCTGGCACTAAGCTACCATTCGCTGGCGTCCGAAAAGTGGTCGCCGCAGCTAAGCCGCTGCGTTGGACTATTCACTTGGATACCTGATCGGAGGGTACTCGATTGAACCGCCGGAAAATCCGCATGATCTCCGTTACTCTGGTCATTTCTGTGCTCCTTGGCTGTTCCCACGCGACATTCGTTCCTGTCCGGGAACAAGATCGAGTCCCAGTGCTTATGATTGTGCGAGATGTCACTGGAGGGGCATCCGACAGCCTGCTATCAGCGTGTCTCGAGAACGCTCTGGACTCGCAACTCCTCTACGCGATCCGTCTCGAGCATCATGGCTGGGGAAGCAAACATTGGGTACTGACTATTGGGCCTAATCCATTTCGGGCTGCCTTTGCAGGTGAAACGCCGCGCGTCCGGGGAACAGTTGACTTGGAGCGCATCGACTACGGGCCAGCTGAATCAATGATGGACGTGCTAACTGGTTTTGCGGTACTTGGATTGCTCGGGGCGGCGCTCTCCCAATCAGATCCTAATACATTTGCGGCCGCAATTCAATGCCGAGCGCTCTTCACCGAGCCAGCCTCTCTTGGGTCCGTGCTTGCGCGAGTGGCGAATACTGCTGATGTACGGAGGATCTCGCGCGTTGATCAGATGGCACGCGTTTGCAGGGATGCGGCCAACTCGCTTCTTCTGGATCTTGCCACGATAGCGTCCAAAGAGAAGTTGGCTCGCTTCGAGCCTAAGGCCCTCGAGTACGGTAGCTATTGGTACACGCGGGCGGCCCTTGAGAGGTTTCTGAATGACGCTCGTAACTCGGAGGTCATTCGAGACAGGTGATTACGGAATGCCCCTGACGATCACTTCGCACTCGCAGGTGTTTTGGGTGAGTAGGGCCCTTGGGGTCAGGTTCTGCAATGCCACATTTCGGGGTCTGGCTCGTTGTCATCTCGCATGTTCGCACCGCCGGATTCTTGGTGAAGCAGTCTGTTTGGGGTTGTTGAAAAAGTCCCGTTCTCCCGTCACGCGGCGACGGAGTCGCTGCGGTCCTTCGATACACGGCACTCTCCGGCCTTGCGGCGAGCCTGCCGCACTCAGGACGAACGGTTTGGGGGACGGCAATGTGGGTGTCCTTCGACGGGCTCAGGACGAACGGTTGGGAGGTTTTTTCAACAACCCCTCGTGCCGAATTGCCGGGGGGTTGAACATGCCCTACGGTCGCCGCAGGCAAATCCATTGACGATACGTCCTACCCGGTGATATCCTGATTCATTAGCCTGAAGCCATGTTGAGAATTGCTGTCCAAACTTGGGGTTCCCCTGAGATGCGGAGGTGTGGGGTGAGACATCCGGCTGCGGTCGCTGGAATTGTGCTGGGATGCATGGGGATTACTCTGGGCCTCGCGGGTCTGCTCCCGGCCTTCGCTCAATCCGCCACGGCGTCCGATCCCTTCCGTTTCGCGATGCAGCTGTACCGGGACGCGATGTACCTGCCCGCTGCGGAAGAGTTCCTCAGGATCTCGGGGCTGAGCGCGGACAGGGAGAGAGCCAGTGAAGCGCGGCTCTGGGCTGCCAGGAGCTACTACGGCGCGGGGGATTGGCAACGGACGATTGACGTGGTCGAACCCCTCACGATCAATCCCGTAGGAAGATCGCGGGCCTGTGGCGCGTTTCTCCTCATGGGCAAGGCGCGGGAGAGGATTCAGGAGCCCGCGAGGGCCCTGGATGCGTACGCCACCCTTGTGGGTCGCTACCCCGATTGTCCGCAGTACCAGGAAGCGGCCGTTCGCTCGGGACTCATCACGCTCAATCTCGGGCAGGCCAGGCGGGGTCTCGGTTTTCTTGCGAAGGTGAGCGACGATGCCCCGGATTCTCTGAGAGTCATCGCCCTCCTGGGACAGGCCAAAGCGCTCACGCGACTCGGCGAGGAAGAGCAGGCGACGGCGGTTCTCAGGAAGCTGGATGAGTCACAGCTGGGGGGCGACGCGTGCGAGACGCGTCTCGAGGCGGGCCGCATTCACGCGGAGCTGCGTCAGTTGGAGGATGCCGCGACGGCGTACGGCATAGCTGCGGTCAACTGTGCGGATTCTCTGCTCAGGTATGAAGCGTGGGTCTCGCTGGCTTCTGTTCGAGCGAAGGAAGAGGACTGGGACAGCTCGGGCAAGGCCCACGAAGAGGCCGCAGATCTCGTCGCCGGGGATCGATCCACCGAACAGTTGTTTCTGGCGGGCCGGGTCTATGCGAAAGGGAAGCACTGGGACAACGCGATCCGAGTGCTCGTTGTGGCGGAAGCCAGGGAACGACTCTCCACCGAGTTGCTCATGGTCCTGGCCACTGCCTATCGCGGAACAGGGGATTTTTCCAGGGCTGTCCAGACGTACCAGATTGTTGAGGCCACTTCTGCAGGATCCGGACTGGCGAGCGAGGCCCGGTGGCGGATTGCCGAGACCTACCTCGACGCGGGCTGGTACCGCCTCGCAGCCAATGCATTCGAGCGTTTCTGGCTTCAGAGCCCGCGGCACCCGCGATCGCCCGAAGTTCTCTACATGGTGGGCCAGACTCTGGCCGATCGACTGGACAGGAAGGCGGGCGCTGCAGAAGTGCTGGAACGAGTCGCAGGGGACTACCCCTATTCCTCTGAAGCGCCCGAGGCGCTTCTCAAGGCTGGGGAGTGCTGGCTGGATGTGGATTTCGCAGACCGGGCTCGCGTTGCTCTCCAGCAGATAGTGAAGGAATACCCGACATCCCCGGCTGCAGAGCCTGCCCAGGCATCCATCGACTTCATCGACACGTACCTTCTCCCCGATTGGCAGACAGCGCGCTTGAGACTGCAGGGAGCACTCGAGGGCGAAGGCCCGCGTACCCTGCTCGCTGCCGACGTGGCGTTTGAGGATCTCAGGGACTACAGGGCCGCTGCATCTCACTATGAATCCGTCCGGGAAAGCGGCGCGGATGCGGATCCGGAAGGCCGCGCGCTCTACCGCCGGGGCATGAGTCTCTGGCGGATTGCTGCGGATCCCCGCAGTGATCAATCCGACCCCGAGGGCGTGCAGCTGGTCGAGCGCGCATCGGCGGATCTGTCCCGCGTCGTGGCGGAGTATCCGGACAGCCCGTGGGCGCGGGAGGCGCAGTGGATTCTGGACCGCATGGAGATTACTGTCTGGGAAGGAGAGGAGGAAGGGAGAGTCCTCCTCGAGCTTCGCCTTCTGGATGACTTCGCGGAGAAGTTCGGCGCATCGGACCCGAGCGCCCGGTGGGAACTGGCCCGAACCAACGAGCGGCTGGCGAACCTGGGAGAAGCGGATCGCTTTGCCACGGCTGCAGAGATCTTTCGGATTGTCGCCGGGAACGACCCGGACCTGGAGGAGAAGGCACTGCTGGGCGAGGCGCGTTGCTGGTTTGGAGCGGGGATCCATGCGGAAGCAGCGGCCCGGTATGAACGGCTCGTGGGTCGGTATCGCAACCGGCCTCTCGAGCCGGAGATGATCTACCGCCAGGCCGAGAGCCTTCAGCGGGCGGAGCAGCGGGGACCGGCCGCCCATCTTCTGAAACGGCTGGTCCGGGACTTCGGCGATTCTCCCTGGTCTGTTCGGGCGGCGATGGACATGGGAGATCTGTACGAGGGGTCGGGCGACTACGAAGCTGCTGTGGAGTCCTTTGAAGTGGCCCTCGCACGGACGACTCAGCCTGCGCTGCGGCAACGGGCGCAGCTGGGACTGGCGGAGTCCCTGGGCAGGTTGGGGCGCGGGGCTGAGGCCGTCTCGCATCTGGATGAGCTCATCTCACACACCAGGGGGCTTCCCACTGCGGATCGGGCGGTTCTTCTGAAGGGGAAAATCCAGCAGGAGAGTGGCGATTTCCCGGGCGCGGAGCAGACGTACCGGGCCCTGCTGGCCTCGGCCCCGTCGCGGGATCTGGAAGCGGAGGTCTGGGCGCGGTTGGGAGACGTGTTGCTCGCCATCGGCCAGGACGAAAGCGCGGCGGGAGCCTACCGCCATGCGCGGTCAGGAGCCCTGCCCGAGGAGCTTCGCGTGGGGGTTCTCCGGAACCAGGCCATCGCGTTCTACCAATCGGACCAGGGTCTGGAAGGAGACAGCGTCCTTGTCGCGTTGCGAGGGGAGGAACCTCCGGCTGCGACCCTGGCGAGCGTAGTTCTCACGCGGGGTCGCCACCTGGTCCGGACAGGTAACGACGAAGAGGGACTCCGCATGTTCGCGATGGTGATGGAGAACTTCCCGGCGGATGACCTCGGACTGGCTGCCCGCTATGAGATAGCGCTCCGTCACTTGGGCGCGAGGGAATACGCGGAGGCCCGCGATCTGCTGGTTTCCATTGTGCAGGCCAATCCGGGTCCGGAAATCCTGGCCGGCGCGTGGTTCCGACTCGGATCCACGCACTACCTGATGAACCAGTATGCGCAAGCTGAGGAGAGCTACCAGCGGGTGGTCGGGATCGAGGGCGGCAAGGGATTGGCGCGGGAAGCATTCTTCAACCTGGGTCTCTCCCAGGAAAAGCAGGACAAGTGGGATGAGGCCGCGCGGACCTACCAGCAACTGCTGCGACAGTTCCCCGAGTTCGAAGGCCGGGACCGGGTCGCCTTCAAGATCGGGTACGCTCTGCAGGAGGCGGGTCAGTACAGCGAAGCGATTGCCGCGTACGAGGCCGTTCTGCCTGTGGCGTCGCCGGAGGTGGGCGCTGAGACCCAGTTCTGGATCGCGGAGTGCTACGTG
>JAGLYR010000228.1 GCA_023132135.1 Candidatus Eiseniibacteriota bacterium | reverse complement strand
CCCTTGACATGTCCGAAGAGTTCACTCTCCAACAGGCCCTCGGGGATCGCCCCGCAATTCACAGGCACAAAGGGAGCCGCAGCCCGCGAGCCGCTGTAGTGAACAGCTCGAGCAACCAGCTCCTTGCCCGTGCCGCTCTCCCCCGTGATGAGAACCGTGGCCGCAGTGGTTGACACCTTGGCGATGGCGCGGGCAATCCGGCGCATGGCCTGCGATTCCCCAAGCATACCGTGAGCGGACAGCGGACTCCCGCGAGGGGGCAACGGGCCGATCCTGCGGGAACGGAGTTTGTCCAACACCCGCTGCACAGCGGAGAGAAGTTCGTCATCCGTGAAAGGCTTCGCCAGGTACTCTTCAGCTCCGATCTTGACCGCCTCGACGGCACCCGCGATGGAGGGATAGCCCGTGATCATCATGACCTCGACATCTTTGAAGTTCTCCCGAACGTGCCTCACGAGATCCATGCCGCTGACCTTGGGCATCTTGAAATCCGTGATCACCAGGTCGACGGGTGTCGACTCGAGGATCTCGACCGCAGCCGCGACGTGGGCGGCGGTGAAGACCCGATAGCCCTCTGCCGTGAGGTTTCTCCTCAGGACCTCAAGAGTGTCGGGCGCATCGTCGACGACGAGAATGCGCTCTTTCTCAGCCTTGGACGACATCCGCCCCATCCTTTCCGCCAGACGAGGCTTCCGTGAGAGGCAGCCGGACCTCAAAGCGTGTGCCTTGTCCTGTCCTGCTTTCCACCTTGATCGAGCCCCCGTGTGAGGTGACAATGCCGTGAACCACGGCCAATCCGAGGCCCGTTCCCTCATCAACGTCTTTGGTCGTGAAGAACGGGAGAAAGATCTGACTCTGGATCTGCTTGCTCATCCCCACGCCTGTATCCTCCACAGCAAGGAAAACGTGGCCTTCGGAGATCCCCGTTTCCACGGAAATCCTGCCTTCTTCAGGGATCGCCTGCATCGCATTGACCATCAGGTTGATCAGAATCTGGTTTATCTGTCCCGCGTTGGCTGCAATGTCGGGCAGGTCGGGCTTGAGCGAACGCACCAGTTCAATCCCGCCTTTGGCGCACCGTCCTTCGAAGAAGAACAGGCCCTCCTCAACCAGCTGGTTGAGACTGACCTGGGTTTTCTGGGAAGGTACGTCGCGGGCAAAGATCATCAGTTTCCGGATCACCTCCCGCGCATGGAGGGAGGCGGAGATGATCCTCCCGATATCTTGTCCAAGGTGGTCGGGCAATTCCGGGTCCTTCCGGGCCAGCTGAGCGAATCCGAGAATCGCCCCCAGAGGCTCGTTTAGCTCGTGGGCCACGCCGGCGGCCAATTGCCCGACGGTGGCCAACCGGTCTGCGTGGCGCAACTGCTCTTCGAGTTTCGCCTTGTCCTCCTCGAACTGGCGACGTTCGAGGAGGAGGGCGATTTCGCGGGCCACTGTGTCGATCAGGTGCCGCTCTTCCTTCAGGAACGGACCCTCGTCCAGGTCCGGCCTTTCCTCGGAATAGACCACCGAGACGGAGCCACGACTCCGCCGCGCCACGATGATCTCGGCCATCTGTCGGTCTCCTTCCTCCTGGAAATCGGTAGTCCGATAGCAGTGCCCATCCAGATCGATCCCGGCTGAGGCAACCTCAGGGTAGAGCCACGCAGGAGGAAGAAGATCCACGATGCCCCGCAGGATGTGGGACAGATTCGCGCCCGGAGGATCCACCAGGCGGGATATCCCATACAGACAAGTGATCTCCTTGACGCGCTCACGCAGGTCAAGCTGGGTCCGGCGGGAAGCAAGCGCAACGCCAAGAACCTCGGCAATCCACTCGTAGAATTCGATGTCCTCCCGGTCGAGATAGTCCCGTTGCTTGCTCATCAGGGTGAGGAGCCCGGTTTTTCCTTCCTCCACCGCCAGGGCGATCAGTGCGAGGGTCCGGTATGGCCCGTCGAGGTGGATCTCCTCGCTATCCGGCTGACCGGCGGTCGCGGATTCAGAAACGATTGCCTTCCCGGTATCTCCTGTCCAGAAGCTGCCGCCTTCCGTGAAGAACGGCGATTCCCTGTCGGTGTGCCCACTGGCAACGCATTGGCAGAGCCGTATCATCCCAAGGCTGCTTCCAGGATCACAGGCAACCTCCTTGTCCCCGTTCTGTGGCAGCGGCAGAGTCTCAAAACGGAAGCACCGCTCCGGAGAAGTGGTGAGACTGCATCTGTAGTACTTCCCCCGTTCGCTCAGGGCAAGTCCGGCCTCGTCACATCCGGAGAAATCCACAAGTGTCTCCAGGATCTTGTTCATGAACTCGGTTCTGAGAAGACCGCGGCTTCCATGCTGCAGAATCTGCCGGGACAGGATTCGGAAGTCAGCGAGGTTTTTCCGACCAGTTGCTCCCCGGCCCCGATCCTGTCGAGTTCCCTTTTCCATAACCACTTCGCCCCTGTGCGGACAGCGATTCCCAACCGATACGAGAGACAACCATAATCCAGGCCAAGCCGCATTCAACCTACTCTGCCCGGGCTTGGATGTCAACGGATGCCCGTTCGCGGACTGTCGTTGGAGCTTGACAACGCCTCCGGCATTGTGATAGAGATGTATCAGTTCGACAACTGAGTGTATTCCCTGGTGTCCGAACGGACTGAAAACGGGAAGTGAGGTGCAAAGCCTCCGCGGTCCCGCCACTGTGATTGGCGAGCCTACCCCCTTCAGGCCACGGGTCAATAGACCGGGAAGGCGGGGGAAGGCGCTGGAGCCATGAGCCAGGAGACCTGCCAGGGAAAACCCACGGAACTCTTCGAGGTCGAGGGGTGGGTACGCCCGATCTCATCTGACAGCGAAGGTCGGGTTTTCTGTTTCCACCGGGAGAGCTCCGCGGGATACGTCCGTCACGCGAGGTCTCGTGGTGGGAACGCGCCTTCTGAAATTCATCCTCATCTCCACCGGGATTCTCATCCCCGGATCATCTTCGTCCCAGACGATCGCCTTCAGGGATACCGTCTATCATCTCTCTGAAGTCCTGGTGGAAGCCGACCGTCTCTCGGAGATCGAGCAACTCAGGAACCGCCCGGCCTTTATCACCATCCTTCCCATGGAGGAAACCCACCGCCGGGTCTCGAGCACCGCCGAGTGTCTCAGCCAGTCTGTGAGCTTCCACGTGAAAAGCACGGGCGGGTACGGAGCCTACAGCACGGCGTCCATTCGCGGTTCATCCTCCAAACAGGTCAGCATCTTTATCGATGGAATTCCCCTCAACCAGTCGCACTCGGGCCTCGTGGATCTGGCGGACCTTCCGGTGTCCTCTCTCTCCCGCATTGAGGTCTACCGGGGGTTCAGCGCCTTCGACCTGTCGGGGTCCGCAATCGGGGGTGTGGTCAATCTCGTAACGGAAGGCGCATCTTCCGCCCGTGGCCGCTTGTCGATGTCGCACGGATCTCTCTCCACCCAGAGATACCAGGCGAGCTGCTCGTTTTCCCGTTCTTGTTGGGATGTGCTGGCAGTCGGGACGGCCCTTTCCACGGAGGGGAGCTTCGAGTTCCTCGACGATAACGGGACGCCGTACAACAAGGATGACGACGAGATCGCCGGGCGGATCAACAACCATCTCGAGGAGCGCGAGGTATTCATGAAG
Source organism: Candidatus Eiseniibacteriota bacterium (assembly GCA_023132135.1). Lineage (GTDB taxonomy): Bacteria > Arandabacterota > Arandabacteria > JAGLYR01 > JAGLYR01 > JAGLYR01. Next base: position 5,762 of record JAGLYR010000228.1, on the reverse strand, counting down.
GCGAGCCGCGCCCTGGGCCCGGGGACGCTCGTCCTTGCCGATCAGTTTCTCCACCGGAAGCAGGGCCTGCCGGGATATGGGACGTACCAATCCAGGACGGAGGCCCTCTCCAAGACGCACAACCTCCTGCACATCTCCTGGGACAGGCCTGCCACCCATTCATTGCCGCTCCGCCTGAGCGTTGGCCTGTTTTCGGTCTACCAGATGGATCATTTCATGGACCGGCAGGAGAAGAAACCTCCGGCCAAACCGGATGTGAGGAACCAAGGCGTGTCCTACGGGGCAAACCTGCGCTGGCAGGTGCCCCTCCCGCGGCTACGGCAGTCTCTGCGAGGACTGGTGGAGGTTCGGCAGGAGTCCTTCCAGCCGGAAGAGACATTCACGGAGACGATCGAAGGACAACGCCAGAGCAGGAGAAGTCTGGTTCTCACACTCGAGGATGAGATCGATGCCGTCCCGGGACGCTTCCGGCTGGTTCCCGGCGCGCGGTATGAGAAGTATGTGGATTGCACCCGCGCAGTTCCCCGCAGTTCCTTCCTGCACCTGTATGTGCGGGATCTGGCCGACACGACACTCTCCCGGGAGAGCATTTCGGGACACATTAGCGCTGTGGCGGACCTGGGATATGGGATTGTCCTGAAGGCCAACCACGGGCGATACCACCGCGTCCCCTCACTGATGGAGCTGTTTGGGTACCGGGGCTTCATCTACCCTAGCCCTCAGCTGAAGCCGGAAACAGGGCGGAACAGCGATCTTGGAGTGCGCTGGGAGCACACCTCGTCGGCGGGGCGTTTCGTGTCGATCGAGTACGCTCATTTCTGGTCCAGGGTTGAGAATCTGATCATGTGGTTCCGGCGAGGATCCGCCGCGGGCGCCGTGAACATCGACAGCGCAGAGATCGAGGGGTACGAATTCTCTCTCAGCTGCGGGGATTGGATGGGGTTCAGCTTTTCGGGCAATCTGACCGGGCTCGACGCCGTCAACACCGGACCCGTCAGCTACGCGCACGGCAAGAGATTGCCTGATCGACCCGAGCTGGCCGCCTTTGGGAAAGTGGCCTGGCGTCGGGGAAGAAAGGCGGTGTTCTACGAGTTCGACTACATCGGCGGCAACTATTGGAATTCCTACAACGGGATTCCGCCCAACAGCAAGGATCCGGTGCGGGTGCGGCGCCTGCACGGGATGGGTGTCACTCTTCCTGTGGGTCTGCCCGGGATGGAACTCACTGCGGAAGTCAAGAACATCACAGATGAACAGGTGGAAGACGTGATGGGATTTCCCATGCCCGGGCGGTCGTTCTATGGAACGCTGATTTACGATCTGTAAGCGACAAGGCGAGCGCGCAGCGCTGGCGTTCTCCATCAATCACCTAGGCTATAGAAAGGAGTTCAACCATGCAGTGTTGCAGATGTTTCCGATTCAGGACTTCGACGGTGGCGGCTGCGCTGGCGCTGGCAATCGGGTGGTTTGCCTGCGGATCCGCGCTCGCTGAAGGCTCGAGAGCGGATCAGGACTACGCGTTCTTCCTGACCACGGACTATTGGTCCGCCGCCGAGTATGGAACGATCGAGATTGAGCCGCCGAGGGATGTGTGGATCAGTCCCCAGACACCCAGCACGGATGCTGTTGCTCACTACGACTACGGTGAGGACATGGTTTTCATTGTGAATCGCTACCTGGCGGACAACATCCAGCTGGTTGATCCCAACCAGAGCTTCGCCACCACGGGTCAGTACTCAGTGGGTAACGGGTCGAATCCTCATGACATCCGGGTCGCGTCTTCGGAGAAAGCGTACGTGTCCAGGTTCGAGTGGAAAACGCTCCTCATCGTCAATCCCTACACGGGAGCCATTCTGGACTCCATAGATCTCTCGCCCGTAGCCGATGGAGACGGCATTCCGGAAATGGACCGGATGGCAATAGTGGACGGGAAACTCTTCGTTACCCTCAACAGCATCAACCACACTACCTGGCTGCCGGATGGTCCAGGCAAGGTCGCCGTGATCGATGTCGCGGCCGACACACTCGTGGACACGGATCCCGGAGCTGCGGGCGTTCAAGCCATCACGCTGGAACTTGAGAACCCGTACACGGAAATCCGGTTCGATCCCACTCGGCAGCAGCTCATCGTCGGCTGCCTTGGCTTGTGGAGCGCGCTGGACGGCGGAGTCGTGGCCATCGACCCCTTTGCACTGGAGAGCAAGGGTGTCGTGATTTCGGAGACCAGCCTGGGGGGAGATGTGTCCGACGCGTTGTTGACTCCCGATGGCAAGGGCTACGCGGTGGTGATGGATCCGAGTCCATGGCCGAACAACTTCGCACGCCTCGTGGAATTCGACCCCTCCACGGGAACGGTCATCGATACACTCTGTCAGCAGATGAGCGGGATGGGATCCTCCATGGCGGGAATGGAACTGAACTCGCAGGGAGAACTGTACCTTTGCGACCGGGATGCAACAAATCCGCGTGTGCGGATCTACGACACCGGAACCAACGGGTTGCTCGAAGCCATCGATGTGGGGCTCCCGCCCTTCGATATTGCCTTTGTGCAGCCGCCATGGTACCTGCACGTGGTTCTGGATCCGGAGCATTATGCTCGGCCGGCGGTTGCCCTGGGGCAGAACTACCCCAATCCTTTCAATCCCGAGACAGCGATCCCCTTCGACCTGGTGGAGGGGGGGGGCGTTCGGCTCGACATCTATGACGTCCAAGGCAAGAGAGTCGTGACTCTCGTCGACGGGTGGTTCCCGGCAGGGCTGCACCATGTTCTGTGGGCGGGCCGGAATGAGGCGGGAGTTGAGGCGCGAGCGGGGGTGTTTTTCTGCAGATTGCGCGCGGGAGGGCAAACGGTCACCCGCAAGATGATCTTGGCCCGGTAGGGGCGAGAGCCGAGAGCCGAGAGGAGAGAGGAGAGAAGGAGAGAGGAGAGAAGGAGAGAGGAGAGAAGGAGAGAGGTGACCGGGGTGAGGGTGCACTATTGAATGTCAGACTTGGTTTTCCGCCTCTCACCTCTCACCTTTCACCCCTCTGCAGCAAGACGGATTGCCGGGCTGAGCCCGGCGTGCGCACTTGCTGCTTCTCTCTTCACTTGACTCGGATTCCCCGCGCTGGCATCATCTTGTGCAGGATTCATGCGGGGGATGAGGATGGATGCGTTTTTAGGAGTGGTCCGCGCGCTTTCTCACCGGGAGCGCGTGCGGGTCGTCAAGCTGCTGCAGTTTACCTCCATGGGTGTGTCGGGTCTCGCTGCGATTCTCGAGCAGTCCGAGGCCGAGGTACAGGACCACATTGCCATCCTTGGCGAGGCCGATGTCGTCGTCCCGGTGAAAGGCGAGGATGAGGAGATCTACCGCATTAACCCGGAAAGGTCGAATCTGTACGCGGCCGTGGTTCTGGCTCTGCTGGACGGATGGCTGAACGAGGATCCCGAGGTCAAGAAGGATCGGAAGCGGGCGGAGCGGATGCTGGGGAAGTGACAGCACGGGCTCTACTATCTACTTTCGACTCTCCACTGCTCTGCTTGGATTATGCATGAACCCTGTCACGGGGTTCATGCATAATCCAAGCTACGCAACTTCCCCCTTGGCCCTGGCGCCGGCGAAGACCGGTTTCCTCAGGAGATGCTCGACATAGGAAGAGTCTATGGCCGAGAAAAGCCTGAGTGGCGTGAAGGGTCTGTAGAGCACTTTCAACCCGCTCCTGGCATAAAGATGGGCGATTTTCACCGCCACGGGGTCAGCCGTTTCCGTTTTCCTGCCCAAGTCAATCAGGATGAGAGTTGGAAGTCCAAAGGCCGCTGCCGTGGCGAGGGATGCCGGGCGAATCGGACCCTCCGTCGGGTGGAACAGAACCATGTCGGAACTCGTGGGTTTGATGGTCAGATCCTTCTCCGCCTCGACGGCTACGTCGTAGGCGCAGCTCTTACGGAGACGGTTTGCGATCCTCTCCACCGCCTCCGGGGTTTTCTGGTGAACGAGGGTGATCTTCTTCGTGTAGACACGCCCCCAGTAGATGTCGCGGTAGATCTCGGGCCTGGCGTTGAGTTCGCTCTTGAGTGCGGACTTGTGGATTCTCGACAGGTTAGTGAGATCCGTCAGCAGATCGTTGACTCGCTCGATGAGCTTGTCGTTCCCGCTGCGGGTCAGGTTCACCGCCTTCTGGGCGATTCCCTTGCAGACGGACGCGGGAATTCGGGCCCGGAGGCACGCGGTTTCGAGAAGGTCGATCAGGCAATCCACGTGGGCGTAAAACTCCTCTTCCGTCACGTTGGGCACGATTTGCAGAGACTGCACTCCCTGGGCATAGGCGAAGATGGTCGGGAGAGGGCGCACCAGGGGCAGGCCGATCTCCGAAGCTCTGATTGCCACGAAATCCATCTCTTATTTCCCCCTCTTTGACTTGACAAGTGAGTTGAGGATGACCTTCATAAGCCATGTTACCGCAGATTGTCCTATGAACACAAGGCAAAAATGGGCACTAAGATATGAAGACTGCGCATGTATCCGCGTCCGCGTTGATATTCGCATTTGAATATGAGCCCTGTTCATGATATGCTTTTAGTCCGTATTTCTTTGCGCCGCCGTTCTTTCTCCAGAGTGGGAGTGAGCAATGGATCTGCAGAAACTCAGAGGCTTCTACTGGTCGGCCTACTACCAGAGTTTCTCTGCCGCAGGCAGGAAACTCGGAGTGGGACAGTCGGCCATCAGTCACCAGTTCAAATCCCTCGAGGAGGAACTCGGGGTGAAGCTGTACGAAAGGGCCGGACGCGGTATCCGCCTGACGGCTGAGGGCGAGATTCTGCTGGGCTACGCGTCGTCGATTCTCCAGAAGCTCGACGATCTGGAGAATCACTTCAGAGACCTGTCTGGTCACCCGGCGGGCACAATTCGTCTGGCCAGCTACCGGAGCATCATGAAGTACAAGCTCCCGGAGATCCTCAGGGAGTTCAAGGACCGCAGTCCCGGAACGCGTCTCAAGATCGAGCACCGGAACCGAGATCGTGAAGTGCTTTCCATGGTTGCCGCCGGCGAGATCGACTTCGGGATTACGTCCTCCTGGAACGAATTCCGGGATACCCGCTTCTTCGAGGTCTTCAGCTTCGATATGTATCTCTGCACAGCCTTGTCTCACCGTTTCGCGCGCCGGAAACGGATTACTCTGGAGGAGATTGCCTCGGAATCCCTCGTTCTCTACGAGCGGGACAACTCCATCCGCAAGCGAATCGAAGGGGTTTTCGCGAAGCACGGACTCAGCGTGGATGTGACCATTGAGACCGGGGGCGCCGAGGTAATCAAGGAGTATGTCAGCGCGGGGCTGGGGATTTCCATCATTTCAGGGCTTGCCTTCGAACAGGACGAGGGCGCGAATCTCCATCGGATTCCTGTGACTGAGTACTTCGGCAAACTCGGCTACGGCGTGGCCATCCGGCACGGCAAGTACCTTTCCCCTGTGCTTCGCGAGTTCCTCCGCGTTCTGGGGCTGGGGGAGACTCTCGAGAAGCAGAGTTGGCAAGTCTAGTCTGTGAGCTTGCCATCCGGCTAGGGAACGCGCTATACTGGTGCATTCTCGAAACAGGGCGAGCCCGCCTGTCCGGGGAACCACCCACCGGCGGGGGAATCGGGGTTCGCCACATCAGGTGGTCCATTCCAGGGTGGCACAAGGAGTCTTGATAGATGGGTAGAGGAGATCGCAGGACGAAACGGGGCAAGATCTGGCGCGGGAGCTACGGAAAGACCCGGCCGTCCCACAAGATCACGCAGACG
>JAGLYR010000227.1 GCA_023132135.1 Candidatus Eiseniibacteriota bacterium | reverse complement strand
GAAGACACAGCGGAAAAGTCCGCAGAAGACACAGCGGAGGAGTCCGCAGAAGACACCAAAGAGCCGGAAGAAGACTCCGCGGAACCTGAGAAGTCCTGATGATTTCCCATCGCTCCAGAATGATCCGGATTGGAGCGGGGGAGGGAATGTGCCAACTCGCGTTCTTCAACCGGCAAGGTCGGATATCTGGCAGGAGGCCAACGACCTTTTCTTCAAGCACTTCCGGCTGGATCCCTCGGCCCGGGGTCCGCTGTTTCTGCAGCAGCTGGTCTCCAGCTTTGGCCGCCTTCCGTATGAGAACCTGAGCAAGATTATCAGGAGTCGCGAAGAGAAGGATCCCGTGGACTGGTTCCGTCTCCCCGCCGAGGTGATGAAGGACCATGTTGAACACAGGTTGGGGGGGACCTGCTTCTCCCTCACGTTCTTTCTGGAGAGATTGCTCATCTGTACCGGGTTCAACTGCTACAAGGTGATGGCCCACATGCGCGCGGGGGAGAATATCCACTGCGCCGCCATCGTCCGCCTGCCGGAGGGCGATGTTCTTATTGACCCGGGCTACGGGTTGAATCGACCGGTGGCGCTATCGAAGGACCGGCCCGTGCGGTTCGTGTCCCGCCACGGAGGTGTGGAACTGGTTTTCGATCCGGAGGATGAACGTTTCCATCTCTTCACCTACATGGCCCAGGAACGGAAGTGGCGTTACTGCTTTACCAACGAGCCTGTGTCTGACGAGGAATTCGAACGCCACTGGATCGCATCGTTCTCCAAATCCTCCATGAGCAACGTTTGCCTGTACCGGGCCAGTCACCATGGACATCTGTACCTGCGCAAGAACCACCTCCGGATAACATCGTTCCGCGGGCAGCGCAAGGAGAACGTGAGAGAAAGTCTTGACAAGACAGTCGAGACCTACTTTGGGATAGCGCCCCACTGGGTCGAGGAAGCCAGGGGGATCCTTGCCGAGCGCCGGGCTGCGTGGCAGAAGAGAAATGGGGAGAACGACTCGTCGTGGGAAGGCGCCTTCTCCTGACCCAGCCCGCAATCCGTGGAATCCGCGATTTCGATTCTCACTGAGGCAGCCATGGCAGAGACCTGCCCGGCAGAACCTGTCCAGCTCTTTGTGGGAGTGCTTGCCCGTTCCGAATTCCTCCTCCCGGAAGTCAGAGAGCGGTTGGTGGAGTCCTTTGGGCCCACCGATCTGGAGTCATCATCCTTCCCCTTTGATGTGACCAGCTACTACGAGGCGGAGATGGGGCCGGGACTCCGGCGCTGGTTCCTGTCCTTCGAGACACTCATCTCGCCCGACGATATCGTACAGGCCAAGCTCACGACCAACAGGATCGAGCACGAGCTTCGGGAAGGAGACCGGCGACGGATCAACCTGGATCCCGGGTACATGGACATCTACAAGATCGTCCTGGCGTCGGCCAAGTTCCAGGGACCGAAAGTGCACTTGGGGAAGGGAATCTACGCGGATCTGACCCGGTACTACAACAAGGGATGGCGGTCGTATCCTTGGGGTTTTGCGGATTTCAAGGATGGGCGGTATGATGAAATACTGACTGAGATCCGGCGGCTCTACAAGAAGAAGCGTCGAATGGGCGAAGGGGCTCTCCGTCATTCGCTACCGCCATTGTAGCCTGAATAATCCAGGCTATCTGTAGATATGCCGCTCGTAGGCCGCCTTCTCCAGATCCTCCCGGAAGTTTGGATGAGTCACGTTGATAAGCGCCTTGGCGCGCTCCCTGAGGTTCTTCCCGTAGAGGAAGGCCACGCCGTACTCGGTGACCACGTAGTGGACATCGGCGCGGCTGGTGACCACTCCGGCGCCATGGTGGAGCTCCGGTGCAATCCGGGAGATCGTGCCGCCCTTGGCGGTGGAAGGCAGGGCAATGATAGGTTTCCCTCCCTTGGATCGGGCTGCGCCGCGAATGAAGTCCACCTGTCCCCCGAATCCACTGTAGATTGTCGTGCCGATGGAATCGGAGCAAACCTGGCCTGTGATGTCGACCTGGACTGCCGAGTTGATGGCGACCATGTTGTCGTTCTGGCTGATCACGAAGGGATCGTTCGTGTGCTCAACAGGATGGCATTCGAACATCGGGTTGTTGTCGGCGAATTCGTAGAGTCTGGTGGACCCGAAAAGAAACGTGGTCAGCACCTTGCCGGGATGCAGGTTCTTCGCTGCTCCAGTGATCACGCCCGCCTCTATGCCCTCCATGATTCCGTCGGAGGTCATCTCCGTATGGATGCCGAGATCCTTCTTGTCCTTCAGGGCCGCCAGGACGGCGTCGGGAATTCCCCCGATGCCCAGCTGTAGTGTGGCCCCATCCTCCACGAGACCCGCGATGTGCTGGCCAATCCGTTGCTCGATCTGGGTGGCGGGTTTCCTTGGCAGTTCGTGAAGGTCCATCGACACTTCGACCAAATGGCTGACGCGACTGATGTGGATGAAGGAGTCTCCGAGTGTCCGGGGCATTTTCTCGTTGACCAGAGCAATCACGGTCCGGGCGGTCATGGCGGCTGCTTTGGAGCAGAGTGTTTCAACTCCCAGACTCAGGAAACCGTGTTCGTCGGGAATGGAGGTGTGGAGAATCGCCACGTCAATGGGCATCAGACCATCGTAGAAAAGACGCGGAATCTCGCCGAGGAAAACTGGTACGTAGTCGGCGCGGCCTTCGTTCACTGCTTTCCGGTCGGCTGGCCCCACGAAAAGCGAATTGTGCCGGAAATGACCCTCCATCTCCGGGGTTGACAGAGGATCTTCTCCGAAGAGGAGCAGGTGGGCAATCTCCACGTCGTTGAGCTCGTCCTTGCGGGTGGCCAGGGCTTCCATCAGGGGGGAGGGAGTTGCGGCGTTGCCGCTGATGTAGAGCCGATCCCCACTCTTGACGCAGAAGACAGCCTCTTCCGGTGTTGTTGATTTATCTCGAAATGTGTCCATCCAACCCATTCTCGGGCCTCCCAATGGGACAGAGACAGGAATCCCCACCGACGCTCGTCCAGCAAACCCAATAGGCTACAGCTCGCGGAGGAAGGGATCAAGCTATTCCTGATCCCGGTTTCCTGATCCCTCTGGACATCTCCGGGGTTCTTTGGGACACTGGCCGGAACTTGAATCATCGTTGGGAAGGAACCGTTCACTCGGTCGGGGAGTATTACCAGACGTGTGGAAAACAGTGAATGCAGCATGTGAGCTCGCGCCTCGTCGTTGGCTGGGACTCTTGGGATTCCTGGTGGGCAGCGTAGGGGTTCCGGCCGCCTTCGGCGCGCCGGAGCCTCCTCCAGTGACAACTGGCGACTGTCTCGGCTGCCACGAGGTGGCGGGCACAGGGGGATTGGTACTGGGCGACTCGCGTTCCCTGTCGGTCGGCGGCGCCCAGTACGAGCAGTCGCCCCATGGCATCCTCGACTGCGGCGATTGTCATCTCGGCGCCGAATCTGAACCGCATCCCTCCGAGGAGATGACCACCGCCGGTTGTGCGACCTGCCACGATACGGACGAGTTCGATGGCAGTGTCCATGGGCGGGCTAAGCTGCCGGGCCCCGGATGCCTCTGGTGTCATGATCCTCATGCTCCGGTTCCCGCGGATTCCCTGACAGCCGGCAGTCGGGTTCTACTGTGCTCCCAGTGCCACGAAGACGAAGCATTGATGGTCTCCCATGGCGTCGGACTGGAGTGGGCTCGAGGGTATCGCCAGTCCTTTCACGGTCGCTCCATTCGCTTGGGAGACAAGCGGGTGGCCGACTGCGTAGCCTGCCACACAGCGCACAATGTCCGGAGCAGTCAGGATCCCGCCTCAACGACGCACATAGCGAATCTCCTCCAAACATGCAGCGCCACCGAATGCCATCCCCGGGCCACACCGGCCTTCCTGAGAGGAAGTTCCCACGCGATCTACGGGGGGAAGAAGGGTGCTCTCATCGGGCTCGTCAGGGGATTCTATATGCTCGTGATCGCAGGCTTGATCAGCGCGATGTTCCTGCACAACGTGCTGGATTTCAGGGCGCGGCGCAGAGCGGGTTTTCATCCTGATGATGGTGCTTCCCACACCGAGCTGTCGGGGACGGTCCTGCGATGGACCCTTGGTGAGAGGATTCAACACGGCCTGCTGATTGGAACATTCCTCATACTCGCGGTGAGCGGTCTTGTGCTGAAGGTTCCCGGCGGGCTTCCGACACACTGGCCGGCTGCGGAGTTCCTGATGTCCTGGAGGGGAGAGCTTCACCGCTGGGCAGCCGCCATCTTTATCGCCCTTGGCCTCTACCATCTCCGGTACATTGCGGTTTCCAGGCGGGGTAGGGAGCAGCGGCGGAAGATGAGCCTGTCGGTGGCGGATCTCCGGGAACTGGCCGGCACCATTTGGTACCTGTTGGGGAAGCGGAGCGAGAGACCCTCAAAGGGCCGGTTTGGGTACGTGGAGAAGATGGAGTATTTCGCCCTCCTGTGCGGGGGCGCAGTCATGACAGTGTCGGGGTTTGTACTGTGGGTTGAGGAGATCTGGCCGCTCTTCATCGTAGATCTGGCTCGGGTGATTCATGCGTGGGAAGCGATTCTGGCGATCCTCGCTGTCGGAGTATGGCATCTGTACAACGCGCACTGGCGGCCGGGGATTTTTCCGATGGATCGATCCTGGCTTGACGGCCGCATCCGGATTGAAGATCTCAAACGGGACCATCGGGAGGAATACGAGCGGTTGCGAAGCCGCTAGCCTGGGTTGACTGGTGCCGGTGGGTGTGGCAGAATCGGGAGGTGTCGGGAGGCAAAGCGTATGCGCAGGTTTCTATTCGCCATTGTGATTGGTCTGATGCTTCTGGCCGCTGCTGCGTTGGGGCAGCAGAAGACACCTTCTGCCGAGGCGAAAAGGGAAGACGCGGCAGTTCCCCTGTACGTTGGCGTCAAGTCCTGCAGGATCTGCCACAAGAGCAAGAGAATGGGCAACCAGTACGGGGCCTGGCTCAAGGGTCCGCATGCTGGAGCCTATGCAACCCTGAGCAGCGAAGCCTCGGTGAAAATTGCCAGGGAAATGGGCCTGAAAACCGCGGCCGAAGAGGCCCCTGAATGCCTCAGCTGTCATTCGACGGCGCACGGACTCAGGAAGGAAGAAGTCAAGGGCGCCTTGAAGCTGGAAGATGGTGTCCAGTGCGAGTCCTGCCACGGACCGGGCAACGACTACAAGAAGCTCCCGGTGATGATGGATCACGGGAAGGCCGTTGAATCCGGGTTATGGGAGATCTCAGAGAAGACCTGCCTGAAATGCCACAACGAGCAAAGCCCCACCTTCAGCGGATTCGAATTCAGGACAGCTATTGCCGGAATCACCCACGCCCCACCCATCGAGGCTCCGCCCGAGAGCACCGAGACCCACGCGGTCCCTTGACCTGCTACGCGGATGGAGACAGGATTTTCCTCAGCAGGTTGGCGAGAATGTAGAAAGCCATGTTGGGATTGTTGGCGAGACGTCGCTTGCAGTAGTGGGAGGCATCCTTCCACTCGTTGGCGAAGGGTACGTAGAGGCGAACGCCGATTCCATCCGCAATCAGCTGCCGCTGGAGCTTTCCCCTGGGCACACCCATCAGAAACTGGAATTCGTAGCGTTCCTTCGCCACACCCTTCCGGTCCGCCAGCGCCAGCGCTTCGTCGATTGTGCGCTCATCGTGAGTGGCGAATTCCACGGTGTGGCCGTAGTCGAACATTTTCCCGGCCTGTTCGAGGAGTTTCCGCTTCATGGCCGCCTTGTTGGTGATAGCAATTTCGGACGGCTCGACATAGATACCAATGCACAGACGAATCCGGGCGGGGATATCCCGGAGGTCGTGGATGTCCTTGTCGGTTCGGAACAGCCGGCTCTGAAGGACGGTCCCGACGTTCTCGTACTTTTCCCGGAGCTCCCGGTACATCCGCAGCGTGATGTCGGTCAGGGTATGGTCCTCCATGTCGATGGTCACATCGATCCTGTGCTCGACGGCGGACTTCACAACCCGTTCGACATTGTCGCGGCAGTACTCGTAGCTATTGTGGATACCCATTCCGGTGGGCTTGACGGAGATACTGCAATGGGGCCGGCTGGAGAAGTAGCCGGCCATCTTCAGGTAGAGGTTGACTGCCGTCTCGACATCCTCGTCGCGGTTCAATTCCTCGCCGAGGACATCCAGTGTGGAGAGGAACTTGCGTTCACGAAAGAACCGGTCGGCGGCGTCTACGCCCGACTCGAGGCCGATACCGGCGACATAGGGAGCGGCGAATGCCCGCACGAGGGGATTCGGGATGAGATCGACAACAGCTTGGTTAATTCCCACCAGAAGGTCCTTGGACTAGGGACTAGGGACTACGGACCAGGGACTGCTCTTGATCCCTACGTTCCCGACTCCCAGGCATTCAGGTACTCGTTCTGCTTCTCGGTGAGCTGGTCGATCTCCACGCCCATAGTTTTCAGCTTCAGCATGGCGACGCGCTGGTCCAACTCCAACGGAATCCGGTGCACGGCGTTGGAGAGATTGCCCTTGTTCTTCACCAGGTATTCCAGCGACAGCACCTGATCGGCGAAACTCATGTCCATCACCGATGCCGGATGGCCCTCTGCGCTGGCGAGGTTGCTCAGGCGACCCTCCCCGACTACGTAGATCCGGCGACCGTTCTGGAATTCGAATTCATCCAGGCAATGGCGGACCGGGCGAGTGCTCTTGGCCGCATTCCTGAGATCGTCCATGTCGATCTCAACGTCGAAGTGGCCGGAGTTGGCGATGATAGCGCCATCTTTCATCCTGGTCATGTGCTCGAGCCGGATGATGGAACGGTTCCCGGTCGTCGTAACAAAGAAATCGCCAACCTCGGCGGCTTCCTCCATGGTCATAACGCGGTGGCCGTCCATGGCGGCCTGGAGAGCGCGGACAGGATCGATTTCGGTGACAATCGTATGGGCGTTCAGTCCCTTGGCGCAACTGGCGACTCCCCGGCCGCACCAGCCGTAGCCGCCCACCACAAAATTGGCTCCGGCGATCATCCGGTTCGTGGCCCGCAGGATTCCGTCGATGGTGCTCTGGCCGGTCCCGTACCGGTTGTCGAAGAGCATCTTGGTCTGGCAGTCATTGACTGCGATAACCGGAAACAACAGTGTGCCCGCCTTCTCCATGTTCCGGAGACGTTTAACACCCGTAGTGGTCTCCTCCGCGCCGCCGATGACGTTGCCAATCAGATCCTTGCGGTGAAGGTGAATGTAGCTGATGAGGTCGCCGCCATCGTCGATTACCAGATGAGGGTCTGTTCCCACCGCTTCCACGATCCCCTCATTGTACGAGTCAATATCCTCGCCCTTTTTTCCGTGAACCCTCGCTCCTTCGCTCCTCATGAGCTCGACGACATCGTCCTGTGTGGAGAGGGGATTGGAGGCGGTCATGGCCAAGGATGCGCCGCCCGCCACGAGGGCCCGTCCCAGGTTGGCTGTCTCGGACGTTAGGTGTGCGCAGATTGCAATGCGCATTCCATCAAACGTACGTTCTTTCACCAGACGCTCGCGCTCCAGAGCCAGCACAGGCATTTCGAGTGCCGCCCATTCCGTACGCAGTTTCCCCATTTCCACCAGCTGATCGGCATTCATGACTGACGACACACTACCCTCCTTTACGATTTACCATTTACGTCCCTTCCGAAAACCAACACCCGTAAATTGTAAATGGTAAATGGCGCTCGGAGAACTGCATTGGAATAGGCCCCTACTTCCTTGCCTCCGCCGTCTCCCCCCATTTACGATTTACCATTTACGTCCCTTCCCTAGTTATAGCCTGAACAATCCAGGCTAGCATAGGCCATCGGGCACTGTCAAAGCAAAAGCGTTCACGGTGCCTGGCTGATCGTGCCGGCTCGCCGTTTCCTGCCTTGCCCTGCTCCGAGCCGTGGTTCCTGGTAGACAGGGGCCGCGAATTGGAGGGTCCAGGAGGGGTCCAATTGGACCTTGTCAATGGAGAAAGACGATGGTATATTGGTCTGCCTGTGTATCGAAATGGACCGTCACGGGGAAAGCCCCATCTATACTGGTTGAGGATGGAGTGGGGGTGCCGGTGAGTGTGTATTGATCCCGGATCGGCGTGGGGCTCACGGGCGGTTTGTTCTTGACGTTTCGGAAAAGCAGAGGGAACGACCCTGCTCCACATGGTAATGGCCGGTCGCTTGCGGCCGGCCGTTGCCGCGCACGAATCACGAGGCGCCTATTTCAGCAACACCATCCGATTCACCGCCTCGTAATCTTCCCCCTCGAATTTGCAGAAGTAGATGCCGCTAGCCACAGCATGGTCTCTGCCGTCGGTCCCGTCCCATGCGACGGTATGTATCCCGGCCTCAAAGTGGCCTGAGGCCAGCACTGCCACCCGCTGTCCCTTGATGTTGAAGATGGAGATCTCCGCGCGGCCGGCCTTGGGCAAGCCAAACCGGATGTGAGTCAGCGGATTGAACGGGTTGGGGTAGTTCTGCGCCAGGAAACAGGTCCCGGGGATACCGCGGGCGGTTTCTTCCTCCACCGCAGACATCTGCGGAGCCGAAATCCGGAGGCCCCACGTGTGCAACGTCCCGGTATCGTAGGAGGCCTGGTCGCTCACGTAGAGTTCCCACTGTCCCAAGGCAGATTCGCCGACGAGATCGCCCATGGAGCCCGGACCGTCACAGGGAGTCTCGAAATCATACCAGGTGACAATATCATCCAACGAGCCACCGGTCCGGTCGTGGAGGCGAACCGTGGTTCCCTGGGGAGATGTCAGCTCCACCAGCAGGTCTCCGCGGAAAGAATGAGAGAGGTCGACGTAGCATGCAACGGACACGATTCCCAGGTCGTCGGGAACGTCGATGTAGACGCGGATCCCGGCAGGGTTATTGTCCGGGATTGCGATCTCCGGGCTGTCCATGTACTCGAAGACGGGGAAGAGCATGAAGTCAATGTTTTCCAGCGTCCCGCCATCGATGATCTGGATACTCACGGTCGAATCCGCGAACCCGGTCTTGCTCGCCGTCACGAGATACGTCCCGTTATGGAAACCGTCGATCCGGTAGTTCCCCGCCGAGTCCGTGGTATCAGCCAGGCCCATGGGATAGGTTCGAACGATCACGCCTTCGTGGCTGGTTTCATCGAACAGTCGGACCCGGCCGCGGATCGATCCCTCGGGGGTGGATTCCGGGGCCAGAAGATGGGCGATGGCGTTCTCGAGGAGATCCTTTCGACCCTGGGTGTCCGTCACGTTGCCGTAGTCGAAGGAAAAGAAGACCACCTGGGACGATTGAGGATCGGGGTTGTCATCGTACACCAGCACGCCGCCCTGCCCCGCGTAGGAACTCCAGCCGTACAGGATCCCGGTCTCCGCATCGGGAATCAGCGCATCCTGGTCGCCGTAGTTGTCGTAGCTCATGGGCAGGGCAGCCGGAAGCAGGTTGGGTGTGGCAGCCATGGGGTGTGCCGGGTTGTCCAGGGTCAGGTTGCCCGACGAATCGTGCTCCCAGTCAGCGACGTGGAGGGTGCTGTCCGCGAAATTCGGGTAGCCGGGATAGCTGGCCGCGTCGTAGCCGACCTCGCCGCCCTCAATCAGCAGCTTGCCGTGGGAGGCCACGTAAGCATTGAGGCCGGATCGGTACGTTGAGACCGAAACCGGAGCGGTATCGTCCCCGCTGCTCCAGATCACCGCATCGTAGTTGAGCCAGGTTGTGGGATCCGTGGATGCGGACGTCTCGGTGGTCACGTCGTAACCAAAGTTCAGTAGGTCCTGGGCAATCATGGCCGCCGCTTTCTCCTTCTCGCTTTCGCCTGCGTCCCGGCCGTCACAGGGGATCATCCGGCGCTTGGGGCCCCGCTTGGGTTCAGTCGTCTTGTCTCCCGTGTCGTCGTCAATCACCAGGAGGTTGCCCTGGGTGGGGAGCATCTGGAAGCTCATGGCCTCGGCTGCTTCGTCAACGGCGATGTAGACGTTCTGGGTCATGAAGTGGGCGGCGCTCACGCGGAAGAGGTAGGTGAAATACGGCAACTGCGCCGTCGAATACGCACCGGCGGCCAGGGAATCGGAGGTGGTCTGAGAGTGGAGCGACATGTCGTCGCTCCGGTAGATTCTGACGGTTGCCGTGATGGGTCTCCCGGTGCCCTCTTCGGTTACAGTCCCTGAGACCATTCCCGATGGGGCAGGGGTCATGTCGATGTCATAGGTGTTGACGCCCCAGTACACCGTGGTGTTCCCAACGAAATCCAGGTAGCCGAAGTTGGATGCATACACATCATAGGGGCCGGCGGAGATGCTGTCGGGAGATGCGTATCCTCCTCCCGCATCGGTAGTCGCTTCGAAAAAGGGCGGAACCAGGGCGGTATCCGCTCCGGCAGTGAAGACAGCCACGGGTACGCCCGGCAGGGGATCAGCGGTTGATGAGTCCCGCACCGTTCCCGAGAGGAGGCCGTAGACATCGATCACGGGAACCTCTTCGGTGTAGATTCCGAATCCCGGACAGGTTATGGCTACGGTAATAGCCCCAAGACTCACCGGTGTGACTCGAACGACGGCCGTGTCCGCGGTGGAGGAGACGAAGGCGTCCACACCGCAGCCTACGGCAAACAGGTCCAGTCCGCATTCCTCACCGGGCTTCGTCGCCGCAGCAGATTCCTGGTGAGAAACGCGGGCTAACCCCGCGTGAGACGCCCGGCCCGTGATGGTCCCTTCGTAGTACGGGGCAACGGCTCCCAGAAGGCCCAGCTCATCCACGCGGGCTTCAACTCTGGGATTGGGGAGGGTAGAGGCTCCGGCAACGGCGATGGAACGCTCGAAGCAATCATGGCTTTCTCCGATTTCCCGGCCCACGACCGCGAGGATTTCCCCGTACGGTGCATCTACAGTGATCACAGCCTGGCCGGCCTTGTCCGTCGTATCCACCAGAGCGGGATCGAGACCCCAGCCATCGATGGTGACGACCACGTTTGCGATGGGCTGGAACAGAGTGTCCTGAACCGTGACGGTGACTGCCGTGGCTGTCTGGACCTGGACGGTGTCCGGGACGACGGAGACTATGGACGGAATGACCACCTCCACGGTTTCCAGCGCCGGCGCGAAGTTGTGGCAGGTCACCGTGAGGTCCATGGTTCCCGTCTCGAGCGGTGGCGGATCAAGAACGAGGCCCGCATCCCCATAGGCGTCGGTATAGGCGGTCCTGTACACATCCCCCTGCATGTTCAGGCAGACGAGAGCATCCGCCAGCGGGCCGCGCCCGTCCTCCACGTGGACTGTGTAGGATCCGGCGCCCACGGGACAGGTGCCCGGATGGGTGACGGCCATGGAGGTTGGATAATCGGTCCATACGTCCAGGGAAGGATCGCCCATCAGGTTGTACATCTCGTAGTAGCGCTGTGTCGATCCGCCGCCACTGTAGTGTTCGTAGACAGACCACTTGCCCTGGTTGGTCATTCCGGCGATCCAGGTGACGCCGTCCTCGAACAGCGCGCGGAAGACGCCTTTTTCCAGCACGTCGTCTTCGTCCCAGTAAGAGGTCACCGAGGAAGCCCAGAAAGCCAGACTCCCATTCCCGGAACCCCGGATCCAGGTTTCCGCGAAGCACTCGGAGAGCGTGTAGTTGCCCGTGTAGCAGGCGTAGCTCTGCACAAAGGGGTACAGGTCGAGATTCGTGAGAGCATTGACGTCGCTCTGGGAAAAGGCTGGACCGTCGACCCACGAGGTTGTGCCGCCGTGGCCCGAGTAAATCCCCAGTACCCGGCCGTTGTTGAACGCGTCCCTCACCTGCTGCGTGGTGGCGTCGCAGGTGTGGCAGTAGAGCTTGTCCGAAGTGAAGCCCGCCGGGTCCATGTAGTTCGTGATGCAGTAGTCGTGAGTTCCCTCGGAAACTGTGTAGTTGTCCTCGGATGCCATGAATACGGCTTTCTTGAGCCAGGCGGTTCCTGAGGCAATGAGGAGTTTCTCGTAGTCGATGGTTTTCTGGACCAGAGCGGCGGCCTGTGCGGAGGTCGCCACGGAAAAGCGCCCAATTCCCAGGTCGGGGACGAAGTCCTCGCCCGCCAGGGTGCTGTAGTAGAGGTCCGTGGGCGGATTGCTGGAAGTGGTCCCCGTCCAGTTGGGGATGTCCGCCACGTCACCTACGAGAAGGACGAAGGCTGGAGGGATGTCCCAGTTGTCGTATGCGTCCTGGATGTAATCCCGGATGGCTGCTGTCGTGGCGCCGCCTGGAATGTCGGATGTGCGAGTCACGGTGGTCTGGTACCCCTTGCCGTTTTTCCATTGGGCGAGAGGTTGCATCTCGTCGTAGAAGCCGGCGTTGGTGATGATGAGATACCCCGCGGGCAACGGGGGCACGGCCTTGGCAGATCCGGCCCGACGGTTCAGAAGCACCCGTGACGCGATCTCGTCGAACTCCGGGGAGGCGTACCGGTCAAGAACCTGCCGGGTTCGCATAAGATCTGCGCCGGGGTTCGTGATCCTCACGACCATCCGCTCAGTCGCCTCGATTGTCCCCTGCGCCGGCACGTAGATCACGGGCGCGAACTGCAGCATCGCAAATCGATGGGCTCGGATCTGACCCGTTTCGGTCACCCGGGCGAGATCTTTCGGATACGACGAATGGGATGCATAGAAATCCATGGAGAGGGAGAATGGGGCGGATTCCCTGGCCCCGGGCATCTTCTCCACGGGGGCCTGAACAGGGAACACGCGCGGGGGCATCCCCAGTCCCCGAAGATCGTATCGCGAGGTCGTCTGCTCCAGGATCTCGATTTGCGGCGCGGAACCCTGCGGAACCTCGATGGCCTTCCTCAAAATGGGTAGAAGCGCGTTTCCAATGCGGGCTGTCCGGCCACAACCCGGAATTCTGATTCGCGTGAAGGAGCCGTGGGCGGTCGCGGTTTCCTCGGCGAAGAACCCGGGAATCCGGATCTCCAGCACCACTTCGTCCGGGGTTGCGAGGAGGAGGTCGATGGAAACGGGGTCTCCGGGATTGCCCGGCCCAAGGGGAATCCAGGTTGGCTCCGCGCAAACGGAACCTGAACCCAGAAAGATCGTCGCCAGAACCCCGATCAGTACATGGCGGCTTCTCACTTCGTACCTCCTCTACGGCACGCAATACAAAAGGGGGTCCGGCCTTGCGGCCGGCCCCCTGCGGCTCGTCTCTTTACCAGTTTCTATTCTATCATATCTCCGGATGGAGATCAAGCAAATAGCGGCGGAACAGGTTGTGGCTCAACAGGTTGCAGATGTTTGCCGATCCTGGACTCGGCCGGGCAACGCATGCCGATGAGAAATGCGGGCTACTCCTCCGCGGGCTCGACCTCGACGATGGGTTTTCCGGCGTCCACCAGATCGCCCTCCGCGTAGTGGATTTTCTTGACCGTGCCTGCCACAGAAGACTTGAGAGGGTTCTCCATCTTCATGGCTTCGACGATTACGAGGACCTGGTTTTTCTCGACTTGCTGGCCTTCCTGGACGGCCATCTTGACGACGCGTCCGGGCATGGGAGAGGACACCGAGCCGTCGGCCACAGCCCCGCCGCCGCCGGCGAACGCCCCGCCCTGAGCACCCGCCTCTTCGAACTCGAACAGCCGGCCGCCCACATGAACGAATACCTTCTCGTCGGACCGGGCAACGAAGACTGTGGTTTGCTTCGGGCCGATTCTGAGGGAGAAGCAATCGGGGCTGAGCCTCGTGATTTCGGCTTCAATGGATCGCTCATCAATCCTGGCGGCCGTGGCTCCTTCCGGCCTGTCCACGGAAACCAGGTATCTCTCTCCGTTGTACACGAGTTCCGCGCTGATCATGATCTGCCTTTCCGCGGGCTACGACCTCGCGGCGATTTCCCATTTCCCCAGAGTTTCCCAGGGAGTCGGCATCCGGCGGACGCCGGCGGGAAGATCCGTGGTTCGCTTGCTGGTTGCCAGGGCGCCGGCAATCAGGGCCGCGTCCAGAACATCCCCCTCGTCCGTCTCGAGGGTCCAGTCCTTCAAGTGCTCATCAATGAAGTCGGTGTAGGTGTTTCCCCCCACGAACTCCGGGTGGTCCAGAACGGCCCCGAGGAATGGCACGATGGTTCGGATGCCCAGGATCGGATAGGCAGCCAGGGCCTGTCTCATTTTCTGGATGGCCTCGTCCCGGGTTTCCGCCCAGACGATAACCTTCGAGAGAATGGGATCGTAGTGTACCGGAACCGTGTAGCCGGAGTAGATCCCGGAATCCACCCGGATTCCCGGTCCCACCGGTTCCTCCGCAAACAGGATTTTCCCTGCGCAGGGGAGGAAGTTGTTCTCGGGGTCCTCGGCGTACACCCGGCACTCGATGGCATGCCCCCGCTGCAAGAGATCCTCCTGTCGAATTCCCAGAGGTTCTCCCGCGGCAATCCGTATCTGGGCTTTCACCAGATCGATCCCTGTGATGAGCTCCGTCACCGGGTGTTCCACCTGGATCCGGGTATTGACCTCAAGAAAGTAGAACTCCCGGTTCCGGTCCAGCAGAAACTCGACGGTGCCGGCGTTGGTGTAGTTGCTGGCAAGGACGACCTTGACCGCCGTTTCTCCCATCCTCTGGCGGAGTTCCGGGTCCAGTGCGACCGATGGGCTCTCCTCGACGATCTTCTGATGCCGCCGCTGGATGGAGCACTCTCGCTCGAAGAGATGGATGGCGTTCCCGTGCTGGTCCGCCAGGATCTGGAATTCCACATGACGCGGTTTCTCGATCAGCTTCTCCAGGTACACGGCATCGTTCCCGAAGGCCGATCCGGCCTCGCGGCGAGCAGCCGCTACCGCTTCCTCCAGCCCCGACTCATCCCGGACAATCCTCATGCCCTTGCCGCCGCCGCCGCCGGCGGCCTTGATGAGGACGGGATAGCCCACCTTTCCGGCTTCGGCAACAAACTCCTCGGTGGAATCGGCCGTGGCGTGCATCCCGGGAATAAGCGGGATACCTGCGGCCATCATGGCTTGCCGTGACTCGGTCTTGGATCCCAGGAGGCGGATGGATTCGGAGGAGGAGCCGATAAAGGTGATGCCCTGCTTCTCGCACTCTTGAGCGAACTGATAGTTCTCGGCAAGGAACCCGTAGCCCGGGTGGAGGGCATCTGCGCCCGTGGTCTCAACGGCTTCGAAGATGCGGTCGAAGTTCAGGTAGCTGGCCGCCGGCTCAGCCGGCCCGATGCAGACCGTCTCGTCGGCGAACCGGAGATGGAAAGCGTCGTCGTCGGCCTCGGAGTAAACGGCCACCGTGGGGATACCCATTTCCCGCGCGGCGCGCAGGACGCGGACTGCGATTTCGCCTCGGTTCGCTACCAGGATTTTCTTGAGCATCAGACGATTCCTAGTCCAGGGAGAGGAGGATCAGAAACAGTGCTTCGTGCTCCGTGCTTCGTGC
>JAGLYR010000226.1 GCA_023132135.1 Candidatus Eiseniibacteriota bacterium | reverse complement strand
TGAGGATCGAAATCGGCACCGCAACGCAGTCCAGACACATCCTGAGTCCCTCGCAGCAGGGATTCATGAATAATCCAGGCTAGAAATAGGCTCTTAATTCAGTCTTCCCGCTATGAATCGCATCCCGCCCTTCCTCCCGGTTTCCGGAGTACGTCAGGGATGCCGTCACATATCTGCCGACACGGTAGTCGGCCCGCAATCGCCAATCCCAGCCGGGCCGACCCAGGTATCCGATTCTCGAGAAAGGTCCGGTCTCAATATCTCCGGACGCCCGCCGCCAGGTCATGGCCCCTTCCGCACGGCCCTTTCCCAGGAAAGAATAGGTGACAGCGGGCGCTACTTCCAGGGATCGGACTGCCCGGGCCGACTCGCGCTCCTCCGTGGAATCGAAAGCCGTCCGCAGTACCAGCTTCGTCCGGCCCCCTATCCACTGGGAAACCTGCATTCGCACTCCGTGGGAAAAGCGATCTTCGGCGCGGACCGCACCCCCTTCTTCCACGTCCTCTCCTCTCCAGCGGTTCAGATACTCCAGTTCCAGGCCCAGGCCTTCCCTGGGAGAGCTCCGCAGGAGAATACTCCTCTGCCCTTCAACCACATCGCGAAAGACGCCCTCCAACCTGTTGTCCGTAAAGTCGTTATACTCGTACCTGAATCGCACGGAAAAGGTCGGCCGCCGGGGAAACAGGAGCAGATCCTGGCGAAAGGTCAAGCGCCCTTCCAGCGTGGTCTGATCGTCCCGGAGAACCCCCGGATCCAGCAGGTAGATGCGGGCCCGATCGTCGGAGGTGGTTTTCTCGTCGATCTTGATGAAGGTCTCGCTGCTGAAACGGTCGAACCATGCCCCCTCGCCCGACGTCAGGGCAGCGCGGCGCGTCGGGTTCCACCGGAGGCGGGCGCTGGCCACCACCTCCGTGACCGGCCGGGAGCCACCGGGGACGGTGACCGGCTCATAGAAGCCTTCTCCATCGATGAAGTTCCCCGAGCTGTCGTAATCCGCCCCTTCCCCGACCCACACAAAGTGCCTTTCCCTCAGGGTCCGCGTGGCGTTGGAGATCCGGTAGTTGAACCGGTTGCTCAGCCGATCGCCAAAGAGGCTGTGGTTGAGATCGAGGTCCGCGAGGTCCGTGGTGAGGTCCGCTTCCTGGAGCCGCGAATCATACGCCAGGCGCCGGTGAGCCAGGATCGCTCCCGCCGAAAAGGACCCCGCGCCCTGCCGCCGCACGGCGACTTCTGTGGTCCGCGAAACCGAATGCGGAGCCCAGTCTCCCTCAGAAACCTCATCCGTTTCCCTCTGGGCAGCGCGCACCGAACCCGTCCACTTCTCCATCTCTACCAGGGAGGCCGAGACCTGCACGTCGTCGTACCGCAATCCCCACAGAAGACTGTCGGGACTCCCCCGATCCCGGGCGTCGCGCTCGAAGACCGCGCCGGTCAGAACCTTCCCCCACCGGATGGAAGCATCCGATCGAAACACCCGGGTTTTCCTCCGGCTGTCCCCTCCCGGGCGCTTGTCCCAGGAATCCACCTTCTCGTACAAGCTGGAAATCCGGCTTCCGCCCCCCAGATCCTGGGTGGCTGTCACATCCTTGCGGATGGAAGTGATATCATCCTGCTGGTTCAGGCGTCCGTAATTGAGCCGGATGTCCCCGCCTTTCCAAGGCTCGTAGGCAAGATTCGCCTCTCGCACGTCCTCGGCGCGTTGCTCCGAGACAGAGTACAGATTCCATCGCTTCCCATAGTAGGGAATCTCTGTCCGGCCCAAAGGCTGGAACCTCTCCTCCCTCGAGCGCGCCATTCCCCGCAGGGTAACCCGGCCGAGCGAGCGTTTCCCCAGGCTGACGGGCCGGCGATTCAACGCCAGTTCAACCTCGTAGACCCCACCCAGGTTGTTCCCGTCGTCCAGGTCCGACAGAGTGTTCCGGTCCACATCACTCAAGGCCGCCTCACCGGAAAAGCTCCACTGCTCTCCCGCGTCCAGGTTCCATTTGAGATCAGCCAGAGTCTGGGCCTGCGGCGCCGGAATCCGGATCAGCGGCACATAGGGCCCGTGTCCCGTGAACTCGTACACGTAGCGGCCCGCGCTATCGTCGAACCGGCGCGTGTATTGCCCGGAGGAATCCGGCAACTCGGTGAACCGGACGTTGTAGCGCCCCGAGTCCGGTCCCACCCAAACGAAGTACGACTCACCGGATGGAACCTCCACGCGGCCGTACGGGCCGTTGCCCTCCCCCACATCCGTGGCGCCGGAGACCCACGCGTCTTCGTCCCCCGACGCGGCGAGCACATCCCGGTCTTCGGAGGTCAGGTCCTCCGCCAGAGGCCGGGAGGTCTGGTCCCGCTCCGAGAACACGGACAGAGCCAGGTCCAAGCGCCCGTCAGCCAAATCGCGCAGCTCCGTCTCGCCGAAGTAGAACCCGCGCTTGTAATCCTCCGTCATGTACTCATAGTCCACCGCTATCTCCGCGTCCTGGGTGATCAGACGCTTGTTGGTGAACTGGAGGGTTCCATCCTGGTAATCGATGGTGTAGTCGTTGTTCTCTCCCCGGACCATTCGCTCGCCGAAGATGGTCACGCGCTCGCTGCCCGCGACCACCACGATGTCCCTGCCACCCTCCCGGGACAGGAGCATATAGGGACCCTGCCTCCCCTCCTCCCCGCGGAACTCCATGGACGCGTGCTTTCCCTTGGACACCGCACCGGCGACCGCCACCCGCCAGCGGTCGTAGTCCGCCACGCCCAGGGCCCCCTCCAGTTGCCGCTGGAGCGAGGCAAAACGCCGGTTCCGTATTGCCACATCGTAGTCTCCCAGCGTCGCCGAGAGATGGGTGCTCCGGACCTCCACCAGCACATTGTCCAGCTGTTCCAGTTCCTGGGTGGTCCCCTCCGGCTGGAGCGGGATGTCCGTATCGGAGAGAATGGCCCGGACCTCCACATCCCGGGCCAGGAAACCACCGATCTGGAGGTTGAGGGCCTGCTTGAGGGTGGCGTCCCGGTTGGAGCCCAGTTCCACGGAAAAGGTCTTGTTTCCCGCCACTGTGAGCTGGGCCGGCTCTGCGGCGTCGGGGCGTCGGGGCCTTGCCGGCGCCACGGCCGACTCGACGGGATCTTCTCCAGGGGTTAGAAAACGGATGGGCCGGCGCGAGTACGAAGGGCGAAGATCGTAGGG
The DNA here is from genome assembly GCA_023132135.1 of Candidatus Eiseniibacteriota bacterium. Lineage (GTDB taxonomy): Bacteria > Arandabacterota > Arandabacteria > JAGLYR01 > JAGLYR01 > JAGLYR01. The sequence continues at coordinate 6,820 of JAGLYR010000226.1, read as the reverse complement.
AAACTTCTCGTACCGAAGACGGAGAACTTGACCCTGGGCCAGAGGCCGTGTCAGTCGGATTTCACCCCGGACTGCGTCCAGCTGGTAGTCCAGTCCCGGGCGCAGTGAACTTCCCTCCAGCTCCACGACTTCGGTCCCGGGAATGATGAGAGCATCGGGAAGCCGGAAGGGACCCTGCGAACCATCGCCCAGGACGACGGTTTCCACCTGGAACAGGGACACGGTGTCTGCTACGGCCGTCTGGGCCAAACCGACCTCCGGCACCAGACCGCATGCCAGAACACACCAGATGGCAGCTCTCCAGTTCAAGACGTCGGATCCGCCTCCGAATTCAGCCTCGCTGTGTTACGAGGTCCCCGGCCGAGCCTGGCCCCTTCCGTGTCATCTGTGGATTTCTCTCACGCGCAGTTCCACCACCCGATCGTGACCCGTGTCCGCGACGAAAACCCGGGCGCCTATCACTGCCACGTCGGCAGGACGCGCGAGCTCGCCTCCGGAGTTCGCCGGAGGATAGACCGCCAACCATCCTCCCGATGCATCGAAGACCTGGATGCGATCGTTCCCCGTGTCCGCGACGTAAACTCTCCCTTGCCGGTCCACCGCTATCCCGCGAGGTCCCAGGAACTCCCCGGGTCCGGCGCCTCGTCTTCCCCACCTCGCGAGAGGCCCGCCGTCGAGATCGAACACCTGGACCCTGTGATTTCCCGTGTCGGCCACAAACAGGTTCTGCTGTCTGGAGAAGGCAACACCGCTGGGCAGGTTGAGTTGCCCGCGCCCGGCGCCGAACCCCCCGAAGTCGAACTCTACATTCCCGTCAAGCCCCACCACGACAATCGAATGGTCCTGGATGTTGCTGACGTACAGGCGCCCGTCCGATGCACGCGCCACACCCCAGGGAATACCCAGCCGTGCGTCCGCCCCATCCAAGCTGGCCGCAAGAAAATTGCCGTCCAGGTCGAAGGTCTGCCAGCGCTCGTTGCGGGCATCGGTGACCGCAACGGAAAAACCGTGATCCGCCGTCGCGCCCACCGGCTCGATGAACTGACCGTTCTCCGATCCAAAGATCCCGAACTCAAAGAGAAACCGGCCCTCCGGATCGAACACCTGGACACGGTTGTTCCCCATGTCCACGACGTAGAGATACCCCCGGTGGTCCAGGGCAATTCCCATGGGCTCATCGAACTCACCGGATCCGGATCCGGACGATCCGATGGACCGTACCTGTTCGAAGCGCAGGGCAGGAGCAATGGCCGGCAGGCCGGAGGGAACACGCTCACCTCCGCCGCTCGCGCAGCCCCCCCCGAAACCAACCGCGCAGACCCCCAGGGCAATCAGCAGTGGTGTGGTGTTCCCGCGCAAACCCATTTTGTCACGACTCCTCGCATGTTCAAAAGATCCTCACAGCAGGGATTCATAAATCTAGAATGAGCGATGGAGATGGAGGGAAGCCGCGGGCGCATCATCTCCGGGAAGAGCCCTGACCGAGAACTGCGGCACCCATCCACCCGCGAACTCCTCTTTTTCCTTCCCGGTCACCGTGTCGATGGCGCTGACCAGGCGGTTCAGGACCACCAGTCCGATGACGTTCACGGCTGTGCGGTAGGCGCGCTTGCTCCGGCGCCTGAGCCGCTGGTATTCGTCGAAGGCCGCCGCGTCCGGCCACGACCACGCCTCGCTCTCGGGGTAGATGTTCTCGGCATAGTACCTGCCCCGGGCGTCGCGATCATCGGGAAAGAGGGCGCGGGCTTCCCATCGAATGACCATCGAATGTACATCGCTGGACCCGTACAGCGCCAGGTCCTTGTAGTAGTCGTCATTGTCCATGCCGGAATCGGCCCCGCCCACGATTTCCGCGAACTCGCGGTACCGATCCTCCCTCAGCGATCCCTGCAACCAGAAGCTGGCCACGGTAATCCACACCGCCGCCTCGGCTCCCATGTAGATCCTGGAGCGGTACTCCTGCCCGAGATACCTCTGACCCAACCCTGGAAGCAGGAGAGAAAGGAAAAAGGCCTTGCGGCCGGACTTGCCGGGTCTGGAAATAGCCGCAGACACCGACGTCGATCCCGACTGCGGCCCGGCGGCAATGGACTCCAGAGCTTCTGCCCGCCTGGCAGCGAAGAGCTCTGCCGCAACCTGGCCCAGAGTCCCTTGCCGGCCCTGCGTCTCCGCCACGCACGGCGCAGCAACGAGCGCAAGCCCTCCAACAAGCAATGTAATGCCAATTCGGCCGATCAAGAATCTCTCCCTGTTAATCCGCATTTCTCACCAGTCTCTTCGCGAGGCTGGTGAAAAATGCGGGCTTTAGAACCATTTCCTCACGAAAATCCGCGTCTCGTACTCATTCTCCAGAGGCCTGGATTCCATTCCCACATCCATCCCGGTCGGTTCCCCTACCAGCCTGCGGTTGTGCGTGCGAGCGGAGAAGGCCGCGTTCAGTGCGCTGCCCACGTGGTTGATGAGCACGAACCAGGTGAAGTAGGTCGCCCGATCCAGGTAGTCATTGCTCTGCCGACGCATTCCCCGGTATTTCTCCCGGTTCTCCGAATCCATTCCCACCGTCTCATCCCAGGGCGGGTTCATCGTCGGCCAGGTCTCTCCCGGCTGCCACTCCGACCACGAGATGGCGTCGCGCCGGTTATCAAAGGTGTACTTCTCGTACCAGTCATCCCATCCGAAGATGTACTTGTCGTACTTCCCCAGGTCCTCATAGTAGTGCTGCCCCGTCTCATCCGGGAGAAGGAAGTGTCCCCGCACCATCGCGCACTGGTTTTCCGAGTAGGTATTGCCCTCCCCAGGATCCAGATCCTCCGCACAATGTTGAAACTCGCAATCCTGACATGGATAGTCCGGGTCAAGGGGCCAGTTCTCATACTTGCCGCAGATCTCGTTGACCACATCCCGGTATCGGGCCGCCTCATAGTGAAGGTCGGCGAAAGCTTCGTAGTTGGTTCTCTCGTCGTGGCCCTTGCCATCGTAGTAAACATAGCCACCCCACGACAGGAGCTCGATTCCAAGGAATGCGAGTCCCCGCATCGAACCAGCGTACAGCTCCCCGGATCCAGGCAGGACAAGAGACATGAAGAAGGCGCGCCCGGGGGACTTGTAGCCCGACTCACCCGGTTGCAGGTATCCAGGCTCCACCACAGGCTCCACGGGCGGATCCTCAACAGACGCCCGGGCCAGACCTTCCAGCATCTTCTCGACCGCACCCGGCGACCACAGGCAACCACCCGCCAGCCTGCTCGGCTCCTGCTTCAGACTTGGCCCGGCTACCCCGACCGCGGGAACACTGAGCAGAAGAACACCAACGACCCCTGCTAACCAAAGCGACCTTCGCATTTCCAAGACCTCCGGGATTTGCAGCCGACAGCCCTACTTCACCACGGCCACTTTCCGAAACACAATGGTCGAACCCGATTTCTCCCCAGCCTCCACTCTGCAGAGGTAGAGTCCACTGGCCACCGAATCTGTGGGCCAGTGGACCTCATTGGGGCCTTCGCTGGAAAAGTCCTCGACCTGCCAGATTTCCTGCCCGCTGAGATCCATGATGGTCACCTTGACCCTCGTGGCAAAGCCCAAGCGGTACTGGATGTGAACAACTCCGTCCCTGGAAGGATTGGGATAGATCACCAGGTCTCCATCCGCCAGGGCAACGCTGCGTTCCACAGGATCGGCAGGCATCAGGGCCGCCGGGTAGCACGAAGTCCGCGCACTGTTGCCCAGGTACCCTCCCCACACAATGGGACCGGCATCCGGGATCCAGCCCACCTCATAGGCATACAGCCGGCCATCCGATCCAAATGCCACAACCTCGGGAGTGCCGTCCCCCTCCAGGTCCGAGACAAGAGGCGTAAGAGACGCATCGGCCCCCGCCGGGAGGGGCCAGCCCTCAACCGGATTGCCCCTGACATCCCACGCGGTGAGATGGCGGTTGTTAAAGGAACTTATGAGCTCGGGCCTTGAATCGTTTGTTAAATCAACAAATACGGCTGATGGTGCTTGACCGACATCGACCCTCCAGGCCAGCAGCGGCGTTCCCGTGTAGCTCAGGACTTCGATCTGGCCATTCTCCAACCCGAGGGCCAGGTCGAGGAAACCATCCCCGTCCAGATCTCCGAGGGCCGGCGCCGAGTGGACCCCGGATTGCAGAACCACGGGCCAGCCTGGCAGCGTCTCCCCACTCGCAGTCAGGACCGTGATCCAACCCTCCCGGGTCACCACAACCAGCTCGCTCTCGCCACCGGCTGCGCGGTCGACATCCGCAAAGGCCAGGGTTCCGACCCCCGCGTTCCCATCCAGACCTACCGGCCACCCCCCATGTTCCTGCCCACCGCCGTCCACCAACGAGACCTGCCCGGATTCCAGGAGAACCGCTATCGCTGCAGGAACTCCGCCGGCGGCCTCTCTCACGGCGAGAGCCCGGATCGTATCGCCCCAGGTTTGCACCCACTTCAGATCCACGTTTCGGGACCCGGGCTCCCAACCCCACACCATCAGGCTTTCCCCAACCGCCGCCAGAACATCTGTCTCCCCGTCCGCGTCGACGTCAGAGACCGCCAGGGCGCAAACCGGATTACCCGGAGACCTCCAGAACACACCCAGGGTATCGGAGTCCCCGAAGAAGGGGGTTCCATCTCCCTCCCACGCGTAGAGAAGACCCGATCCCGACCGGGCAAGGACCTCTCCACGTCCATCTCCATCAAGATCGGCCGCCGCCACGGTGGCCAGAAGCGAATCCCCCGTTACCGCGGGCCAACCATCAACCTCCGCGGGGCCTTCCAGGCGCAGGACGTGGACCTCCGCTGCGACCGCAAGGGCGATCTCCAGAACCCCGTCCCCATCCACGTCCACGGCCGCCGGGGCGTTGGCCTCGGACCGGGCCGTGTCGCAGACCGTGATGGCGCCCAGACTGTCGGACCACCCGGCGTAGCAGAACGCGACCGGCCATCCCGGTACCCCCGCGCCCATACGCACGGTGAAGCTCATCTCACTGGAGAGGCTGTCTATGTCGGTGATCGCAATATGGCTGACCGCATTGAAGTTCGAATTGGAATTGGGAACGCTGCTCTCGTCGAAGGTGTCGTTGTTACCCCGGAAGAAGGGATCGAACTCACTCCCCTGGTTGTAGAAGGAATAGGGATTGCCCATGTCTTTCAGGGCATCTGCTTCCTCCAGATCCACGCCCCTTCGCCAGTAGTCGCAGTTCACAGCATTGCTGTAGGCCATCAGGGTCTCCAGGATCTTCTCATCATCGATGTGCCAGATGAGAAGTCCCGACCCCGGGAGTCCGTAGTCGTACTGGAAGTTGTAGTACGATTCAAAGCACTGCGCCGCGGAACTATCCCGGCGGCACTCGACATAGCCGAGCGAGTCCACTGGTCCCATAGCGACGCCGGTCACTGGATCCGCGGCGATAGCGCTGGCCACGCCGTGCCTGAGCCGCTGCTGCCGGTTCTCCAGGAGGAAGTATTCGTCTCCATTGATGGGAATTCGGTACAGGTTGGCCGTGCCGTCCTGCAGCTCCACTGCCCTCAGCGAGTAGGTTCCCGAGCTGTCGATCGTCTCAGGCTCCAGGAAGCCCAGCCACCATTTCGTCCAGGCGCACATACTGGGAGGCACGATTCCCTCGACGGGGACGCCCAGCCCCAGGTCGAAGGCCACCTGGTTACCCGACCCCATCAGACCCCAGAAGCCGATCCCGGTCGCCCAGTTGCAGGTGTTGTAGAGATCCAGGGCGCCCAAGATGTGGCCGAACTCGTGGGCCAGCACACCGTTGATGGCGCCGACGAGCCCGTCCTGGGACACGGTCTCGGGAATCACCATACCGTCGTAGACCATCAACGAGTCCGCACTGCCGGTGCGGACCCAGAACCGGTCGCTGTCCCCCAGAGCGATCATGAAGGACGGGATATCGTTGGGCGAGTCGAAGGCCACATCGGTCTGGAGATCGGGCCCGGAATGAAACACGATGTAGACACTGAGATCGTCGGCATCCTCGAACACTCCGGAGTCCGAAGTGTCGGCCAGCACGATTGCATCGCGATAGAGAGCCGTCAATCCCTCAACGGTCCAGCTCCATTGTGTCATCTCCCGGTTGTATACCGAGATGGAGTCCAACACGTACGCGCCGTTCTCCTCATGAGGAAAGACATCGTACTCAATAACGATCTGGCCGTATGACTGGGCGCAGTAGTACCGATCCAGCGACTCGAGATGCTTCATGAAGTAGCTGCGATTGTGCGGAGGCGGATCGATCATGTGCTCGGGCAGACCGGCATCCAGGGATTCGGGGGGCGTCAGGTTGAAGCGCCCACGGGTCATGCCCGTGGATTCTTCGAACTCCACACGGATTGATATGATCCTGAGCGTCTCGGGCTCAGCCTGACCCGCCGCCTTTGTTGAGAAAAGATCCTGCGCGCGCAGGGCATCGAGCCGCCCCAGGCTGGAAACGCCGTCGGCCAGAAGCCCCCGCGTCACCACCGGGGACACCGGCGGGGGCTCTCCCTGCCAGAGGGAGATGGGTCGCACTGCGGGCCGCTCCGGAGCTTCCGCCCACACCCGCTCACCCTGCCCAATCAGGACCGCAAGACACAGGGGGAGTGCCAGCCGGAGGAAACTCCGGGTTCGTCTGCAATGAGTTAAGGTCATCGTGTCAGACATTCAGAAGATCCGCCCTTCGTCGGGATAAAGCCCCCACCCATTCTGCCTCAGAGTCCGAGACGGCAACGCTGCCGTTGTAGCCTGGGTTATTCAGGAATCCCGTGGCGAGAGGGACGGAGGCTGTGACTGGCAAGGCGCGGGGTCGATTTCGACCGGA
>JAGLYR010000225.1 GCA_023132135.1 Candidatus Eiseniibacteriota bacterium | reverse complement strand
GCAGGGATTCATGAATAACCCAGGCCTAGAAACCCACGGTAATAGAGAACTTGTCCTCCCGGCCGATGTCCTTGGCCTTGGGTACCGTGGCGTAGTCGACAGTGAGGCCCACACTCGAGATGTGGAGTCCGCCTCCGTACGTCATTCCTTCGATGTCCCCGTCCGGATCATGGATGTATCCCGCGCGGAGAGCCAGGAACTTGGAGAATCCCCACTCCACCCCACCATTGAGTGTTACGTCATCGGACCATGCCGCGAAATCGTCGAATTTTCTCTCCAGGCCCGTCAGCGGAACATTCACCTCGAACGATCCCAGCACCCGGTTGAGATCCGATTGCAGCATCACAATGCCCACACCCGTCTTGAGATTCCTTGGCAGCGGCGCCGACTGCTCAACGTCTATGAAGGATATGTCCGGACCAATGTTCTGGAGATTGGCGCCAAGGTTTACCCGCCCATGGAACAGGCGCCACAGCAACCCCAGGTCCGCTGCAAAACTGGTGCCGATGCCTTCCTCCCCCTCGACGGTCGCCGAGGCCGGCGCCAGGCTGACGTGCACCAGCTTGAGGGAGACTCCCGCGGAGATGTTATCAGCCAGGAGAGCGGCGTAGGTCCCCCCGAGGGCAAATTCATAGCTGGAGAAGAAGTCCCCCTCTTCTCCGCTCTCACCCATCGCCTGCCACTTGCCATACGTCAGAAACGTGAAACTTAACCCGAGCATTCCCAGTCCCTGGATTTCCTGAGTGTACCCGAAATACTCGTAGTACACATCGTCCGCCAGTTCCGGGATGAGCTGGGAATGCATCAGCGCCACGTTGCGCCCGGTTGTAAAGGCGATTCCCGCGGGGTTCCAGTACATGGCTGTGGCGTCATCGGCAATCCCTACGAAGCTCTGGCCCAAGCCGCAGGCCCGCGCCCCCGGCGGGATGATCAGGCTGGGAGCCGCTGCCTCCGACACAGCGCAAGCCTCACGTGCGCCCAACCCAGCCAACCCGACAACCAGCGCAACCACCACCAATATCCTTCTCATGTGATTGATCCTCTCCGGTCCATTGCTACTCAATTCCCATGGCCTTATCCAAAGGCGCATGCTACTTGATTCCCATGGCTTTTCCAAAAGCGCATGCTACTTGATTCTCATGGCCTTTCCAAGGGCGCTCGCACTGCCCCCCTCAGACCGCGCGTCAACTTTGAAGAGATATGCCCCGTTCGCTACCTGATCCAGTTCTTCGTCCCGGCCGTCCCAGTACACATGCTGCTGCCCTCTCGACTGGTACCCGGCTTCAAGCTTCCGAACGGGATGGCCCGCAACCGTGAAAATCCGGACCGTCACGTCTGCATCACGACTCAGTTCATAGATGAGATACGTCCCGTCGTCAAATGGATTCGGATAGGGGAAGACATCCGAGATCGCCAGCCTGCCTTCCTCCCCCACCTCCACGCTGAACATCTGCTGGCTCCGGTTTCCCATGTTGTCCATGGCCCGGACCTCCAGCGTGTGGCTGCCGATCTGGAGGGAATAGGAGTACTCGGCGCAGGCCCGGGTGAAACTCCCGGATTCGTATTGACACACATCCGTCAATTCGATGAATTCGCTGGAATCGATGATGAGAAGCACGGCCGAGGTATCGCTCAAGCCCTGGATGTTGACGCCGCCGGGATCCTCGAAGCAACAGACCAGTGTTCCCTCCAGGGGCAGTATGGACCCATCGGACACAGCGTTTCCGCTCTCGTTGATGGAGAAAATCGGGCCCTGGACGTCGTCTGAGTCGGCCAATCCACCCACCGTCACGGAATCCACGACCCCGGCCCCGTCGGCGTACCCGTCGGAGACGTAAACGCTGATGCGCGCGAGCGATCCCTCAACAGCGTCTCGCGGGACGATGAAGCCGGCATCGAACTCCCCGTTGTTCACCGCAACCTGCCCGCGGAAAATGGGAAGACCCCGAAGGGCGTAGTCGATGTGGCTCATAGAACAATTGGTCAGGGGCCGTCCCAGGTGGTCGACGGCGTCGTGCCCGGACAGGTCCTCCGTCCCGAAGACCTCGACCCACGCGGTCCCATCAAAGGTCCTCACGGGAGAACTCTCTTCCAGGATTCTCCCGTGAATGGACACCACGTCGCGACGAACGAATCTGACCGTGTCCGAATCGACCCCCGTGATCTCCACGTGAAGATCGGGTACCGCCAGTTTCAGGGTGGGGTCGCCCAGAAGTTCCAGCCTTTCGTTGTGGTAAGGCTTGCCGGTTTCCTGCCCGCTATCGCGAACGAGGTTCTTCCCATATAGAAGCGCTTCACCGATGGTTCCGCCGGCAATCTCCTGATTCGGGAACAGGAAAGAGAACATGGCGCGAAGCAGCCGGTAATTGAACACGCTGTACGCGAGATACGTCGATGAGAACACCGCAACCGCCCCCGACTGCGGTTGCCGGAGCAGGTTCTCCCCCAGGGAAGAGCCCGTTGGCTGGGCGAAGTCGGCTACATCGCAGGACCCTGCCAGGAAAAAGGTCGGTTTTCCCGCATTCTCCGGAGGTTCGGACGACCTCCAGACATACAGTTCCTCGTCGGCCAGCTTGGCCCGGTCGCCATGCCCGATGAACATGGTGAGCAGCGCGCCGTCATTCATCGCCGCCCGGAAGTCCACCTGCGCTTCCCGTTTGAGGCACGCCACGTACTCGTACTCCGCCAGGTAGATCTTCTCAAGATTGAAGATCCCGGGAAATGTCTCCTCGACCAGGGCTTCTGCGTCCAACGTGTGGACCACTTCACACGGTTTGAAGTTGCATTGCTTTCCAAGATCGTCCGCCGCAATGACAACCCTCGTGCGCCACGGGCCGAAATCGGGTGATGCATCGTACGCAATCACCTTGTTCACAATGGCCTCGGCTTCCGTAACCGTCTGGACCGGGAACCGCGCGATGGCAACATCCATCAGCTCATCGCCGGGATCCAGGTACGCGTACCAATCGTCCGTTGAGTAGACGTCGCCGGCCCCACGGCGATACCGCCCGTGCCACGAAGGAACATAGTTGGGAATAGTCAGGGATCCCTCGGCCCGGTAGTTGTAGCTGGCATCGCCAAACAGAAGGACAAATCCGGGTCCCGACTTACCGGGGCCCGTGTAGTGGTCCACTGCAAAGGCCAGGAAATCCCGAATGGCTACAGGGTCGAAAAGACCCCAGGAGAACTCATCGTAGACGTCGTGCACCTGAACCGCGAGGACATCCCAGTCTACCTGTCGGTGGGAAACGAATCTCTCGACGGCTTCCTCAAAGAGAGGGTGGTAAATCACCAGGAAATCCGCCTGACCCGTGAAGGTCCGGAGACCTGAAGGCTCGCTGGCCCTGACGTACGCAGGGTTCCGGAACTCCGCGGCGACGATGTACTGGATGCTGGAATCGGCAAACGCGCTGTCCCGGAAAACGGCTGTGAGCCCCGGGATCTGTACGGAGTCCAGCCGCGCGGGCGAGAATTGATTGGTCACGTCGAAGACAAGCACGTCGGTCGCCTCATCCAGATTCACTGTGTACTGCGCGATTGCGGCCGTGTCGGGCGACCGCGCCTGAACCTGGTCTCCCAAGGTCAAGAAACGCCGATACTGGAGCTCCATCCACGCCAGCGTGATCTCAGCCACGCCTGACGTGTCCGAGGTCGCCACCTTGATTCCCACGAAGTTGGTTCCCTCCACCGGGTCCGCCGGGGTATCGACATCCAGAAACCCGTCCGAGAACCACGCCCCTCCCCCCAAGGTCAGCCCGTTAAGGGAGACGGAGGCCCCGTGCCTGGCGCTCGAACTTCTCTGCCCGCACACCCGCACGATCAACCTCGCCGTCTCGCTGGTGTCGACATCCGCCAGGACGAGAGGAAAGAGCTGTTCATGGATCGCGTTATCAAAGTTCGCCCACATCCACCCGTCTTCGTACGGAATCCCGAAATTCTCGATCCGGTTCTTCTCCGCCCGGATCCACACGGAGGAACTGGCCATCTCTACCACCTCCACCGCCTCCCAACCTCTCCGCCGCGTCTCCATCCGGCGCGGTGCCTCGGCGAAAGATCCCTCTGTCGCTTCCCCCGTAGCCAGCCAGTAGACATTCGTGTCGGTGTAGACGTTCCTCCACCATTCGCCCTCAGGCAGACTTCCGTCGTAGTCGTTTGCCCAGCTCTGGGTGCCAAGGCCGTAGAACACAATCTCGTCATCGCTGTCCAGTACGCCCTGGGGATCTCCATCCCGGACCCAAATACTGCACTCGTCCATCCACGCGCTGTTGATCCGGTCCAGGTCCACATCCTCCGGCAGCGGCCGCCCACCACCCGAGAAAAGGCGCATCTTCCCCGGATCCACAGACGAGAGGTCCACTCCAGCGTCACTCAGCATGGCGCCGGTCACCCGGTACATACCCTTGTCCGTTATACCCAGCTTGAACCATCCGGTTCCCTGTTCAAACCCCGCCGTCGCCTTCCGTGCCCTCCCATACCCGGGGCGCTGCCGCCAGGCTCGAGCGACGTCGTAATTGACCAGATTCCGGCGGAACCACTCCTCGTGGACATCCTCCGGGACAGGCCCTGCCGACCGATCACCCCCCCGGATTTCCACTCCCACCGTCATCGGGGCGATGAACTCGATATCTTTCGAATCAGTCCGGTACCGGAAGGGAGCGAGCTCGACAACAACAACACGTTGACCCCGGAACACGGAATCGAGAATGATGCGGGCAGGGTTTTCGGGATAGGTCAAGCCGCTGTCGTAATACCGGGAATCTTCCTCGTACACTCCGCGTCCCAGCCGGGCGTCGTCAGTGGGGGTCTCCCACCGGGGGACCGGTCGCAGATGATGAACCCCCATGGGGGTGGATCCGCTCCGTACCAGCCGGATGGTCAGTTCCGCCCCGTGAGGAACACCCAGGGTCACTCTCCGGACAGGAAGCTCCGGAGCTCCGGCGGGGCCCGCCATTTCCGTCCCGTTAAGGGACAGGGCTGCATACCCGTCCGCGAGAAGGACCACGGCAGGCTCGCCAGGCAGATACTCGAAGATAACCAGTCCCTCATCAGAGGTCCTGAGAACCACATCGGACGAGAGGGGAGCGGCGCCTGTGGCCCACGCGCCGCTGAAGACCAGCGCCAGGCACACCAGAATCACGGGTCTTCCAATTCGCACGGCTCTCACAAATCGCATGCCGTCCCCTACCCTCCCAGAGGGACAAGACCCGCTATGGAACCCAGGATCAGGAATACTTGCGGAATTGCTCCCCTCGCCGTCAGGGGTTTCCCGTGCCGGATCAAGCGCGTGTGCGATGGGAAAATCCTCCACGACTCCCGGATAGCCCCCAGTCTCCAGAGCAGGTTCTCCACATCGGGGAGCACGGCCCCGACCGCTCCCCAGAAAACGGGGCTGTTCCAGTACCCCAGACCCAGAACGGCAAGGAATCCCGCCGCTGTCAGGGCTACATCCACCCGGAAGTCCCTGGTATCATAATGCGGAACCGCATCCATCACCACGTGGGACACGATCCCCAGAAAAAAGGCCACTCCGCTGTTTCCCGCCCACCCCCCCAGCACACCACCTACGGCAAGATGCGTCACCGAGCACATGCTATTCCACCCGACGGACCCATCCGGCTATCCCTCGATTTTCTCGGCTTCGTCCAATAACATGATCGGAATGTCGTCCTCAATTCTGAAACGCAGCCGGCACGCGTCGCAGACCAAGGCATTCCGGTCGGCCTCGTACGTCAACGGCCCCTTGCAACCGGGGCAGGCGAGAATGTCGAGCAAATTGCGATCGATCATGTTTCGATGTCCCCTTTTCCCACCCTTCGGACCCACAGAAAAACCGCGTCCCGCCATGCCATGACGCCCATCTGGCGAGAAACGCGGGCTAGCCGATCTCCATCTCCCCCCGGGCGTCCCCATTCTCAACAGAACCCCGGTCTTCCCCTTCAGGTTTCCCCTCTTCTTCGAAAACGCCCATGGCCCAGTACTTCTCGACGCGTCGCTCGATCAGCTCGTCCGTCGGGATCCGATCCAGCCTGGCGAGGTTGGAGAGGACGGCTTCCCGCACCCGGAGAGCAGCGCCCCTCGGATCCCGGTGGGCACCACCCACGGGTTCGGGGATAATGCCGTCAATGACCCCAAGATCCCGCAGATCCTGGGCCGTCATCCTCATGGCCTCAGCCGCCCGCGGCGCTTTGGACCGATCGGTCCAAAGGATGGCCGCGCATCCTTCGGGTGAGATCACCGAATAGACGGCATGCTCCAGCATCATCACACGATCGGCTGCCGCCAAGGCAATTGCCCCACCTGAGCCGCCTTCGCCAATCACCACCGAAATAATCGGCACGCGCAAATCCAAACAAGCATCAATGGACCGCGCGATGGCTTCGGCCTGCCCACGTTCTTCCGCCCCGACACCGG
>JAGLYR010000224.1 GCA_023132135.1 Candidatus Eiseniibacteriota bacterium | reverse complement strand
GCGCTGATTGCCGGGGAAGACCGGGATTCGTCACGGGACAGGGCCGAAGCACTGCTGCGGGATGTGGGAGTCCGGCAACGAGCGCATCACCGGCCGTCCGAGCTCTCCGGAGGTGAGCAGCAGCGCGTGGCTGTGGCCCGCGCCCTCGTGAACAACCCGGAGGTAGTCCTGGCCGATGAGCCCTCGGGTAATCTCGATCGGATCCACAGCCGGAGTCTTCACGATCTGATGTGGGAACTGCGGGACAAGAAAAACCAGACCTTTGTGGTGGCAACGCATGATCTCGGTCTCGCCGAGAGGGCCGATCGAGCGCTGACACTCAGAGATGGCAGTCTGTACGAGGGAATTGACGTCTGAAACCTGAGTACTTGCCTATAGCAGGAGAGCGGAAATGCTGTGCGAGAAATGCGGCAAGAGGACGGCCACGGTGTTCTACACCGATATCGAGGAAGGCAAGGTGACCCAGTTGCACCTCTGCAAGGAATGCGCTGAGGCGATCGGAGTGACGCACTCCTCATCCTCGGGGGCAAACCTCGCTGTTTCGAACCTTCTGGCGGGCATGTTGGACGGGGGAGCCTCGCTGGACGACGCCGAATCCGATTCCACCTGTTCCATCTGCGGATTGGCATATGCCGATTTCAAGGCGGGCGGGCGGTTGGGCTGTCCCAACTGCTACGATTGCTTCTCGGCCGGTCTTCGTCATCTGCTCCGCCGCATCCACGGGAGCAACCTGCATGAGGGGAAGGCGCCGGTTTCTCACAAGGAAATGGTGGACGAGAAGCGGGAGGTGCGGCGCTTGAAGGACCTTCTCCAGAGAGCCATTGACGCTGAGGAATTCGAACGGGCGGCTGAGATCCGGGACCAGCTTCGTGAACTGGAGGTCGGCCCGGTTGAGAATGGGGGATAGACGTCCATGACGCTCGAGGACATGCAGAATCGTTTAGGGTGCTGGCTGGACGGTTCAGGTCCGAATCCTGAGATCGTGATGTCGACCCGGGTTCGTCTGGCTCGAAATCTCAAGGAGCGCCGGTTTTCCCACCGGGCGGAGAAGGACGAGCTCCAGCAGATCCTGACGGAGGTGACGACCGCCGTCGAGGAAACACAGGCGCTGGGTGAGTCCACAGTAATCTCGATTCGGGAGATCTCGGAGGAGGATCGCCGGTTCCTGCTGGAACGGCACCTTGTGAGCAACGAGCTTGTATCCTCGGATTGGCCGACAGCGGTGATTGTGGGAGACGATGAGTGCCGGAGCGTGATGGTGAACGAGGAAGATCATCTCCGGATTCAGGTTATGCAGTCGGGATTTCAGCCCGGCGCAACCTGGGTGATGGCTGAGGAGATTGAGAGCTGTCTGGAATCACGGCTCGAGTACGCTTTTTCCGATCAGTACGGCTACTTGACGGCATGTCCCACGAATGCGGGAACGGGACTGCGGATCTCGGTGTTGCTCCATTTGCCGGGCCTGGGCCTTACCGGCCAGATCGGGAGGGCACTCAAGGGGATCGCACAGGTGGGACTGGCCGTTCGCGGGCTCTACGGTGAGGGAACCGAGGCGATGGGGAACTTCTTTCAGGTCTCCAACCAGACCACCCTGGGCCAGTCCGAACCGGATATCATCGGTTCACTGGAGAGGGTGACGAGGCAAGTTATTGAGCATGAGGGCACCGCGCGACGGATTTTGCTCAAGGATGCGAAGCCGCAGATCGAAGATAAGGTGTGGCGGGCGTTCGGATTGCTGAGGTCCGGGCGGTTGATGCGCCCGGACGAGGTGCTCAACCTGTGTTCCGCTGTTCGGATGGGGTTGGGCCTGGGGTTGCTGAGCGGGGTTTCCTGCAGCCTGATCAACAGTCTGATGGTACTTTCGCAGCCTGCACATATTGAGAGAATCGCGGGCAAGAGCCTGAGTGAGTCAGAAAGCAACGCGGCGCGCGCGGATCTGGTGAGGAAACTCCTCCAGAACTGTAACGCCTGCTGATCGCGGGAGGATCCAGATGCACGACCGGTTTACCGAGAGAGTCAAGAAGGTGATGTACCTGGCGAGGGAGGAAGCAGGCCGTCTTCACCATGACTACATTGGTACCGAGCATCTCCTGCTGGGGATCATCCGCGACGGTGAGGGTATTGCCACCAGCGTCCTCCAGAGCCTGGGCGTGGATCTGGATGTAGCCCGGAAAACAGTGGAGGGGATGGTGTCTCAGGGAGGGGGAACGCTCACGGTTGGAGAAATCCCCTTTACTCCCCGGGCCAAGCGAGTGCTGGAGCTGGCCGTCGATGAGGCTCGCCTTCTGGGACACAACTATGTCGGAACCGAGCATCTCCTCCTGGGTTTGATACGCGAGGGGGAGGGTGTGGCGGCCCGCGTACTGACCAACCTGGGTCTGGACCGGAAGAAGGTTCGAGAGGAGACGCTGCGTATTCTGGGAGAGGCGACTTCCGCGGGGCCCGCCAAGCCCCGGGGCGAGCAGAAGAGCGATACGCCGGCCCTGGATCAGTTTGGGCGCGATCTGACTGCACTGGGAAGGGAGGGGAAACTGGATCCGGTGATCGGGCGCGAAGAGGAGATCGAGCGGGTGATCCAGGTCCTGTCCCGGCGAAAGAAGAACAACCCCGTCCTGATCGGAGAACCGGGCGTCGGGAAAACGGCCATTGTCGAAGGCCTGGCACTGATGATCATTGAAAGCGGGCGTATTCCGGAGGGGTTGAAGGACAAGAGGCTCCTGACGCTGGATCTGGCCTCCATGGTGGCGGGGACGAAGTACCGCGGCCAGTTCGAGGAGCGGCTGAAGGCCGTGATGAACGAGATCCGGGAATCGGAGAATATCATCATCTTCATCGATGAGCTTCACACCATTGTGGGAGCCGGAGGGGCGGAGGGAGCTATCGACGCCTCCAACATGCTGAAGCCGGCGCTGGCGCGGGGCGAGCTCCAGTGTATCGGCGCAACCACGCTCGACGAGTACCGGAAGCACATCGAGAAGGACGGGGCGCTGGAGCGGCGTTTCCAGCCCATCGTGGTGGAATCTCCTTCGATGAGCGAGAGTATTGAGATCATGAAGGGCCTGAGAGACAGGTATGAGGCTCACCACCGGGTCAAGATCACGGACGAGGCCATCGTAGCGTCTGTCCAGCTCTCGGATCGCTACATCAGCGATCGCCACCTTCCTGACAAGGCCATAGATGTGATTGATGAGGCAGGATCCCGCGCTCACCTGATGGTTTCGACCCTGCCGCCCGAGCTTCTGGACATGGAGGCGAAACTCCGGGACCTGACCCGCGAGAAGGAGTCTTCAATCCATGCGCAGGAATTCGAAAAGGCGGCCGGGTTCCGCGACAGCGAGAAGAACCTCCGGCGCGAGATCGAGGATCTCGAACGGAAGTGGAAAGGGTCCAGCGCCGAGCGGGTGGCGGAAGTCGGTGTTGATGACATTGCCTTTGTGGTTGCGCGGATGACCGGCATCCCGATAGCCCGGATTGAGGAACAGGAAACGAGAAAACTGCTCCGGATGGAGGAGGAGATCGGAAAGAAGATCATCGGTCAGGAAGAGGCGGTGGGGGCGGTCGCCCGGGCTGTGCGCCGGAATCGGGCGGGCCTGAAGGACCCAATGCGGCCCATTGGCTCGTTCATTTTCCTGGGCCCGACCGGCGTGGGCAAGACGGAACTGGCCCGCAAGCTGGCGGAGTTCATGTTTGATAACGAGGATGCGCTGGTGCGCATCGACATGAGCGAGTACATGGAGAAGTTCGCCGTCTCGCGACTGGTCGGGGCCCCTCCGGGCTATGTTGGTTACGAAGAGGGCGGGCAGCTTACCGAGAAGGTCCGGCGCCGTCCATACAGTGTGGTTCTTCTGGATGAGATCGAGAAGGCCCATCCGGACGTGTTCAATATTCTGCTGCAGGTCCTCGAAGACGGCACGCTCACCGACTCTTTTGGGAGAAAGGTGAACTTCAAGAACACGGTTGTGATCATGACGTCCAACGTGGGGACGCGGGAGATCAAGGGCGGCACGTCTCTGGGATTCCAGAAGGCGTCGGGCGCGGATGCTCATAGCTCCATGAGGAACAAGATCATGGAATCAGTGAAGAAGGTTTTCAATCCTGAATTCCTGAACCGGGTGGAGGAAGTGATCGTTTTCCGCAGCCTGGAGCGCCATGATATCGAGCAGATCGTGGACATAGTGCTGGGTGAGCTGACGGACCGTCTGGAGGCGCATGGGATCACGATCCGGATGACGGACGAGGCCAAACAGTACCTGGTGGATGAGGGCTTTGACCCGAACCTGGGCGCGCGGCCGCTGCGCAGAGTTGTCCAGCGTCTGCTGGAGGATCCGCTCTCGGAAGAGGTCCTGCGGGCCAATCTGAAGAGCGGCGCCGTGGTGGAAGTCCGGCGTGGCGCCGGGGGCATCGAGTTCGAGCTGGATCCGGCGGAGACCCACGAGTCTGTGGGTGGGAAGACGGAGTAACAAGAGCACACCGGTGTGAAATGCGGGCGGGGTTTCTTCGTTTGCAGGGTTGACGGGTGGTGGCGGGTCTACTAATCTCCCCTTGTGAGAGAATAACCTGAGGCAAATCGCGAGACCTGTGGTCTCGCGTAGTCCGCTGTTCGAATACGCGAATATTCGGATTTCAGGGCGCGTATTTCGATGCCCCGTGATATGGGAGATCAGGAATCATTATGCTTGTTGCGCGTGGCGTGGGAATGGTTCTGGCGGCCGTGCTGGTTGTAGGCCTGTCGAGCTCGATCTCTGCCGAGCCCGAGCCCCGGATTGTCGAGGTCCGGGTGGTGGGAAACGACTTCACGGAGGCCCGGCTCATCCGGTCTCTGCTGGGCGCGGAGGCAGGGCGGCCATTCTCGCCCGAAGAGATCCGGCAGGGTATTCGCCGGTTGTACGCCCGTGGTCTGCTCGAGGACATCCGGGTGGAGGGATTCCAGAGAGAGGACGGCGTTGTTCTCACCGTGCATGTGGTGGAAAAACGGCGGCTTGAGAGGGTGGTCTTCAAGGACAACGACAAGATCTCCAGAGATGATCTGGAGAAGGAAACGGAGCAGCCCCACGCGGCGAGGGTCAGTGAACGGGCCATCTACTATGACGTTCGGAAGATCGAAGCCCTGTACGGAAAAAAGGGATATCGCCAGGCCAGCGTTGAGGTGGAGATCAGTGAGGTGGGAGAGGGCCGCTGGGTGGTGACCTACCGGATCCGGGAGGGAGAGAAGACGCGCGTCCGCGAAGTGAAAATCGACGGAAACAAGGCCCTGAGCGACAAGGAAGTACGCTCGGTACTGAAGACGCGGAAGCGGCGGCTATTTCGCGGGGGAGATTTCAAGGAAGATGAGTTCGAAGAGGACATCGGACGTATCGAGGACCTGTATGGCGAGCACGGCTACCTGGACGCGGAGGTTGCAAACTATCGCCTGGACTACGACGAGGAGCAGAAGAACCTGACCGTCGTGATCGTCGTGGACGAGGGAGATCTTTTCCACGTGGGCCATGTGAGTGTCGAGGGTGACACGCTCTTCGGCGATGCCAGGATCCTCGCTCTGTTGGGACTGGAAACCGGCGAGGTGCTTGACCGGACCGCCTACAGGATGGGTCTCGACGCGATTTACGGAGCCTACTCGGAAGCTGGATACGTGTATTGCCGTGTGGTCCCGGCGGAAGAGCGCGATGGGAACCGTGTTGATCTGGATATTCAGATCGATCAGGGTGTGCAGGCTCACATCGGGCGGATTGAGATATCGGGCAACTACTTCACCCGCGAGAAGGTCGTGCGCCGGGATCTGGTGGTCCGGCCGGGGGACGTTTTCAGACGGTCGGCCCTGATGCGCTCCCAGCGGGAGGTGTTCAGTCTAGGTTTCTTCGAGGATGTTCAGCTGACACCGATGGCTGGGTCCGGTGAAGGCGAAATGGACCTGCTGTTCACCGTAGAGGAGCGGCAGACGGGCCAGGCCATGATGGGGGCGGGCTACAGCAACCAGTATGGAATGACGGGGTCCGTCCAGCTGGCAAAGCAGAACTTTCGGGGCACGGGGCAGACAATTGATATTATGTGGGAATTCGGCCGTCTGGGGCAGTTCCGGATTGGTTTCAACGAGCCATGGCTGTTTGATACCCCGACCTCCCTGGGCGTTCAACTCTATCACACCCGGCGGCGGCGGCGGGGGGATGCTTTTGCGGAGGAAGCGGCGGGAGCGTCGATCAATATCGGGCGCCCTTTCCCGTGGCTGGACTACACGCGGATCTATGGCCGGACCCGTCTGGAGCAGTGGGACATTCAGGCATTCTCCGACGCAAGTGCTACAGTGAAAGCCTTGGCGGGCACGGGAAAGACCGCCAGTGTTCGCCTCATGCTCATCCGAAACAGCACGGACTCACCGTTCTTCCCGACACTCGGGTCCATCTCGACGCTGGGCTACGAGGTTGCCGGCGTATGGCGGCAGTCCGAGGGCGGGTCGCTGTTCCAGCCATACTCAAAAGTGGAGCTGGGAATGCAGTGGTTCAAATCGGTGGTGGGTCCCTTTGTCCTGGCGGTCCAGTCCCGGAGCGGATTCCTGAGGGGCCACTCGGCGCTCGAGGAAGTGCCCATCTACGAGAAATTCCGCTTGGGAGGAACCATGCGCGACGGATTGAGGGGGTACTCGGACTTCGAGATCGTCCCCGAGGGAAACCAGCGGGACAATGGCGGCAAGGTGATGACCATTCTGAAGACCGAGCTCAAGTTCCCGATCGGGGGGCCCCAGTTTTTCGGCCTGTTCTTCCTGGATGCGGGGAACACGTGGAATTGCGTGGCGGAAGCGCAGCCCAGTACTCTGAAGAAGGGAGCCGGGTTCGGGGTCCGGTTTGAAGCCCCGATGATCGGAACCATCGGACTCGACTACGGGTACGGTTTTGACAAAGATGAGATGTTTGGTGGGCCGGGTTGGGAATGGCACTTCCAACTGGGTGCTGTGCAGTTCTGAGGGAGGGAGTCGGCATGGACAGGTTCAGGATGCGAGTGATGCAGGCGGGTTTGGGGTTGGCCGGGGTGCTTCTGGTTGCGCTTGTTTTTCCTCACGGAATACTTGCGGCGGACATAAAGATGGGGTACATTGACTCGGTCCGTCTTCTGGCGGAATATGGGGTTGCAGATGAGGCGCAACAAACACTTGACAAAGAACTGAAGGCGTGGGAAGAAGAGGCTGAGCAGATGCATGGAGAGATCATGTCCATGGCCAACGAGCTCGAGTCTCAGCGCCTCATGCTAAGTGAAGCAAAGCTGCAAGAGAGGGATGCCGAGCTGCGCCAGAGGCAGATGGACTACGAGCGGTTCGTTCAGTCGATATGGGGACAGGATGGGAAAGCCGTTCAGCGGAACGTGGAGCTGACACGTCCAATTATAGAGAAGATCAACGAGATTCTTGCCCGGATTGGAGAAGAGGAAGACTTCGACATCATTTTCGACGCGGCCAATGGCAGCATTGCCTACGGTAAGGCGTCGCTGGACATGACCGAGCGCGTCCTTGAAGAACTGAACAAGGAATTGGAATAGACGCGGTTGCCATAGGGCCGCGCGCGGCAACACACAGGAGATCGGTTTCTCATGGTAGTTACATTGGGGGAGATCGCCGAGCGCATCGGTGGAGAGCTGGTGGGTAGCGGCTCGATCGAAATTCGCGGGGTCTCCGGAATCCGGGAGGCAGAGGAGGGTGATGTCACCTTCCTGGCGAATCCGAGGTACGAGGGGTACCTGCGGACGACGAGGGCTTCGGCCGTGATCATGAGCCGGAACTCGTTCCAGCCAAGCAGTCCGGTCATCTACGACGATAATCCGTACCTGGCTTTCCTCAAAGTGGTGAAGATTTTTTTCCCCGATCGGGGGAACTTCCCTGATGGTATTCATCCAAAAGCCGTTATCGGGGAGAATGTCCGTTTGGGAAAGGCAGTTGCCATCGGGGCGCATGTGGTGGTGGGGGATGGAGCCGAGATCGGAGATCGGGCGGTCCTTCTGGCGGGTTGCTACGTGGGTGATCGCACCCGGATCGGTGACGACACCTTGATCTATCCCAACGTCAGCGTGCGGGAGGACGTTTCGATCGGCAAGCGCGTGATCATTCACTGTGGCGCGGTCGTCGGTTCGGACGGTTTTGGCTTTGCCAAGGACGGCGATGAATACCAGAAGGTCCCGCAGGTTGGAAACGTGGTTGTGGCAGATGATGTGGAGATCGGTGCGAATGTCTGCATAGACCGCTCCACAACGGGGACAACTCGTATCGGGCGGGGGACCAAGATTGATAATCTGGTGCAGATCGGCCACAATGTGGTCATTGGTGAGAATTCTATCATCGTTGCGCAGGTTGGAATCAGCGGGTCCACGGAAATCGGCAACAACGTCACGCTGGCCGGGCAGTCGGGTGTTGTGGGGCATATCAAGATCGGTGACAACGCGGTGGTGGGAGCTCAGGCTGGTGTGACCAAGTCGGTTTCTCCCGGTACGTGCGTGTCGGGCTATCCGGCGCGGCCCCATGCCCAGTCCGCACGGATCAATGCTACGATGCAGAGACTCCCGGAACTTCTGCAGAAGCTCCGGGAACTGGAGCGCCGTGTCCTGGAGCTGGAAGGCGGGCGCGGCGAGAGTGATGACAAATGAGCCCTTCGCAGAGAACCATCGCAGAGGCGGTTTCGTTCACCGGCAGGGGCCTGCATAGCGGCGAAGAGAGCACACTGACCTTCAAGCCGGCCCCGGTGAACCACGGCGTCAAGTTCGTTCGGATAGACCTACCCGGCAAGCCCGTCATTCAGGCAGACATCCGCAACACTCCCAGCAGCAAGGACAGTATCCGCCGCACTACACTGCAGGTCGGAGATGCGCAGGTCAGCACGGTCGAGCACGTCCTGGCCGCTCTGGCCGGTTTGGGTATCGACAATGTACTCATAGAGATTGACTCGCTGGAACCGGCAGAGCCGGATGGGAGCTCGCAGCCCTTCGTTGATGTGCTGAAGCGCGCGGGAACTGTGAAGCAGAACGCTCCGAAGCGATATTTCCGGGTTACGCACCCGATCAGTTTCCATAAGAACGGGGTTGAGCTGATGGCCCTGCCCCACGACGGGTTCAGGATCAGTTTTACCCTGGAATATGACCATCCTGTGGTGGGGACGCAGTATGCGTCGTTCGACATAGATGAGAAGACCTTCGAGAGCGAGATTGCACCAGCGAGGACCTTCTCTCTGATTGAAGAGGTTGAGGAACTGCGGAAAACAGGTCTGATCAAGGGGGGGAGCCTGCTCAACGCTGTAGTGGTCAGCGATGAGCAAATCCTGAACGAGGAACCGCTGAGATTCAAGAACGAGTTCGTCCGCCACAAGATTCT
Source organism: Candidatus Eiseniibacteriota bacterium (assembly GCA_023132135.1). Taxonomy (GTDB): domain Bacteria; phylum Arandabacterota; class Arandabacteria; order JAGLYR01; family JAGLYR01; genus JAGLYR01. The sequence goes on along the minus strand of JAGLYR010000224.1, from coordinate 15,326 downwards.
GGACCTGCTGGGCGATCTCTCGCTCCTCGGCATGCCTATTCTGGGTCATATCATTTCCGTCAAGTCCGGCCATGCCAGCAATGTCAGGCTGGTGCGGAAAATGAGGGAAGCGGCCGATCTGGCCTCCAGGCATCCAATTCCGTCGGTACGGCCCAAGGCGTCCACCAGCTGGGACATCCGTGCTATCCAGGAAATCATGCCCCACAGGTACCCGTTCCTGCTGGTGGACAGGATTCTGGAGCTGGTGGAGGGAGAGCGGGTGGTGGGCATCAAGAACGTCACCGTCAACGAACCCTTCTTCGTTGGCCATTTCCCCGGTCATCCAATCATGCCGGCTGTTCTGATCGTTGAGGCCATGGCCCAGGTTGGTGGTGTGCTGCTCCTGAGCACGGTGGAAAACCCGCAGGAACGCCTGGTATACTTCATGGGCATTGACAAAGCCAGATTCCGCAAGCCCGTGATTCCGGGTGACCAGCTGCGATTTGAATTGAACCTGCTTAAACTGCGATCCCGGACCTGCAAGATGAAGGGAAGGGCTTTTGTCGATGGCGAGCTGGTGGCGGAAGCTGAACTGCTGTCCATGATTGTCAAGCGGTAGGAAGGCCCGGGAGAAGGAGTGGCAAGATGACCCCACCGGAGGGGTTGGGCAGTGTTGCTCGGCTGACGAGCATTCACCCGACAGCGATTGTCCATCCCAAGGCCGAGCTGGGATCTGGGATTTCCATTGGTCCGTATTCGGTAATCCACGAAGATGTGGCGATTGGTGACGGCACGCAGGTGTCGTCGCATGTGTGTATCGAGGCGGGCACCCAGATTGGCAGCGACTGCCAGATTTACCCCATGGCGGTTCTGGGCGGAGTGCCGCAGGATCTCAAGTATGATGGCGCCCCAAGCCGCGTAGTCATCGGGGATCGGAACACCATTCGGGAGTACGTGACCGTCAATCGGGCGACCGAAGCCGACGGTGAGACGGTCATAGGAAATGACTGTCTCCTGATGGCCTACGTTCACCTTGCTCACAACTGTGTGTTGGGCAACGGCATTGTCTTGGCCAATGGTGTGCAGCTGGGCGGACACGTGGAAGTCGAGGATTGCGCTGCTGTTGGGGGGCTCACACCCGTTCACCAATTTGTCCGGATCGGTAGAATGGCGTTCGTTGGCGGGCTGTCGCGGGTGGCCAAGGATGTCCCGCCGTATTTTCTCGCGGCGGGCAATCCCCTGAAGGTCGCAGGGATCAATGCGGTCGGACTGAGGAGGCGGGGGATTCCCTCCGAGGTGAGGCTGGAACTGAAGAGAGTCTACCGGTTGCTGTACAGGAGCGGATTCAATGTACGGCAGGCAGTGGAGGCTGTCCGGAAGGAGCTGGAACCGTTCCCCGAAGTTCGGCACCTGGCGGAGTTCGTGGAGAACTCCGGCCGGGGTATTTCGTGACAGACCAAGAGCGATTTGGCGCGGGAGCCGGCTTTCTGGAGAAAGCCGGCTTGTTTATTTGAGGGGGAATCTTCGTTGAAGCCACTGAAGGTGGGTGTGATCGGTGTAGGACACCTGGGCAGTCTGCACGCCCGGATCTACAGCGAGCTGGACGAGACGGATCTGATTGGAGTTGCCGACAGCAACTGCGAAAGGGCGAGGGAAACCGCATCCCGGTTTCAGTGCCGGCCGTACGATACGCCCGGCGAACTGCTGGGGCACGTGGAAGCTGTCTCCGTAGCAGTGCCTACCCCCTGGCATTACCGAGAGGGACTCGCAGCCTTGGAGAGAGGCGTGCATCTTCTGGTGGAAAAGCCTATCGCTGCCAGTCTCCAGGAGGCCGACGCATTGATCGATGCGGCGCGGGGCAAAGGTGTCGTGCTCCAGGTGGGGCATGTGGAGCGCTTCAGCTCCGCTGTCCGGGCAGCGCTTGAGATCGCGGAAGATCCCCGCTTTGTGGAGTGTCATCGGCTCGCCGGTTTCAGTCCCCGGGGAAGTGACGTAGCCGTGGTTCTGGACCTCATGATTCATGATCTGGATATCGTGCTGCATCTGATTGCGGATGAAGTGGACAGGGTCGATGCCGTCGGGATTCCGGTTCTCACGGAATACACGGATATTGCCAGCGCCAGGCTGGAGTTCCGCAACGGGGCTATTGCCAATCTCACGGCTTCCAGGGTTTCGAGGGAGAAGATGAGAAAGATCCGCTTCTTCCAGTCCAATGCCTACGTGTCGGTGGATTGCCTGGCTGGCAAGACCGAGGTGTTCCGGCGGTTGGCCGTTGCCGGGGCGGGGCCGGAGGGTTTCTCCATTGAGCATGAATGCATGGGGATGGAGGCGAAAGAGCCCTTGAAAGAAGAGATCAGGGCCTTCACAAGGTGCATTAGGGATGGCTCACAACCCGTTGTTGGCGGGGTAGATGGAAGAGCTGCTCTTGAACTCGCGCTGCGGGTGCTCGAGGACATCGAACGTCGCCGCGGGGTTGCCCTCAAGCGATAGCCTGGTGAGGAACTGCTGGTGACAGGACCCCGGATACTGATAGTGGCCGGAGAACCTTCGGGAGAGAATCATGCGGCCCGGTTGGCGCGGGCGCTCAGAGCGGAGGATCCCCACTGCCGGCTGTTCGGGGTCGGCGGGTCGGCCATGCGCGAGGCGGGCGTTCATCTTCTGGCGGAGGTGGATCTGGGGGTGATCGGATTCGCCGAAGTGGTTCGGCACCTTCCGGCCCTGAGACGCCTTCAGCAGCAGCTGGGCCGCTTCTTCCGGGACGAGCCGCCCGATCTCTTCATCCCGGTGGACTATCCGGGTTTCAACCTGCGGATGTGCCGTACTGCCAGACGGCATGAGGTCCCCGTCATGTACTACATCAGTCCGCAGGTCTGGGCCTGGGGACGGGCGAGAGTGAAGAAGATTGCGCGGCTGGTGGACCGAATGGTGACGATTCTTCCTTTTGAAGAAGCCTTCTACGCGGGCTCGGGCGTCGATGTCGAGTTCGTAGGACACCCCCTGCTGGAATCCCTTGACGAAGACGAAGACAACTCAGGGGCTCTCCGCGAGAGTTTGGGGATGGTGGCGGATCAGCGGCTTATCGGACTCCTGCCGGGATCTCGCGAGAGTGAAATCAGCCGGATGTTTCCGGTGATGCTGAGCGCGGCGGACCGGATCCGGAGAGCCTTTCCCGAGCTTCGCTTCGTGGCCGCGGCGTGGTCGGACGTTCGCGCTCGGCAGCTGGCCCGTCTGTCGGGGAGTTCATCATCATGGCTGGACATCGTCACGGGAGATGCCCGTACGGTGATTCGGGCATCGGAGATGGTGCTCGTCGCTTCGGGAACCGCCACCCTGGAAACCGCCTGTCTCGAGACTCCCATGGTTGTGCTCTATCGACTCTCGCTATTGTCGTGGCTGATCGGTCGCGCGGTCGTGCGGGTTCCACACATTGCTCTGGCGAATCTGGTGGCAGGAGAGCAGGTCGTGCCCGAGCTGGTTCAGCACGATGCCACGCCGGAGAGGATAGCGAACGAGGCGCTGAGGATACTGGAATCGCCGGAGAGACAACGGGAGATGAGGGAAGCGTTGAAGAGAGTCCGCGGTCGCCTGGGATACAGGGACGCATCGCGCCGCGCTGCGGCGATCGCACTGTCGCTCGCGAGAAGCGGAGCAGGCCGAACGGGATGAGCTACTTGCTCTACAACGTGTTGGCATCCATTGCCTATGGGGCCGCGGCCCCAGTGCTTCACGCTCTGAGGGTCAGGAACCCGGGTGAGTGGGGCGAACGCATGGGGCATCCGGAGATCGCTCCGCCGTCGGGACCGAGGCTCTGGATCCATGCCGCCTCGGTGGGAGAGCTCACGGGCGTCGGTCCACTGGTGAAAAGCATTCGGTCCACGCATCCCTCCTGCGAAATTGTGGTGTCGACGATGACCCGCACCGGGCAGAGGACGGCCGGGGAGATCGCGGGCGTGACGGGGACGTTCTACTTGCCGTTGGATATCGGCCGGGTTGTGCGCCGGAGTATCGAGGAGGTGGGGGCCCAGACGCTGATTGTCATGGAAACGGAGATCTGGCCCAACCTCTTCAGGGAAGCCGGACGGAGAGGGATGAAAATCTCGATGTTGAATGCGCGAATATCGGGAACCGGTTTCCGCAGGTATCGTCCGTTCCGGGGGTTTCTGGCCGAGGTCCTGGAGCATGTGGATCTGTTCGGGGTCCAGTCCGACACGGACCGGAGACGGTTCCTGGCTCTGGGGGCGGACCCGCGCCGGGTGCTGGTGCTGGGCAGTTCCAAGTATGACGCCATCCCGCCGCAGGGAGACGGCGCGCTGGCGGAGGAACTGCGGTTTCTCCTGGGTGATCGCTCCTCGCTTCCTGTATGGGTGGCCGGGTGCGTGAGACCAGGGGAGGAGTCTCCGATCCTGGATGGCTACCAGCAGGTGGAGGGCAAACGGCCCCATGTGCTGGTCCTGGCGCCGCGGCACCTTGAGCGAGTCGACGGTCTGGAACGTGAGGTCTCCCGCAGGAATCTCCGCTGGGTCCGGTGGACCCGGGTCCGGCAGGGAACGTCTGCGGAAATGCCGGTGCAGGTGATTCTCCTGGACACCATCGGGGACCTGGGCCGATTCTACAAACTGGCGGCCTTCTCCTACGTGGGGGGAGGCATAGCGCCTCTGGGCGGGCACAATCCTCTGGAACCCGCGGCTCTTGGTGTACCGGTGATTTTCGGCAAGCACATGGACAACTACCGAATCCAGGCGGACCGCCTGGTCGAGGCTGGAGGCGGTGTGGAAGTCGAGGTCGCGCAGGACATCGCCGATGTTGTGGATCGCTGGCTCAAGAACCCGGATGATCGAAAGCATGCGGGGGACCAGGCCCTTCGCGTCGTAGCCGGGTTCAGAGGGGCGGCCCGGCGCGCGGTCCAGGCGATGGACGAGCACGACATCCTCCCGCGCGATGCGGCGGCGCAGGAAAGCCGGGCGGACCGGCGGGTCCTTTCATCCGGGCGCCCGGTAGCCCCGCGGGCGGTCGTGAGTGCTGTCTCGGTCGTTCACGAGGGGGTGTCGGCGGTCAACCGGTGGTTGTACGGCAGTGGAATCCGCCGCGGTACGCGGCTGGATGTGCCTGTTCTATCGGTGGGGAATCTGTCCCTGGGAGGAACCGGCAAGACTCCCATGGTTGCATACCTGGCTGCCCGCTTCGTTGGGTTGGGGCGACGTGTGGGGATTCTGACCCGGGGATATGGAAGCAGCGTCCGGTCCGACGGAGTGAGCGTGGTTACCCCGGAGGCTCTCTCGCGGACACATTGGGCTGAACTGGGTGACGAGCCCTGCTGGTTGGCGAGAATGGTCCCGGATGTCCCTGTGCTGGTGGGGAAGAGTCGTGTTCGGAGCGGACGCCATGCGGAGCAGATCCTTGGGTGCGATCTCCTGGTTCTGGATGATGGGTTCCAGCACCTGGCTCTGGAGCGGGACCTGGACATCGTTCTCCTGGACAGCCGCTCCTGGTCGGACCAAGGCCGGTTCATGGGAGAGCACTGGCTGCGCGAGGGGCTGGCCGCACTCTCTCGCGCCGACGTGCTGATCCTGACGCATCGGAATTCCTCGGACCCCTTGCCGTTTCGGCGGTACCTTGAGAACCGGTTTCCGCACCTCCCTGTGGCGGAGTGCCGGTATCGCGCTACCGGTCTTCGACACCTCTGTTCGGGGGATCCGGTGCCCCTGGAGGCTCTGAGCGGCGAGAGTGTGGCCGCCGTGTCCGGACTGGCCGCGCCGGCGAGGTTTGAGGAAACGCTCGAAAACCTGGGTGCGAGAGTTGATGACCGCTGGCGCTATAGCGATCACCATGTTTTCACGCGTGCCGAGGTCGAATCGATCACACGCCGGGCGCTTTCCAGAGCGCGCTGGATTGTTACGACCGAAAAGGATGGAGTCCGTCTGGAGTCCCTTTCCGTCACGGCGGAAAGCTGGTTGGTCCTGAGCGTGGTTCCCGAGTTCCTCGCCGGTGAGAAGGACCTGGAACAGGCCCTGGACGGAATGCTTCGGGAGTGGCCGCGGGAAACCATGAGGACTGCAACATGAATGGCAACTCGGATTTCCTGGTCATTGGTTCCGGCATTGCCGGTTTCTGGTTCGCTCTCAAGACAGCGTCCCACGGTCGCGTGATTCTGGTTACGAAGAAGAAGGAATCCGACTCGAACACGAACTACGCGCAAGGGGGAATCGCTTCCGTGCTGGCCAAGGACGATTCCTTCGATCTACATATCGAGGATACTCTACGCGGGGGAGCAGGACTCTGCCACAGGGACGCGGTGGAGCTGATGGTCCGATCCGGCCCCCAGGCGATCAGGGAATTGATGGAAACAGGAGTTCGCTTCAGCAACCAGAGCAATGGCCTGCCCGACCTGCGGCGCGAGGGGGGGCATTCCAGGCGGCGCATTGTACATGCGGAGGATCTCACAGGCGCCGAGATTGAGAATGCGCTGGTCAACGCAGCCAAGGCGCATCCCAATATCACGGTCTTCGAGGACCGCTTGGCGCTCGAACTGGCGGTGGAGCAGGGGGAGGGGGAACCCAGGTCAGGTCGGCATCCTTGCCGAGGCGTCTGGGCTCTCAATCGATGCACCGGGGAGATAGAGCAGTACGAAGCAGCGGTGACTCTCCTGGCTGCAGGCGGGTGCGGCAAGATATATCTCTATACCAGCAATCCGGACGTTGCTACGGGCGATGGGGTTGCGATGGCCTACCGGGCGGGCGCGCAGGTGGCCAATCTTGAATTCGTTCAATTCCATCCCACGTGTCTGTATCATGCCGAGGCGAAGTCCTTTCTGATCTCGGAAGTTGTGAGGGGCGAGGGCGCTGTCCTGCGGACTCTGGACGGCGCGACTTTTATGGAGCGCTACCACCCGGAGGGTGGCCTTGCCCCACGGGACGTCGTGGCCCGGGCCATCGACCAGGAAATCAAGCAACGCGGCGAGAAACACGTATGGCTGGATCTGGCTCCAGTGGGATCGCCGGAGGTCATCCGCTCCCGCTTTCCCCATATCTACCGCGGGTGCCTCAAGTACGGAATTGACATTTCCAGGGATCTCGTACCCGTGGTCCCAGCCGCTCACTACATGTGCGGCGGGGTTGTGAGCGACCTGCACGGGAGGACCAACATCCCCGGGCTGTACGTGGCGGGCGAGGTGGCTTGTACGGGAGTGCACGGGGCCAACCGCCTAGCCAGCAACTCTCTTCTCGAAGCTGTGGTTTTTGCCGCGCGCGCCGCCGAAGCGGCCGGCGCAGAGCTCTGCCGCACTCGGGTGGCCACGGAGAAGATCCCGGAGTGGGTAGAGGGTGGAAATACGCCCATGCCCGAATCGGTAGTTCTGGATCACGACTGGGACAGCGTCCGAACGCTGATGTGGGACTACGTGGGGATTGTCCGCAGGGATGAGAGACTCGAACTGGCCGAGAGCCGGCTCAGACTACTCAGCCGGCATATAGAGGGCTACTACCGCAGGTTCCGCGTTGCGCCCGATCTTGTGGAGCTCAGGAACATAGTGACCGTAGGGCTCCTGATCGTTCGCTGTGCCCTGACCCGCAAGGAGAGCCGGGGTCTTCACTGCAACCTCGATTACACCGAGCGTGACGACGTTCACTGGCAGCACGATACAGTTCTCCAGAAACCCGCGACGCCGCATTACGGTTCGCAGTCTGTGGGCGGCGAGAACCCTTGACAGTACCTGGCTTCGGGGCTAACATAGAAAATGAGAGGGTCAAAAGCGCGAGGGAACTGAGTCGATGAGCAAGGACGCCGAAGTGTTGGAGAAAGTACGGGAGATGGTAGCCAAGGATCCGCGGTACCGCCCGGAGGCCTATGACTTCGTGCGCGGGAGTTTGGACTTTGCTGCTTCGCACTTCGGAATTCAGGGGCATCTGACAGGTCGGCAGCTGCTGGAGGGAATCCGGCTCATGGCGGTCGAGCAATATGGGCCGATGGCAAAGACGGTCATGGACCACTGGGGAGTCCATCGCACGCAGGACTTCGGGGATATCGTGTTCAACATGATTGAGGCGGGTCTCCTCAGCAAGACGGAATCCGACAGGCGCGACGACTTCACGGATGTGTACGATTTCGAAGAGGTTTTTGAACGGAAGTACCCGTGGCACAACAGGGGCTAGCCGGCCCGGAGAGGGGAAGGCCGAATGTCGGATCCCAAGAAGAGGGACGAAGGCGCCGACATGGAGGATTTTGTCGAAGGGCTTCTCTCGCACTATGCGTTGCCCCGTACCCCCGTCATGGTCAGCGCAAAGGCTGTCTGGCGACCGGCCACGGATGTCTACGAGACGGAAGATGCCATGGTGATCCGGATGGATGTTTCGGGGATGGGCCGGGACCATTTCGAGATCACGGTCGAGGGGGATGACGTGCTGATTCGCGGCCAGCGCAAGGATCCCACCCCGCCCGGACGGAAGCACTTCTACAAGATGGAAATCAACGTCGGCCCCTTCGAGCGCCGGATTCGGATCCCGGTGCCTTTTGATGCAGAGGGAGTGACGGCGAGCTACGAGAACGGATTCCTCGAGCTCAGAATGGCCAAGAGCGACAAGCCTCCCCCGAAAAAGATCACGATCGACATTGAATAGCCTCCTGCCGGGACGACGCATGGGTTCTGTGCGGCCTTCCCGATTGTCGAGGCGGAGTAGTTGCAGGGGATCGTTCTATGCGCTCACTTTTTCGAGAGTGGTTCCTGAATCTGGTGATTCGTGGGGCGCGAGCCCGGTATCCCAGTGGTGTGGTTGCCCTCAGCGAAACCCTCCGGCACCCGCGCGGGATCCTTCTCATTCCCTCGGAGTCCTTGGCGGACATGGTCCATGCCCTGCCTGTTGTCCGTGCTCTGAGACGGGCTTATCCCGATACGCGGATATCCATGCTGGCGAGTTCTGCGGCGTCTGATCTCCTGGCGGATGCTCCGGGGCTGGATGAGGCTATCCTGTGCTATCCACTGGATCCGCCGTCCAACTGGAGAGCGTTTCGGCAGATTGTTTCGGAACTGCGCACCAGAGGTTTCGACACGCTTTTCTCGCTGGACCATGCGCACGACTCGGTGAAATCCCTCGTCGGCTACCTGTCGGGGGCCACGGCCCGCGTGTCGTTCAGAGATGGGGATGGGCACGGCCTCTACAACGTGGTTGTGGATGCCCCGACGGCAAACCCTTACGTGGCGACTCGAGGTTTGACACTGCTTCGATCCGTGGGCATCGACGTCTCGGGAATCGGGACAGGGTGGCTGCCCACAGAGAACGAGAGGAAGATCGCCGGGCAGTTGGTCCATCTGAGGGGCCTGGGGCAAGGCGGGATTCTGGTGGGACTCGAGGCGGCAGGTACTCTCATGGAGGAGCCGCCTGAGATGGCCCGGATGGGCCGGGTGCTTCAGCGAGCATTCGGCGCCAAGTTCGTGGTATTCCAGGAGGATCCCCCGGCCGCCTGCTGGCAACGAGGGGAACCGACCGCTGTCGAGGGGGCCGAGGACTTGGCCTGCCGGACTGTCAGGGACGTGCTGTCGATCCTCGCCAGCTGCGACATCTTTCTCTGCCGAGCAACGAACCTCCTGCATTTTGCTGTGGCTATGGGGGTACCGACCCTGGCGTCTCTTCCCCCAACGATGCCCCGTAGCATGGTTCCTCCGGAATCGGCCCGACTGAAAGTGATTTCCGCGGAACACTTCTCCGAGGATGAACTGCTCGGGCTTGTGGAGATTCTGGTACCGCGCCTGCGCAGCGAGCGCAGCGGGGAACGAGTGAGGGAAGAGCGGCCGTGAAAACCTACTACAGATTACTGCGATACATCCGGCCGTACGGGTTCAAGATGACGGGCGCCGTTCTGTGCATGATGCTCTTTGCCGTGACCAGCGTCTTCTCGGTAGGAATGCTGCTGCCATTTCTGAATGTCCTGTTCCTGGAGTCATCGGCTGGTCCGGTGGCAATTTCCCCGGTTACATCGGTGGAGGATCTCGAAACCCTTGAAGAGTCCCTTCCGGAGAAGGTGGGCCAGCTGCGGGATGAGGTCAAGCAGTGGATCATGGGACTGTTCCTGAGGGAATCGGCGGTCGCATCTCTCGGGAGGGTCTGCATCGGACTTCTGGCGTTCACCTTCCTCAAGGGAGTCTTCGCCTACGGGCAGAGATTCCTCCTGATCTCCGTGGAACAGGCGGTGGTGCGCGATCTCCGAAATGATCTCTATGAACAGATTCACCGGCTCTCGCTGTCCTTTTTTCACGGCCGGCGGACGGGGCAGATTATCTCACGCATCACATACGATGTGACCCTCGTTCGCCAAGCGGTGTCCGCAGTGTTCACCAACCTGGTGCGGGACGCGTTTCTGGTGGTGTTCTACCTGAGCCTGGTTCTGTGGATCAGCTGGCAGCTTGCTCTGGTGTCATTCGTGGTTCTGCCTCCCATGATGTGGGTGATCGCCCGCGTGAGCCGGAAACTCAGGAAATACAGCGCTCTGTCACAACAACGGATGGCGGACCTTACGACCATCCTCCAGGAGACCGTGTCCGGCATCCGTATTGTGAAAGCCTTCGCCATGGAGGAACGGGAGATCGAGAGATTTCGGGGCCGGACCGACGGGTACTACAGATCGCTCGTGAAACTTCAACGCGTGGGCTCGCTCGCTACGCCACTGGCCGAGTTCATGGCGGTTGTGGGTGCATTGATTGTCCTCTGGTACGGCGGTCTCCAGGTGCTTGAGGGTACGGGGCTCTCTCCGGACTGGTTCATTATCTTTGTCGCGGCCATGATTTCCGCCATGAGCCCCATCAAGAAGCTGACCCAGGTGAACACGCAGCTTCAGGAAGGTCTGGTAGCGGCGCGGCGAGTGTTTGACTTCCTGGATAGGGAACCGGACATTGTTGAGAAACCCGGGGCGGGAGAGATCAGGAATCTCCGGGAGAATCTGGAGTTTCATGATGTCTCCTTCGGCTACGAAGAGGAACGTCTGGTTCTTCGGGATATCCGTCTCCGGGTCAGCGCGGGCGAAGTCGTTGCGATCGTGGGCCCCTCGGGCGCGGGCAAATCCAGCCTAGTTGATCTCGTACCGCGGTTCTACGATCCCACCTCGGGTTGCATCACGCTGGATGGCCGCGATCTCCGCGACCTCAATGTCCAATCTCTCCGCAGGCTGATGGGCATTGTCACACAGGAAACAATCCTCTTCAACGACACGATCTGGAACAACATCGCGTACGGACTGAAGAGAGCAACTCACGAAGCCGTTGTTGAGGCGGCAATCGCGGCGAATGCGCATAACTTCATTGAGGAGATTCCGGAGGGTTATGAGACTGTGATCGGCGATCGCGGCGTGAAGCTCTCCGGGGGAGAGAGGCAGCGTCTCGCCATCGCCCGGGCCATCCTGAAGAATCCCCCCATTCTCATTCTGGACGAAGCGACATCCTCTCTCGATTCCGAGTCCGAGTTCCTGGTCCAGGAAGCCCTGGATCGGCTGATGGAGGACCGGACCACGCTCGTGATTGCGCACCGCCTCTCAACCGTCCAGAACGCCGACAAGATTGTGGTGATGGACACCGGGCGGATTGTAGCCGTCGGAAACCACGAAAGCCTCCTGGCCCGGCCGGGCATCTACCGGCGTCTGCACGAGACGCAGTTCCGGCAGCGAACTGCTCAGAATTCATGAATCCCTGCTGCGAGCCCGGATTATAATGGTGAACATACTGGTCATACGGTTCGGATCGTTGGGCGATGTTGTTCTGACCCTTCCGGCGATTCAGTTGCTGCGGGACGCGGCGCCCACAGCGCGGATCACCATGTCCGTAAAGAAAGAGTACGGCAGCCTTTTCACAGGGAACACGGCCGTGGACCAGGTGACTTGCCTGGATCATGAGGGAGAGCATCGGGGATTTCGCGGCCTGCGAGAGTACGCTGACGAGCTTCGCAAAGAGTCCTTCGATGTGATTGTAGATCTGCACAGGTCTGTCAGATCCCGTTTCCTGACACACCTCCTGAGAGGGCCCCGGGTTTTTCGTGTTTCCCAGCATCGCCTCCGGCGGCAGGCCCTTGTCCATTTCAAGAAGCCGCTCCTTGGGTATCCGGGGCATGCGGCCGAACGGTACCTGGCAGCCGCCAGCGCAGCCGCGGGGCCTTGCGTCGCTCCTCCGCTGGACCGTATACCTCACCTGAAAGTGCCTGCGGGTGTCCGGACGCGGGCTGAGGAAATTCTCAGGGCCGGGGGCGCGAATGGACAGTCGCGATTTGCGGCTATTGCGCCAGGGGCGGGGCGGGGAACCAAGCGATGGTTTCCCGAGAGATTTGCTGCGCTGGCCCGCAGGCTTGCCGAAGAGAGATCGTTCCGGGTTGCGGTGATCGGGTCGGACGGGGAAGCGGATCTGGTTTGTAGTATCGTGGAGCAGGCAGGTGTCGACGGGGTCTTTCCACACGTCTGTTCGGATCTGATGTTGCAGGGGGCGCTTCTTTCCCGGGTTTCCGCCTTGGCCACGAATGACTCCGGCCTGATGCACCTCGGGGTGGCTGCCGGTACCACGGTGACAGCCATCTTCGGATCCACCACACCGTCTCTGGGATTCTATCCGCTGGGTGAGCGAGACCGGATCCTCTCCGTGCCGATGGACTGCCGGCCCTGCAGTCTCCACGGGCTGGACGAGTGCCCGCGGGGCAACTTCGCGTGCATGGACAAGATCTCCGTGGACCGCGTTTACCGGGCAATGGCGGAGATCGAGTAGCGGCGACGGGGCGAGAGCGAGAGCGCGAAAGGGCGAGGATCGGGGACATGACCCTATTTCCGATTCACGATTTCCGATTTCCCATTCACTGATCTTCGCCAGCGGCAGATGGCGTCGCCAGGCACCCACAGGAAATAGGCAATAGTAAATGGGAAATAGGAAATAGGGCGAAGGCTAGGGGTTCGAGTGAAGAAGCTGGAGCGTCTTGGCAAGGGAATCATCGATCGTGTCCTCGGACTTGTGCGGGGACCCGCGACGACGGGGATCCGGATTGACCCCGGGCAAGTTCGCGAGGTTCTGGTCGTCCGTCCTCACAACCAGATGGGGGACATGCTCCTTTCAACCCCCATGTTTTCCGCTCTGCGGCGCGGGTTCCCGAAAGCGCGCATCACCCTGATGGCATCGCCGGACAACTATGAGATCATGATAGCGCATCCGGATGTGGATCGTTGTCTCGTTTTTGAGAAGAAGAAGTTCCGCACGCGGCCAGGCGATCTGCTTGGTTTCTGGAGATCCCTGCGGGGCACGCGCTGGGATGTTGTCATCATGCCCACCACAGTGTCGTTCTCGGTGACATCCTGCATAATCGCATGGCTGGCGGGTGGCCGTGTGCGGATCGGCTGCGATGGGCGGGCCTACGGGCGCAGTCTGGGAAAGGCCGTGTTCCACATTCATGTACCTTGCGTCTGGACCGCGGAACACCAGACGGAGCGGAATCTCGATTTCACGCGCGCGGCCGGCGTGACCGTGCAAAGTCGTGAGCCAGTGATGGGGCTCAGAGATGAGGAACGATGCTGGGCGCGCGCGGAGCTGGAACTTCTGCGCAACGAAGGGCAACGTTTGATCGGGATCCATCTCGGCGCCGGCAAGATTCCCAACCGTTGGCCCGTTGAACGCTTTGCGCGGATTGCGGCCGCGTTGGCCGGGAGTCCCGCGAACCGGGTCATGGTCATGGTAGGACCGCGCGAGGAGCCCCTTGTCGAAGAGATCCGGGACCACATCCCCAATGAGGTCATGGTTGTGTCAGGGCTCAGCCTGCGGCAGGCATCGGCCTTCATAGGGGAGCTGGATTTCTTTCTATGCAATGACACCGGTGTGATGCATATTGGGGCAGCGTTGTCGACTCCCACGCTGGCCCTGTTCGGACCCACGGACCCGCGTCTGTGGGCGCCACTGTCGCCGGCGCTTCACTGGTTGAGGGGAGAAGGCAACCGGATGGATTCGCTCAGTGTCGAGCAGGTGCAGGGCAAGTTACAGGAAATACTGGTGAGCCTGAATAACCCAGGCTCCAGCGCCGGGGAATGCGACCATGCCTCTGAATGTTCATCTTCGTGAGATGGAACGGGTGGTCGTTCGGGTGCCCAACTGGATTGGGGATGCAGTGTTCTCGGTCCCGGCCCTGCGGGCCATCGTCGCCGGCTGCCCGGAGGCCGAAGTGACTCTGCTGGGCCCGCGTGCGATCTGTGAAGTGCTCCTGGGTATCGGCGGGAGGATCCGCTCGGCCGGTTTTCCGGTGGAGAGAGGAAGAGGAAGGGGACAGCGTTTTGCCAAGGCCAGGCGGTTGCGCGTGTGGCAGCCGCAGATAGGATGGGTTTTCCCGGAGTCCTTTTCTTCTGCCATGGAACTGGGGTTAACGGGTGTGAGGATTCGTGTGGGAAGACCAAGCCAGTGGCGGGGGGCACTGTTGACGGGGCGCGTGCCGTATGCGGCGCCCGCGAGGACCCGGCACCTGGTGGATGAGTATGTCGAGCTGGTAACGGCGGCAGGGGCGGTTGCCGTCGAAACTGCCCCGCGGCTGGGTACCGTGGCGGCCGCAAGAGAGCGCGCGGCCGTGCTTCTTCCGGCTGAGAGCGGCCTGCTCCGCATTGGCCTGGTGGCGGGAGCGGCTTTTGGCCCGGCCAAGCGGTGGCTTCCCGAACGATTCGCTGAGTTGGGGTCCAGGTTTGAGGATGCCGAGGTCGTGTTGTTCGGGTCGGACCAGGAGCGCTTCCTGGCCGAGTTCATAGCATCCCAGATGGGTTCCAGGTCGGTGGTTCTTGCGGGACGCACGAATCTGCAGGTTCTGGCAGCGTGCCTTGAGAGGTGTTCTCTGGTAGTGGGAAACGATACCGGGCCGACCCATCTGGCAGCGGCCGTGGGAACGCCTGTGGTCGCGATCTTCGGTTCCACGGACCCGGGATGGACCGGCCCGCGCGGGCCATCTGTGCGGGTGGTGCGGAAAGCTGTTGATTGCGCTCCTTGCTACCGGAAGGACTGCGACCGGAACTACCGTTGCCTGCGGGAGATCACGGTGGATGAGGTGTGGGAGGTATGCCGGGAGCTTCTGGAAGAGACAGCGGCGGAAAGGACAAACGGACAGGCATGAAAGGTCTTGACGCGGACAGGCTCCGCGACATTGTCAGTCACTTCAGCGAGAAACGCGTCGCGGTGGTCGGGGATCTCATTGCCGACGAGTATATCATCGGAGATACGGAGCGCGTTTCCCGGGAAGCCCCGGTCCTGATCCTGAAGTACCAGAGGTCGGAAATGAGGCCCGGGGGGGCAGCCAATGCTCTGGCGAACCTGCGGGCCCTGGGCGCGCGTCCCATGGCCTTGGGCGTGGTCGGAGAGGATGAGGCAG
>JAGLYR010000223.1 GCA_023132135.1 Candidatus Eiseniibacteriota bacterium | reverse complement strand
GAATGTCCTTTGTCACCATACCGCCGGCGTCATAGATATACCGGTCCGCCAGGAACCCGATGTAGCCGATCTCGTTCACGAAGAGGCGTTTCTTTGGGGTCAGGTCTTGCATGCGTTTCTTTGGGGTCAGGTCTTGCATGCGCGCAATTAGCCCGCATTTCTCACCACGCTTGTGTATTCGATTAGTTGGGGGCGGGTGAGGCTGGTTCATGCGGTTTCCGTAGCCTGATTGTTGGAAACCGCGGAGGCGGGCTCAATCAAGAGATTCTCTTAGGGGGATTCGAGGCCTTTCTCGGAGATCGAATACTCCGACACCGGGTCCAGGGCATAGGTCTCCCTTGCGGGGGATAACGGTCGTTCTATGCGCTGATCTTCAGACCGTCAGCACCGGATTGGCAGGTAGGCCTTCTGGAGGTTTTTCAACACCCGGGCGAGGAGGTTTGCATAGGGATATCCGGTTGCGCATTGGATCCGGATCCGTCGGACACTGACCGAGATGAGTGCACCGATCTTGAGCAGCTTGGTCCGGATCGTTGAGCACTGTGCACGAGCCAACTCGGTCCCCGCCAAGCCCACACGCCTCAGCTCACTCATCAACACGTAGGCCATCGAAGACAGCCACAGACGCAGCTGATTGGCCCGCATGGCTCTCGTGCTCGTCCGGTCAGCGAAGAGCCCCAGCTGCTGCTCCTTGATCCGATTCTCCATGTCCCCCCGGGCGCAGTAAAGATCCTCGTAGAGCCCCCTGGCATCGTATTCCGACTTCGACAGCGAGGTCACAACAAAGCGCGGATTGGATCCTTTTGCCAGATGCTCAGCCTTGCCCACCACCCGGCGAGACCGGCTCCAACTCTTGAGCGTTCGATAGCGAAAATCCCGATACACGCGGGAGGATTTGCCTGTGCGCAGATACTTGCGCCGGGCTCGCTCCAACTGCTGCGCGATCGCCCTCACCAACCGGGCATTCCTGGCAAGGCCGAAGATGTAATCCACTTTATTGCCCTCGCACCAGCCCATGATCTCCTCCCGCGCAAAACCCGAATCACCGCGGATGATGATCTGTACTTCCGGCCAGCGCTCCCGGATCTGACTCACGATCCGGGACAACTCCTCTACGCTGCCCGCCGAAGCATCGATGTTGGAAGGACGAAGACGTGCACACAGAAGATGATCCCCGCAGAAGATGTACAATGGGAGATAGCAGTAGCACTTGTAGTAACCGTGGAAAAAACGCCCCTCCTGCTCCCCATGAAGCGGATCGTCCGTCGCATCCAGGTCCAGGATGATCTTCTCCGGCGCTGCTCCATGTGACTCAAGAAAAACGTCCACGAAGAATCGATCGATCGCCTTCGTGTCGTAGACGATCTTGTGGTACCGATCCTCCAGAGTTGCATCCGCCGGCGTCAACTCCAGCCGGTTCAACGTGCTCTTGCCCGCAAGGGGACAGCCCCGATCCCGGTCCCGCAAACGATCCCCACCGGTGGGATCCTCCTTGCCCACCAGAATAGCCAAAAGACGATCCCGGCGGAGATCGTCATGATCATTCAGATCCCCATACCCAAGTGCAAGCCCGTAGGCCCGCTGGGATAACAGATCAGGGACAGAGTGCTCAACTCGAGACGGATCACGAAGATCCTTGAAACACTCCGCAAACCGCCGAAGCAATCCCCTCCCCTCTGAAACCTCCCGAAGAACCAATCCACCTGCATCCGAGGAGATGCTACCACCACTGAAATGGAGTTGACCCGGTTTGACGGACACTGTGCTACTATGGTAGCGAAAGGAGTCCGTGATGCCGAGGACAAGTACGCCCTACCCACCTGAGTTCAAGAGAGAGCTGATCGAGCTGGTTCGCTCGGGTCGTTCTCCGGAGAGCCTCTCCCGGCAGTTTGAGCCCACGGCCCCGACCATCCGGAACTGGGTCAAGCAGGCCGATCTGGACGAGGGGCGCCGTGCGGATGGCCTGACCACCGTTGAGCGAGACGAGATTCGGAGGCTCCGGCGCGAGAACCGCGAGTTGCGCATGGAGCGTGAGATCCTAAAAAAAGCCGCGGCCTGGTTCGCCAAGGAGACAGACTCGAGCCCCAAGAAGGGTTCCGGTTCATGAAAGCCAACCAGGCCGAGTTCCCCGTCCGGGTGATGTGCCGGGTGCTGGGCGTCTCCCCCAGCGGGTACTACGACTGGCGTGATCGTGCGCTGTCTGCTCGGGCCGTGGCCGATGCTGCCCTGATTGAGCGAATCAAGGCCTATCACCGGGCCTCTCGATGTACGTACGGGTCGCCCCGGATCCACGCCGACCTGGCCGAAGAGGGCTACCGTGTGAGCCGCAAGCGAATCGCTCGATTGATGCGGTTGGCCGGTCTTGAGGGTGTCAGTCGACGACGCCGGTGCAGGACCACCAGACGGGACAAGACGGCGCAACCCGTGCCGGATCTGGTAGATCGAAATTTCGTGGCGGAAGGCCCGGACCGGCTCTGGGTGGCGGATATCACCTACGTTCCGACCTGGAGTGGTTTCCTGTATCTGGCGGTTGTTGTAGACGCCTGGAGCCGCAGAGTGGTAGGCTGGTCGATGGCTACGCATCTCAGGACCGAGCTGGTGCTCTCCGCGTTGGAAATGGCGTTGTGGCGCTGGCGGCCCGAAGATGTGATCCACCACTCGGACCAAGGATGTCAGTACACGTCGATCGCCTTCGGGCAACGGTGCCGGGAAGCGGGCAACGGTGCCGGGAAGCTGGAGTACAGCTGTCGACTGGCTCGGTGGGCGATTGCTATGATAACGCCCTCTGCGAGTCGTTCTTCGCAACGCTGGAATGTGAGTGTCTGGATCGGCAGAGATTCAAGAATCAGAGAGAAGGACGGATGGCGGTGTTCGACTTCATCGAGGGCTTCTACAACCCGCGCCGCCGCCATTCCGGGCTGGGCAACCTGTCACCTGTCAACTATGAGAGGAAGAGTCGTGTCAAAGCGGCATGACCCCAAATTCTAAACCGTCCGTGAAAGCGGGGCAACTCCAAGTTGATGGAAATAGGTGGCTGTCCGCATCAGACCTGTTTCGCCGTTCTTTGTTCGGCTTTCGGCTTTCGGCTCTCGCACTCCAGTGGCACCCCGCCCCTGGCGGGGTGAACAAGACCATTGGGGACGATGGGCCTCCAGGCCTGCTCGGACACCGACCTCGGTTCACAGCTCGGAGTAGGACAGAATGGGAACTGGCTTGTACTTCGACAGTCATCCTGTCATAGGTTTGCTCTCAGTTCTGGTCATGCTATTGGGATCATGTCTGGTTCTGGCTGCGCCACTGGTGAACCGGATGTTCGCACGCTCCCACGCTCTGTTCGCGGCTCTGTTCTTCCTTCTGACAAGAGTAGGGTTCTTTGTCATTATTTTCATCGTGATCGGCTATCCGGCGGGTCCTGACAAGGCTGCGTGGAAAACTCATGGAACATCCGCGCTGGAAGGGCTGTTACCCTACGTTGATTATCCCAGCGCGTATGGCCCCTTTTTCTCCTATCTTTTGGCCCCGGCGTTTCTCTTCTTGCACCCATACGTAGCTCCTGTCGTGGTATTCATCCTTTTCGACTTTCTGACCTTTGTGTTCCTACATCGTGTCGGGGAGAACCCAGAATTCAATCGCAAGGTTGCGACTCTCTACCTGATTACCCCTCTCTCATGGTTTGTCGTAGTTCGGTACGGACAGGACGAAGCCATCGGAGCATTCTTCGTCGTGCTCATGCTGATCCTTGCCGGACAGAGAAGAGAGAATGTGCTTCCGCTTTTGGCGGGCTTTGCGGTAGCGTTTACGAAGGTTCTGTTCTTCTTACCCGCATTACCGATTCTCCTCAACCGTACTGGACGCCTGCGGGCCTGCCTCATCGCTGCGGGTGTGGCTGTGGGATGCTATTTGCCTTTCGAGGTTCTCGGAGGAGATGTTTTTCAATGGAGGCCACGTGTTGGGTCTTTCGGCGGACCCAGCATATGGTCAGTGTTTTGGCTTATAGGCATGGCCCACTGGTGGCTGGCCAGCATAGTGTTCGTTGCATTGCTAGCCTCGCTGGTCGGGCTGGTCGTTCTGCGAGTGCAGAGGATGGGAGTGGTCAACAGCGTTTTACTCTTGTATTCGGGGTTCATGCTCACAAGTCCCAAAGCCCAGTTTCCGTATGTACTGCTCGTGTTGCCGTTCTTGTGCATCCGGGTTGCGAGTTCGGAGCGACGGGCCGAGCTTGTCTTCTTGTCCATCTACAGCTTTCTGATGGTTTTCTGCTTTTACATTGTCCGCAGCGTACGGTGGCAACCCTTCAGTCTGCCGTGGTTGCTCGCGATCTGTACTGTCCTTCTCATAACTGCTTATCATTCCTTCCTTCTGGTCGCCACGCTACGAAGCGCGCTTTGCCGGCGCCAGAGCTGGCTCCTGCTGCACAACCAGCACCGCGACAGAGGAAGTGAATGACGAATCGTATCGGAATCCGTCTTGAGGACAATAGCGAATGGGACCGGCGCGTCGCCCTGACACCTTCCGATGTGGCCGACCTGACCGCTCATGGGGTCGAGATCTGGGTCGAGTGCTCCGCGCATCGCATCTTCACCGACGCCAACCCAGTGCTCCGGCACTTCAGTTCGCTAGCACGGCATCTTTGAGGAGGAGCTGGCTTACCAGGAAGTCATAGAGGATCTGAGCAGTCAACTGATGGCCATTCCTGTTCCAGTGACGATCGATCGAAGGCGTGGGTCGCGGTAGGAATACCGGTCCCCGGCACCCCCGCACAGATCCGTACGTGAGG
>JAGLYR010000222.1 GCA_023132135.1 Candidatus Eiseniibacteriota bacterium | reverse complement strand
TAGCTGATTACCGGTAAAATCGCGACCACTTTTTCAACAGCCCCGCTGACCCCTATTAGCCTGGTTTCACTCTCTCCGTTCCAGGTCAGGCGGTAGAAGTAGACGCCACGAGATGACTGTCCGATGATGCCGCCCTCTCTATCTGGAGAGAAGCACTTTTCTTGTTGCCTTGATGCCACCATGCGCCTTTAGCTGGCAGAAGTAGATCCCGCTGGTGACTGTCCCGCCATGGTGATCTGTTCCGTCCCAAGTCACCGTGTGGGTTCCCCGGGATTGGATGTCACTGACCAGCACCCGCACCAACTCCCCCTGGATATCAAATATAGCTAATTCCACGGGCCCCCTCTCCTCCAGCGCATAGCTGATGGAAGTGGAGGACCTGAACGGATTGGGGTAGTTCTGGGCCAGAGAAGAAACCTCGGCAGGCCGCGGAGAAAGGACTTCCTCGCCGACTCCGGTGACGGTTGCGGTAACCGTCAGCGAGTCGACGTCACTCGTCGGTGGGTCAGTTGTAGAAACGGCCTCGAGCATGACAGTATCGACAGTTGCTTCCTGAGTCCCCTCGGGAATCCCTACCCAGATTGATACCGTGGTGGCTGCGAAGGATTCGAGGGTCACTTCGAGGGAGCTGGGATTCACATCCCAGCCCCTCGCACTGTGGACGCTGACGTCATAGGTCTCGCTCAGATCGCACCGATTGAAGACCTCAAAATCCACCTGGACCTCTTCCCCGGGCGCGCCACTTGCGTCAGGACCGGCGGTAGCAACCGGGATGTACGAGGTGGGGACCGTGAACATGAATTCGGCACAATGTCCCAGTAGATCATAGGCTCTGAGCGTAGCCTGGCTGCCGCGCTGCAGCCAGAAATGATCCATTGCGAAGCTGCCCTCAGCGTCGGCAACTGCAAATGCCACCAGCGAATCGACCCCGTGATATAGCTCGACCTGGATATCATTCGGAAGATGCTGCCAGTCATCCCAGACCGAACCGGGTGGCCCCGCGACCTCGTACTGGGAAATGGATATTGACGAGATGTCCGTAAACTGCGGAGGGGTCACATCAGGAGGAAGAACCGTGATGGTGTGGTTGTCGTAGAAGGAGAGGATGAACGGACCGCCGTATGTAGACCCGGGGGTGTATTGGAGCGGGGTTTCCACCCCGACAGGCGCCTCATCGATTATCGAGACGTGCATCTCAACCACAGGTCCCGCAACCGTGGTTCCGGTCGGCAGCTCTTCGGTCATGAACATCACCGTGCCCGGACTGGAAGTGTCCACGGTTCCATACTCCGCCAGGACAGGGTGGACGAAGGCCGCATCCAACACCGCTAGAACCGTCTCGTCGTACGTAACTCCGAAGTCGACATACTCCACGTTCTCAAGAGTATAATCTTCGGAGATTGCAAACTCGACCAGGCACATCTCACCAACAGGTTCTGAACTGGGCCCGTTCATTTCGTGTCTCGCTACGTCACACTCCGTCTGTGTGACGTCAACCGTCTGGCTCTTGGCCGCATGACCCTCGACCTGCACGAACAATTCGGCAGTGTTTTCCCCACTGCTTGCCAAGGGCCCCGTCACGTCTGTGCCGGTACAGGTCAGATTCCAGGTTTGGTCTGGGATTCCCCCGCCGGGTGGGACTATAACTGTGGTGCTGCCCAGCTTATCATCACCATCTCTGGCACCGGAATCGTCGTCCCACAGGTTGATCGTCAGTTTGACGTTACCGCATTGCCATGCCAATGCGGCGACATTGAAAGTCGCGGTGACCGTGGCATTATTGTGGTACGGGTTGGGGGTGACTGTTATCGTGATACTGTTGATCTTGAGGCCGTGAGCTGCGCCACCAGCGAAGATGACGAGCCCGGTGGCCAGGACGGAAGCAACCGCGAATCTAACACCTCTGCTTTTGCTGTCCATGTCAATCCCCCCTCGTGAGAAGTCCTGGTCTCTTCAGCTCTTCCCCCGGCGGCTGGCCCCCGGCGGTGCTCCCGCGCCTCAGGCCTCACGTGGATAACAGACAAAGCACTTGTGGCGGCCAAAGTGACAATCCTCGCCGGCCGCCGCAAGCCCGACACCCGTCTATGGACTAGAACGGCTCGTGATCAGTGTGTCGCCTGCTCGCTCCACGTCTGCTGGAAGTTCCATTTCGTTGTGTATTGGGTACCGTCCGCCTGCCCTCCCCTTGGATATCTTTGGATATTCTGAGATGTCCAGCACCGAGGACTATAACATTTGTACGCAAGGATGTCGAGCAGGCAATAGAGTTTTTGAGGACAGACTACTAAATGGGATCTTGACCGGGTTGGCCGGTTTCTGTACGGTAAGGGCCAGGTGGTCACATCGGAGAGCGAGGAGACTCTCAAGGTCATCCGGCAACGGACTCACACCGGGCGTCCTTGGGGCAGCGAAGAATTCGTGCATCGTCTGGAGGACATGCTCGGGCAGGTTCTCCGGCCGCGCAAGACAGGCCCTACCGCTAAGCCCAAATTCAACTCCTGGAAATAGCGCTCGGAGAGAGTTCTGAGTTCAGTAGTCTGTCCCCAGAACCCCCAGTTGTGATCGAATCGCAGATGACCTATTGTTTCCGAAGACCTGTTGCGGACGGAACCGTTGATTCCTATCACGGGAGGTCATCGATGTCGGCAGGAATGAGATGGCTGGTCGGGTTAATACTGGTTGGGGCAGTTTCAATTGTAGGCTGTGGACCTGCACCGGCTTCTGAGGAAACGTGGGGAGGCCCGTCCGGGATGAGTCATGCAGTCTCATCTCCGGACGGGCGTATCGAGGTGACCATCCTTCTCGCCGGCGGCGTGCCGTATTACAGCGTTGATCGTCTGGGAAGGGAAGTCATCGGCAAGTCCCGACTGGGGTTTGTCCTGCGGGATGGCAGAGTCTTCAACAGGGGTCTCGAGATTGGAGACGTCACCCGCAGCAGTTACGACTCCACCTGGGTTCAACCATGGGGAGAGGTCCGGGAGATACGCGATCATCACAATGAACTCCGACTGGAGTTCGTGGAATCCGCGCCCGGCCTGTGTCGGATGACCGTCGTCTTCCGGGTGTTCAACGACGGTCTTGGATTCCGGTATGAGATCCCCGGTCAGCCGGGACTCGAACAACTCGTAATCATGGACGAGCGGACCGAGTTCGTGCTGGGAGAAACCGACAACGCCTGGTGGATTCCTGCCTTCATGGGGAACCGGTACGAATACCTGTACCAGAAGTCTCCCATTCGCGACCTCGAGGCCATTCACACACCGCTCACGATCGAGACAGCCGACGGCCTCTTCTTGAGCATCCATGAGGCGGCGCTGACGGACTATGCGAGTATGGCGCTTCGGAGAACGAAGGACAATACGCTCGAATGTGACCTGGTACCCTGGGCCGATGGGACGAAGGTCAAGGCATCGACGCCCCTCGTGACTCCGTGGCGGACGATTCAGATTGCCGACGAACCGGGTGAACTCGTCACATCCTACCTGGTCCTGAATCTCAATGAACCCTGCCGGCTGGAAGACACGTCGTGGATCACCCCGGGGAAGTATGTCGGGATCTGGTGGGGTATGCACATCGGCAAATACACCTGGGGATCGGGACGCAATCACGGCGCCACCACGGAGAATGCGAAGAAGTACATCGACTTCGCCGCCAAGTACGGATTCGTCGGCGTCCTCATCGAAGGCTGGAACACCGGCTGGGATGGCAACTGGATCCAGAACGGCGAAATCTTCAACTTCACGACTCCCCATCGAGATTTTGACATCGAGGAAGTGACACGCTACGCGGCCGAGAGAGGTGTCGGGATTATCGGCCACCACGAAAACGGCGCCGCCATCTACAATTACGAGCGGCAGATGGAACCCGCCTTCTACTACTACAAACGGCTGGGGATCGACATGATCAAGACCGGCTATGTTGGAACCCGGGTGAACAAGACCGAATGGCATCACGGTCAGTACATGGTCGAGCACTACCGAAGCGTCGTCGAAGCGGCTGCCCGGCATCGCATCATGCTGGACGTCCACGAGCCCATCAAGGACACGGGCATCCGCCGGACGTATCCCAACATGCTGACCCGGGAGGGAGCGCGAGGGATGGAGTACGACGCGTGGAGCGGCGACGGCGGAAACCCGCCGGAGCACACGACAATCCTGCCCTTCACCCGGATGCTGAGTGGGCCCTTCGATTTCACCCCCGGCATCTTCGATCTGTTCTTCAACCAGTACAGACCGAATAACCGGTCGAACACAACGCTCGCCAGGCAGCTCGCCCACTATGTGGTGATCTACAGCCCGCTCCAGATGGCAGCGGATCTTCCGGAGAACTATGACGGGCAGCCCGCCTTCCAGTTCATCGTGGATGTCCCGGCGGACTGGGAGGATACGCGGGTTCTCCATGCAAAGATCGGCGACTACGTCACAATTGCTCGTAAGGATCGGAACAGCGAGGACTGGTACATAGGGAGCGTGACGGATGAGAATGGACGGACGCTGAAGACGTCCCTCGATTTCCTGGACCCGGGTCGGGAGTATGTCGCGGAGATCTATGCCGATGCTGCGGATGCGGACTGGGAGTCAGATCCATTGGCTATAGACATCTACGAGCGCGAGGTCGATTACACAACGAACCTGGAAATCAACCTGGGCCCCGGCGGCGGCCAGGCCATCCGCATTCGGCCGGTGAACGAGTGAGTCTCCAGTCGCTTTGCTCTACCTGACAAATACCAACCTGCGAACCTCGGTCGTGTTTTCGGTCTCCATCCGTACGAAGTACACGCCCGAGGCTACGACTCGGCCGGTCTCATCGCGGCCGTCCCACGTAGCTACGTGCGAACCCATCGAGCGCGTGCTGCGAACAAGATCTCGTACCAATCGCCCCGAGACATCGTAGATCACAATCTCGACCAGAGCGCCGAAGACGGGTACAGAGTAAGCAATCTCCGTCATGCTCGTGAACGGATTCGGACAGGCCTCTGCCAAAGTAAAGGTCGCGCCGACAGACGTCCGGCCGGACGCGACATCCATCGTAGAATATATCGTGTCCGGTTCGGTCTGGACAGATGCTTCTCCGTCGTTGAAGGAGAAGAAGTAGACGTGATCCTCGTCCGTGAGGGAAACCTCGAGTTCAAACAGAACTCCTGCTGCGTACTCGTGCTCCGGACCTGAACCCATGGCCATCGGTACACCATCCACCACGACGTTCCGGTCAACGGCAAGGTGCCCATCGGAATCCGTGTAGGTCACGAAGAACCGGACGGCCGTATCCCGCATTTCCGAGCGACCCACGACCTGATAACCGGGATCGCTCAGGACCGGACGCGCATTGCCGCTCACCGAGGCGACCTCGGTCCGGTGGTAGAATGCATAGCCGTTGGTGATATCGTTGGCCTCACTGTTCTGGGACAGATCGACTGTCGCCGTCCCCGCTCCGATCCCCCAGAAGCCGCTGGGGTTGTTCGTGCCAAAGCCGGGGTGAGCGTAGAGGTCGGCCAGGTCGCACCGAAGATGAAGATCACCGCCCTGAATCGTGTAGTCCACATCACCGATGCGCGTGAAACTGGAGTCGGTGATGTCCACGGCGTACAGACCGTCGGGAAGCATTAGTGGAACATTCGCGTACACCAGCGCGAACCCCACGTCGCCGGTTGCATCCGGATTGGCGATGGCGGCGGAGTAAATGTACCAGGGACCAAAGAGCCCACCGTACAGCGGCCAGCTTCCACTGACATTCGACAGGGTCGCGTAGAAGTGGGAGGCGGAATAACCGAACCGGGCCCCGTTCAAGTCCAGAAAGCTCCCGTCGGGATTGACCGCGTCGCCGGCGGGCTCATCTCCCGGATCCGCTGTGAGGTTCGCAGTGGGGGGGTACACTTCAGCCGAGTTTACCGGAGAGCTGAAGGTGGCGGCCGAGTCGTCGTGAACCATGAAGTAGTAGTGGACATCTCCACTAGTCACCGGGAAAGATCCTTCCCATGTTCCGCCGACGTAGCCGGGGACTTCAGAGAGAAGGGTCTCGGTCCACGACGTCTGTGCGTTGGTCGAGTAGAACACGGATGCCTCGCCCGGCTGGGTGGGGGAGTCGTTCTCGGCGATGTCCACCTGGACCGTCATCGTCCCGAAGGGGGGCGATGCGCCGTTGACAAAATCATCCAGCGTTGGGGGCATTGTGTCCCGTGAGTGAAGTACGACGAACCCTGTGAGCGAAGCGAGCAGGAATGTAGTCAGCGTAACAGGAATGGCGGTTCTCATCGCGTCCTCCCAAGGCAGGGGTGGGTGCAGGCGTTAGTGCAAAGCGCGCGTGTAGATCAGAAGCTGGCTTTGCCTACCAGTATATCACGTTCAACGGGCAGGGTCAATGTGGGCGTGCTGGGCAATCGGGGACACAACACGGCAATCGGGGACACAACACCGATTTCTTGTTAGCCGCGCGGGGGTGAAGGGGAGAGAACCGTTGGCTCTCTGGACTGGTCGAGAGGCTGATGGGTTGCATCCCCGCCGGAAGTGTGCTTTACAGAGGTCCGGCCGCCGTGTAGCATCCGGCTGTGATGATTTCCGACCGGTCGATAGGTCCCCATGCGCGCGGTCTGCCGCCGCGCCTGCTTCTGATCCCAGCTGCTCTCCTTGCCGCGTTGATTCTCTCCTGCCAACGTGATGTGGAGATTCCGAAAACAGATGATCCCGGTTTCTCGGCTGCCGCCGCGGTCGGAGAGATATTGGAAGTTCCCGATTTTGAGGCGATTCGAAACATCAAGGAACGGAAGAGGAGTTTCTTCGATTTCATGCGTCCCATCGTTCGGGCGGAGAATGCAAGAGTCTGGAAGAAACGGCGGCGCATGATGGACCTGTATCTGGAATATCTCGGCGGCGAGGGCATTGCCCCGGCGGATTCCATCTGGACGATGAATCTGGCCGAAGAGTACGGCGTCAGGAACTTCAGTGTGGGCTCCGATAAAGCGTGGACTACTCTCCGGCGGCGGGTGGATACGATTCCGCTGGCGCTCGCACTGGTCCAGGCGGCGAACGAGTCGGGCTGGGGGTCTTCACGATTCGCCCGCGAGGGGAACAGTCTCTTCGGACAGTGGTGCCACGGCCCGGCGTGCGGAATGGTGCCCGAAGGTCGCCGCCAGGGAGAAACCCACAAGGTCGCGAGGTTCCCTTCGGTGAATCAGTCCGTCCGGAGCTACATCCGCAATCTCAATACACATCCGGCGTACCGGGAAATGCGGAGGCTGCGGCTCGAGCAGCGCTGTTCCGGCGAATCTCCGAACCCGTATCTTCTGGCTTCCTGCCTCGTGAGCTATTCCGAACGGGGCGAGAAGTATCTCGAGGATATTCGCAGGATGCTTCTCACCAACCGCCCATACATGGGGCTTTACCGGCCGGATCCTCCGGTTGTCTCGAAGGACTCCATGGATTCGAGTGGGATCGACGAACCGTCCGATGTCGCGTCCGGTGGCACCCGGGGAGAGGGATCATGAAGAACCCCGTATGCGTCACAGGGCTGCTGATTCTTGCTGCGGTCCTCGCCACTGCCGCCTTGGCCGCCGATCATGCCGTCATCCTCCAGTACCATCATTTCGGAAGCGACACGCCTCCGTCCACCAGCGTGACGCTCGAGCAATTTGACCGGCACCTGGCGTACCTCGAGGAAAACGGCTATTCCGTCTGGTCTCTGGAGAGAATCGTCTCGCATCTTCGCGAGAGAAAGGATCTCCCCGGGCGGTGCGTGGCGATTACGATCGACGATGCCTACGTCTCCGTCTACGAGTGGGCGTTCCCGCGACTTAAAGCCCGCGGCTGGCCGTTCACGGTATTTGTTCCCACCGGAGCGATCGGCCGGGAATCCGGTGTCTACATGAACTGGGACCAGATGCGTGAGATGCAGGAGTTCGGTGCGTCGTTCGCCGGTCACGGCCACAGCCACGCTTATCTGATTCGGCGGGAACCGGGGGAATCGGGGACGGAATGGAAGAGGCGAGTGACGGAGGACATCCGCCACTCACTGGATCGGTTGGAGACGGAGCTGGGCCTGCGGTCCGGTTTGTTTGCCTATCCCTATGGAGAGTACGATCGGGCATTGCGGGAGATCGTGCTCGGAATGGGGCTTGTCGGTTTTGGCCAGCATTCGGGTCCGGTCTGGAGCGGAAGCGATTTCGGCGCCCTTCCACGATTTCCCATGGCTGGCCGCTACGCCGACATGGATGAGTTCGTGACCAAGGTCCGGAGTTTGCCGCTTCCGGTTGTGAGCGCTACGCCTGACGATCCGTTACTTCCGCCTGGTGAGTCACGGCCGCTCCTCCGCCTGGAACTCGGCCCCGGAGACTACAGAGCGAATTCCATCGCCTGTTACGTGAGCGGTCAGGGTGTGGTCCCCATCCGCTGGGTGGACAGAGAGAAGCGGGTTCTGGAAGTCTCCGCCGACGAGGCTCTCCCCATCGGCCGGAGCCGGTACAACATCACTGCTCCCAATGCCGACGGGACGAGGTATTACTGGTATAGTCATTTGTGGATCAGGCCGGGCGACAAGGCGACGAGGGAAAGGGGTCAAGAATAGGGTCAGCCACCCCTCTTGATTTCACACCAGTGGACGGAAGCCTGTCGTCCCCGGAGGTTTACGAACCGAACAATGTTCGGTATAGTAGTGGTGGAACCAGGGGCTGTGGATTGGTGCACCCAGGTTCCACTTCGCGCTTTCGGGAAGGGGGCGAAGGTTCTCTTGTCGCGGTTTGAAGCTCCATCCACCCTACAATCCACAACACGGAGGTGTTCGCCATGCGCATTGCTCATGTAGCTGCAGTGGCCATAGTGCTGGTGTTGGGAGTGTCCCTGTCCGGACAGGTGTGGGCCGAGAGAGCAACGCGAGCGGAGATGGAACAGGTCTGCCGGAACTGGCTCTCGTACATGGTCCACCAGACGGGGGACTGGGCGGGCTCATCGCGGCCCGCCGTCTCGAGCGTCGCGCCGCTCACGGACGAGGGCACCCTCCTGGCCCTCTGTTATTCGATTCATCCCGGCGGTCATGTGGTCGTGCCGATTCTCAAGGATCTCCCACCTGTGAAGGCGTACTCGGAGAACTGCGGAATTGATCCGGACGAGACGGTGGGGTATGCACAATTCCTGAGGGATATCCTCCGGGATCGGATCGGCCGCTTCGTCGCACATTACGGCGGGCTGGATGCGATTGAGCCGGTGAAGGGCGACCGGGTCTTCCACGCCGTGAACCGCGAAGAGTGGGCCAAGTTCTTACTGGGAGAGGTGCAGTTCGCCTCCCTGCTCGAGGGGGGAACCTTTGCTCCTCTGACCGAGGTCGGCCCGCTGGTCACCGCTAAGTGGCACCAGCAGGAACCCTTCAACAACTTATGCCCGATGGGCGATGGGGAACGCTGTGTCGTGGGCTGCCTGGCCACCGCGATGGTGCAGGTGATGAATTACCATGAGTGGCCACCGACGGGCCGCAGAAGTCTGAGCTACTACTGGAACGGGGACCAGTCGTGCGGGGGAACCACACCGGGCGATACGCTGTTCGCGGACTTCTCGAATCCCTACGACTGGGCCAACATGCCGGACAGCTGTCACTATGGCACCTCCCTCGACGGTTGCGTGCCGGTTGAAGAAAACGCGGTGGCGGAGCTGAACTACGAAGTGGGGGTGAGCCTTCGGACGAACTACGGAGCGTGCGGTTCTGTAGGCGCGTTCACGGATGCCATGATTGCGCTGCCCTACTACTTCAAATACGCGGCCGCCATTGATGGTGAGTACCGGATGGACTACACCGCCGAATCCTGGTTCGAGTTGATTCAGACGGAGATCAACGAAGGACGACCGATGATATACGGGATCCCGTATCACGCGATTGTGTGCAGCGGGTGGAGAGACACGGGCGGTTTGAATCAGTACCACATGAACTACGGCTGGGGCGGATGGCAATCTGGATGGTACGTGCTCGACAACCTGTACTGGTCGCCGGACCCCATGGAGGAGGTCCTGATCCGGGAAATCCGGCCAGCCACCAGGTTCATCGTGGAGGTCGAGGCGGACGGGTCCGGAGACTATCCAACGATCCAGGCGGCCGTGGATGCCGCTGGGGAGGGCAAGTTCATTGTTCTGTCCGACGGGGTCTTCAGCGGCGAGGGAAACCGCGATATCGATTTCCACGGGAAGGCGCTCACCGTGCGTTCCCAAACGGGGACTCCCAGTGCGTGCGTCATCGACTGCGAGGGCCTGGGCCGGGGATTCCTGTTCCAGTCCGGGGAAGGCGCAACCTCCTATCTTGAGGGGATCACGATCATCCATGCACAGGCCGACCACGGCGCAGCCGTCTACTGTGATGGGTCGTCCCCACTCATCGCCCGATGCATTTTTCGCGACAACACGGCCACGCAGTCCGGCGGTGGGGTCTACTGCACCGGAGCGTCCTCGCCATGGCTCCTCCAGTGCACCTTCTTCGGTAACGGTGCGGAAGGGGAGGGCGCCGGTGTTGCCTGTGACAACGGTTCGACCCCGAATCTGGACCACTCCATCGTGGCCTTCAGTACGGACGGAGAGGCCGTCTACTGCGATGGTGGAGCGACCGCGAGTCTCCAGTGCTGTGACATCCACGGCAATGCAGGCGGCGATTGGGTGGGATGCATCGCGAGCCAGTATGGTACCAATGGGAATTTCGATAGCGACCCGCTCTTCTGCAATGCGGCGAACGGGAATCTCGCCGTTTTCGAAGATTCCCCCTGCGCGCGCGACAACTCGGGGGAGGACTGTGGAATGATCGGGGCGTTGGGAGTCGGATGTACGGGCACGCCCGTGGCGGAGTTGGGAGAGACGGGCGCGCCGGTGCTCGGTCTCCTCACCAACGTCCCCAACCCGTTCAACCCCACGACAGAAATCACCTACTCAGTCCAGGGCGGAGTGGAGCCCTCGGGGGTGCTCCTTCGCGTGTACAACTGTCAGGGTCAACGCGTACGCACGCTGCTGGACGCGCCGCAACCGGGCGGAACGTACACGGTCACCTGGGACGGAAAGGACGAGGACGGAGCGCCCGTGGCCAGTGGAGTCTACTTCTGCCATCTATCCTCAAGAGGGAAGGGACGAACGGCGCGCATGGTGTTGTTGAAATGAGTGCCCAGCCAAGGGCGCATTCATCTAGTCGGCTGAGAGGAGCCGACCGGGGTAGATGCCTGTCAGCCCCGTAGCATGGGACCGGACCCGCCCGGTCCCATGCTACGGGGCTGACA
>JAGLYR010000221.1 GCA_023132135.1 Candidatus Eiseniibacteriota bacterium | reverse complement strand
AAGACGGCCCCCCCTGGGAGGAATACGTGATGATCCCGACGGAACAGCAGCCTGGGCCTGCTCCCTGGTTCGAGATCTGCCGGAGAAACGCAGAGAGATACACCCGGCACTTGTCGCGAGGCCACATTGTCATTGTTGGCGCCGGTGGTGAGATGATCCTTCCGCACGGGAGGATCGGGGAACTTGAGTACGAGCTGGAGTTGCTTGAACGGTTTCAGGATGCGGGAGCCGAGGAACTCGAGATTCTTTCTGCGGATTTCGCTCGGGAATTTCTGGAGGCGCAGGACTAGCCGGAGTGACTCGGAAGCAGGGCGGGGAAGGGGAGGGTGGCAATGAGACGACGAGTCCTGATGACCTTGGTGATCGCGGGAGTTCTGGCCGGTTCGCGGTCAGCGGCAGAGCCGGCTCCGGTATTCGAAGCACCAACTTCCAACGATTTCTGCCTGTTCCTGCCGTACGCCTGGAACCTCGCTCCGTGTGCTTCCGTGGAGGAGACCGGTGTCGACCAGCACTTCGACGTGACGACACACCGTGACAATCAGCCGGGCTGCTCACCCGTTTGCACCCTGGATGACTTCAGTTCGGCTCTGGAGTTGGGAGCCGGAATTCTCTACGTACACACGCATGGGAGTACCGGGTTCTTCACGATTGAGACCTATGAGAAATCGCCCGAGGGGCTGGCCGCACGAAACGAGGCGTTCCTGCACTATCTGGACTCGGGTTGGGTCGAGAGTCATATCTGCTGCACGGATGATGTCTACGGTTGGGGCATCGCCATCACCGGGTTTGGAGTCATGGGCCGTTTCAACGATCGCAACTCCGTTGTCTACGTGGCATCGTGCCACTCCTGCACAGCCGCCTTTGGGTTCTCGGATGCGCGCGAGGTGCTTTGCTACAACACTGCGGAAACGGCGACACAGGTCTTTGCAGACGCCGACCACTTCTGGCGCCAGATGAATGGGGAAACCTGCAGGATTTGCCGGACCGTCGAGCTGGCTGCAGAACCCCTGTGGGCGACACTCTGCCACTGGCAGGGGCCGGGGACCACGGTTCTTTCTCCGGCCGTGCGGCGGATGTCGCTGGAGGACGGAGACCAGATCCGGACCCTCACCAGTGAGAGAATTGTTTTCGATACCCGAATGGACACGAGCATTCTCCCGGTTCTGCAGACCTATGGCCCCGTCATGGTTGGTGACGTTGCGTGGCAGGATGACACCTGTCTGGTATTCGGCGCGGCGCCATACGACACCCACCTGTGCTCCATCTGCGTGGAGGCCCAGACGGCCCGGACGCTCTGGGGCAGGATCCTGGACGGGAACCAGGATCCTGCCAACACCGTGGCGCGGGGCCCCAGCGGCGATCCTCATTGCGTGACGTTGTATGCCATACCCGACGATCCGGCGACCCGGTGGGGCGGCCTCTGGGCTTCGGAATCGGCCGGCGGCATCCGCGTCGAATGGACGACGGAAACGGAAAGGGAATCCCGGCATTTCGAAGTGTTTGCGCTTGGTGACGATCGAAGAGACCTGCTGGCCGAGGTGCCGGCCCACGGCGGTCCGGGACGAGCCGCCTTCTATTCCGTTGTCGTTCCCGCCGGGCCGGAGAGATTCGTTGTCGTGGAAACGGACGCGTCGGGTACGGCCGCGACGTCGCGCCCTTTCCCCCTGGAATCCGCACCGCCGGAGTACAGGAATCGGGCCGCGGAACTCAATGATCCGGACAGCGCTCCCCTGGCAGCGCCGCCGTCTGCAGGTGACTGCGGACTCCGGGTCAAGGGGAATTCCCAATCCGGGCTCGACGGTGTGCGCGCGGACGGGTGGCCGGACTACGTTTTCTACGGCCCCGATACCCTGCTCTCGGAGGTAGGTCCGGTGGCGACCTTCTGGGCCGGCCGGGGAATCGAGACGCATCTTCACCCATCCACCACCAGCGATCCATGCGTTCTCTTCGAGTACCTCCAGAACCTGAAGGCCGCAGCGGATAGTCTCGACAAACCGTGTCCGAATGTGATCGTGGTGGGCGATGCCAATGAGGGAGGGGAGCCGGAGAAGAACATTGTCGGGACCTTCTACTTCGAGGATTCCAACGGGGCCTGCTACTTCTCGGATTGGTGCTCGGCCGAGCATGACTTGACCGACCTCGACTTCGACGGGCTGGCGGATCTCAACCTGGCCCGGATCCCTGCGGACCGGAGGGATGAGGTGGCCAGGTCGGTTGCCACGTTTCTCAATTTCCTGAACGGGGAATGCACGCAGGGGGTTCTGCTCCTGTCCGGTGATGTGGATGAAGGGAATGTCCTGGCCGGACCACTGCATGAAACCCTGGTCGAGATTGGGAATCTCTACGAGTCGGAGGGCATTCCAACGCTTCTGAGAAAGGACAGCGAGTACGACTGGTACGACAACATGACGCGCCAGATGGACGTTGCCGGCGACCTGAACCAGGGAATCGGGGAAATCTTCACAATGGGAGCGATTTCCAACCGTATGCGGACGCCCGGGATGTTCATTCAGAAAGTGATGGCCCCCCGGTGGGATATGGACTGGCTGACGACAGGCCCGCATCCCTTCATCTTCTGGGGAGCAGGCTGTGGGATGGCCGACATCGACCGGGATAACCCGGTTTACGATCCGGTCCTGGCCGAGATGTTCCTGTTCAACGATCCGCAGAAGTCTGCGGCCGTTGCCTGGGTGTCGCACGGACGGGGACACTGGAGTTCCTGCCATATCCTGTTTGCTCGAGAGCTGGCCCTCTGGCGTTTCTCGGGATACCCGTCCGACGCCCTGGATTGTTTTACTCGCTCCAAGAACAGTTGTGCAACCAAGTATCCGCACACGCGGGACTACGTGAGGAGCCTCTGTTTCCTGGGGTGGCCGGCGGCACTGCCGGGGATGGGGATGGGACAATGCGCGCGCGAAGCTGGTGGTGCTCCGGCCGATTTCTCGCTGGTCTGCTTTCCCAACCCGTTCAACCCAGCGGTCGAGATGCGGTACTCCGTCGTAGCGAAGTGCAGAGTGTCCCTGGATGTGTACGATGTCTCGGGGCGCAAGGTCATCCGGCTGGTGGATGAGGTTCAGCATCCGGGAGCGCATGGAGCTGTCTGGGATGGTCGGGACAGCCGCGGGGTCCGGGTGTCGTCAGGGGTCTACTTTGCGAGGTTGGCAACAGGTGGGCGAACCAGAACCGCCAAGCTGGTTCTCGCGAAGTAGACCAGGATGGATTGTGGGCGGGGGTGAAGGGAGGTTCATGATGTTGGATCGATGTGTGTTGACGTTGGCGATCCTGGGTCTGCTGCTCGCGGTGGGTTGCAGCCGGGACGGAATCGTGGCTCCGCAGGAGCCGGAGCGCGCGCCGGTTGAAGACTCACGGCTGGGTCCGCCGGCCCTCACCTGTGAACCCCAGGAGGACGCGTGCGAACTCCAGCAGGAAGCGAGGACCTGGAGCGAGGTCAAGAGAATGTACGCAGGGAGGCCGCCCAAGGACAATAACTGAAAGGGCGGAACAGCTCGAACCGCTAAGCCCGCGAAGATTACAAAGGGGTAAGCCATTCGGGGCAGGTCGTCGACCTGCCCCGAATTCGTTCGGTATTACCGGATGAGAACCACCTTCCGCGTCTGGTGTTTCCCCCCGATCGCGAACCGGCATAGATACACACCCGTTGCCACGCGGATTCCATCTGAATCCGTCCCATCCCACTGGATTGAGAGAAGCCCCTCTTCGGTCTCCCGGCTCACCAGATGCCGCACCAACCGACCCCGGACGTCGTAGATGTCGACCCGCAGTACCCCCGGAACCTGCGGCCGGATGGCAAAGAGCGCTGAGGTGGTGAAGGGGTTCGGGCGGATGGATATTTCCCCGGGCAAAGGCCATGGGTCGGAGTCGTCGCTTGCCTGAGCCAGGTACACGTGGACGTCGTAGGGATTGAATCGATCCTGGAGCACATTGCCATCCGGCGCCAGAGACCGGTCCTCGAACAGTACCTCAAAGGAATCGTATTCGCCAATCCATGAACTGCTGAGACTTGCCTCCACGGTGCTGTCGGCCCGGTTGGCCGCGACCAGGCAAACATACGGGCCTACTTCCCGGGCCAGGGTCTCGACGGCCCCGCCGTCCACCTCCACGGCGCCGGGGGCATCGTCGCCAACCAGGAAGCCGCTGAGTGTGCTTAGTTCGGCGGCCACCTCGGCAATTCCCCGCCACACAGCGTAGGGCCCTCCTGTATACCAGAGACCCCACCAGATGATCCCGGTGGCTCCGTGAATAATGGCGTCGTAGGCCATGAAGCGGGATTCCCGGAGGGAGGGCCCCGGGACGCCGAATTTCTCGCCGTAGGACGTTGCCGTCCGAATGACCTGGTAGGGGTCCTCTCTGGGAATGTAGCGATCGAACAGAGCGGCGAAGTCGCCGAACCCGTCACCGTTGAAATCGCCGCCCTGGGGGAATCTCTGTTCGCGGAACTGGTAGTTCCCTATGGCGGTAATGCCCCAGCGCTCCGTGTAGAAGTGCGCGCCGTCCGAGAGAAGCGCCATGAACCACTGGGGGTTCAGCAAGTGGTCTTCCTGTGAGTAGAAGAGCAGCAGATCGGTCCGGCCGTCCCCGTTCAGATCCTGCGAAGTCAACCCGTAGATGTCGCGGGGAGGGAAATCGGCCGCTGTCGTGTCCCACCAGCACGCCGCCGGAGAGAAGAGAGAATCCTGTGAGGACGCGACGCTCAGGCGCAGCGATCCCGCCGTATCCTCGAAGAAAATACAGATATCACTCCGCCCGTCGCCCGTGAAATCCCCCGTGCGCAACTCCATGATCTGCTCGAAGGGAATCTGTCCGGATGGAATCTCCAGCCACTTCTCCGGACGGCCCAGATGATTCCCTGTTGACCGGAAGACCCAGAGGGATTGGCAAGGCAGGCCAAGCGTGTCGACCAGGGTTGCAACGGCGGCGTCGCAGAGGCCGTCGTCATCAAAATCGCCAAGCCCATAACCTGCCACGCCGGATGGAGCAAGAACAGACAGCCCGCTGTCCGGCAAAACAGGGGGAGGGCCGAAGCTTGCCCCGTCGGATCCCAGGAGCAACAGGACGCCTGACTCATTCCCAAGGTCAAGCCAGAGGACAACGTCGTCGAGCCCGTCGCCGTCGACATCCCCGCACCCCGCTCCGCCAATCCGTTCCCACGGGAGGGAGTCGGCGGAAGTCTCGATCCATTCCTCGGGTTGCAGAAAGCGGTCCCCGCCCGAGGGGAAGACCTTGATCGACTGGCGCGAGCCGGGCGAGCTGTCTTCGGAATAGAGACACACGAGATCGGCCATTCCGTCGCCGTTGACGTCCCCGCTGGCCGCATGGCTGACACGGTCGATGTTGAAGATGGATTCCCGGGTCCCGTACCACTCGGACGTGCAGAAGAAATCCGTCCACGAGAAACCCTGGAGAACCATCCATGCCGGTTTCAACTGGCGGCCGGGGTTATCTGACACGAGGTCGATCAGGATGTCGGTGTGCTCGCCTACGCAGGAAATGGTCTTGTTGGGAAGAATGGAGTGCTCGTAGCTCTCCGGTACCGGATAGATGTCCATGCTGAAGATATCCGCACAATCGAGGTATTGCCGGAGGATCTCGAAACTGTCGGGATGCGCCTGGGTGCCGCGGCAGGCATGGTTGATCCAGAGCGGATGGGGGTGGTCGAAGTAGTCATCATAGGTATCCAGGATTTCGTGGCCGTTCTCGAGCCACGCCGGGTTCATGGGATCGCCTTGCCATGACGGTTCGTCCGGCCCGTGCCAGACGAGGAGACCGGGTTCCGACTTGAACTTCCCAATCGTCTCGATCAGCCACACCGGATCGTGCCCCGGGGCAACCATCAGGGAGGATCCAAGACGCACAGACCGCCAGAGTCCGCTCGATGCAACGCCGGGGGTCGGCAACATTGATTCGTACAGGAAATTGAATCCTGCCGCCGCGAGATCATCGTGCGTGAGGCCGGGGGGAAGGTCGTAGGATCCGATGATAAACCGCCGCTGCCCATCGACAAGGAGGTAGGTCGAGTCGGCAGTCACGAGTCCGGAGCTTGCCGCGGGGACTAGAAGAAGCAGGACCGCCGCCAGGACGCGCCGGCGCAGAGCGGAAAGGAATCGACAGGGGAGAGTCGTTGTTCCTGATTGCGTGTTGGATGGTTCTCGCATGTCTGCGCTCGCTATTGCGTTAGTGCCAAGGGAACAACAGGTTACCACGTCGGTCTCTATCCCTCAACCCAATTGGCCTATTGCCTCGACACTCGACACTTGTCACTCGCCCTTGTCACACAGACGGGGCGGCGGAGGCTTCTCGACGATCCTGCTTGAAGTTACGGCGATTCTGCGGTATAATATAACAAGGTGAGCGAGCCAGATGAGTGGGCGGAATTCAGGCGGGCCGGCAGGCGCCGCCGTACGCTTTTGAAGGGGGTTTTGCATGTCCGGGCGACCTTTGTCTGTTCCTTTCGCCATGGTACTTTCCGTGGCGCTCCTGTGCCTTCCGGCCCAGACGCAGGCGGCTGCGCATATCGCGGACCACGTCGTGATCTCCGAGGTTTTCTATGAGATGTTCCCCACGGACACCGACAACTTCGTCGAGCTCTACAACCCGACGGTCTCGGCAGTCGATCTCACAGGATGGTCCATCGTTGGCCTGGACGGAGAAACAGGGACTGAATACGTGACCGTACCCCTCAGCGGGTCCATTGCCTCGGAAGGCTTTTTCCTGATCGGGCCGGATGTCTATGTTATGGGAGTGGAGCCGGATATCGTGTTCAGCGGTTTTGATCTTCAGGCAGGAGACCCGGACGGCGACGGCGTGAAGCTGAATAACAACCTCGGCCAGCTTGTCGACTACATTGCCTACGGCGGTGCAGGGAATCCGCTCGTGAGCCTGGAGGGCGCGCCGTTCCGAGACGTGTCCGCCAACCGCGCCATCGAGCGCAAATCGAGCACCACGCACGTGGAGGCTTTCGGAAATGGAGAGGACACGGATGTCAACGCCGACGACTGGCGCGAGCGGCTGAGTGGCCGACCCCAGACCGGGAGCTCGGCCACGGAACCGCCCATGCCCTACCAGACGGAGATTCTGATCATCACCTGTCTCAACGTGGGGCAGGCAGATGCGACACTGATCGTCTCGCCCAGCGGTGGGAGTTTCCTTTTCGATGGAGGGAACAACGGTGCGGGAGCGGGCAAGATTGTCCCGTTCCTGGGTGCATTGGGTATTGACACCCTGAGCTACATGGGCGCCTCTCACTACGACGCCGATCACATCGGTGGGTTGGACGAAGTCATCCAGCAGGGGATCGCGGTTTCCGGCGGAGCGTGGGACAGGGGGTGGAGCTACACGACGGCCACGTACAACTCGTACGCAGACGCGGTGTCGGGGTTCCGGTACACGTTCTACAAGAACCAGGTGTTCGACCTCGGTTCCGGTTGCACGATCAAGTGCCTGGGCCTGAACGGCAACGGCCAGCTGGGCCAGCCCTACACCGCCCCGCCTTGGGCGGAGAACGATCTGTCCGTTGCGCTCTACCTGAGTTTCTACGCCTTCCAGTTCTTTGTTGCGGGCGACCTTTCCGGGTATGATGACGTTCTCTACGAGGACATTGAGACAAGCATGGCGGCCGAAATCCCGCAGCCGGTTGAGGTCTACCAGGTGGACCACCACGGCAGCTGGAAGAGCTCGAACCTGGCACTCGTTAACGCTCTCCTGCCACAGGCCTCCGTTTTTCCGGTCGGCCACAGTGCTCATGGAATGCCCCACGGCGAGAGCATGGCCCGGCTAAACGCCGTAGGCAGCTGGCTCTACTTCACGGACTGGGTCAACGGCGATCCCATGCCACCGGCCAGCACCGACGTTGAGGACGACGTCCAGGTAGCCACCGACGGGTTCAACTTCTTTTCCGTGGATACGGACATCTACTCCTTCGTAACCGACGTGGCGGAACCGGAGATCGTGTGGCCCTCGGGCGGCATCGACGTGGCGCTCCAGCCCAATCCGGTTCGGGAATGGACCGACATCCGGTTCTCGGTTCCCAATCCGGCAGCTCCTGTGAGTGTGTCCATCTACGATGTTGCGGGCCGGCGGATTGAGACGCAGACTGACGACTGGTCCGGTGGCGTATCCGGGACGCTGAGGTGGTCTGCGGACGGCCACCCTGCCGGTGTGTACTTCTATCGCATCGAGAATGGAGATCGGCATCGGACGGGGAAGATGATTGTGATCAAGTAGAGTGTTCACCCTTCGCTCCTCGCACTGGTCTTTCGCAGAAGTCTCTTGACGTACAAGGTGGCATATCGACATACTGTCCCCGATGTGGAACCGGGCCCAAGGAGTGCCCGGACGTGAACGGTCTCTTTCCATAAGGGGGATTGGAATGAAGAGACTTGTTGCTCTCGCGCTCGCAGTGGCAGTGATAGGACTCACAGGTGTGGCGGCGGCCGAAAACGACGACGAATGCGGTTGCTGCGGCGAATTCAACATGTGTGAGGACACGTTCGAGAAAGGGTTGGAGTTTGGATTCTCCGGCCTCAGCAACATCGGCGTGAACGTGGTCAAGAAGGGCTCCATCGGAATCAAGAAGTGGATGGGCAATGACAACTACGGCATCTTGCGTTTCGGCTTTGGCATGACAAGCGACACGGATGAGGCAACTCAGGACGGCGTCACGGATTACAAGGTCGGGTCGACGGAGTTCGACGTCGCCGTTGGCGTCCAGCACAACATGGGTTGCTGCGGCAATTGCCTGGTGCCCTACGTTGGAGGTTTGGTGAAGGTGGATCGCACGTCGTCGTACACGGAGCCGACAGTTCAGGAGAATATTCCTGCCGGGTCGATTGTGACCACAAAAACAACGTCGAGCACTCTCGGACTGGATCTCATGTGCTTTGTCGGCGGAGAGTGGTTCTTCACCAAGTGCATGAGCCTGAGCGGGGAGTACACCTTCGGCTTTGGCCGGAGCAGCACCAAGGGCGAGACGGAGATCCATGGAGCGGACAATACGGAGTCCAAGTCCAGTGGCTGGGACTTCGGGCCGTTCAAGACCGCCAACGTCAGATTGACGATGTACTTCGAGTAATAAGCAAAAAGCAAAACGTAGAGGCGAGGGCGGGGGAAATCCCGCCCTCTCTATGTTAAGGCTTTTTGTCTGTTCTTGCTTCCAGTGATCAATTCTCACCGCCCGATTCTCGGACATCTACTTCCAGCTCGAAGATCCGCCCCGGGAGGCCGATAGCCATGGAGAGAACGGAATCCCCGGGGGTTCTTCATGGCTGCGACGCGCACGACACCGTCTCCGACCGAGACGGAACCCGGATTCGAATCTGTTGAAGTGGATGAAATCCCGGTCGATCATTCGACCTGGGATCCGACGTGGGTGGATGATATGGCTCCCCTGTTCGACCGAGAGCGCCGGGACGTCAAGCGGCCGAGTACGGCCGGGAATGTGGTTTTCATCCTGTGCATGGCGACGCTGGGATTGTGGGGGGGTTTTCTGGTTCTGTATCTGTTGAAGACGTACCTGGGGATCGACATTTTCGAGGGCGTGTCGCTCAATGGGAAGCTGGGGCTATAATGCGGACTAGTCCCTCTTCTTCCCGAACAGATTCTTCAGCAGTTTCTCACCTTCCTTCTTGAGTTCTTCCAGCTTCTCCTCAGTGCCCGTGGTGTCCGTGCTGTCGGGTTTGAGCACACCGGTCAACAGGTCGCGGGCCTTGTCCTTCGCATCACCGGTGAGCCGTTTGTCCACTTCCTTGAGCAGGATGTCTGCGATCTCATCCTTGCCCCGTTCTCTCACCTGGTCCTGGATGCTATCCGTGTCCCAGCGGAAGCGGGGAGAGCGGGCGGATCCCGTAATGTAGAACATCAGTTCAGCCTGTCCGATGTCTGTAGTGATCAGGTTGGCCAAGGATGTCTTCTCCTGCATCGCCCTGGTTGCTGCCTTAGATAGGGTGGCGGTGACCTGGTAGTCGAGCGTCTCGTCGAATCCTGCCCACCCATTGGCTCTCCACCGGGTGTCGAGGGCCTTGATCTTCAGCGGGCGCATGGCGACCCGTTCGTCGGCGATTTCGAAATCGAGATCCAGATCGCTGAAATCAATATCCTCGAACTCCAGGAACCTGATCCATTTGGAAAGATCTTTTGCGAGGTCCCAGTTGACCAGACGCCCTCGGGCAACGGAGACGTGACCGGACCCCGTCAGCGAATGCCGCAGCTCAGCAGGAGTGAGCCCCGTTGCACCGAACCGGGCGGCAAGATTCAGTTGTCCGAAAAGGTGGTCCTTGAAGGGTGTGAAGGCGGAGACGAAATCGTTGGCCTCGACGTCCTCAGCCACGACGGACCAGGATATGGGAACCTCCGGGAGCTTCCGGAAATCCGCCCCGGCATCTCCCCGGATGCTCCCCGAATAAACGTCCACCGAGAACTCGGGGATCCTGAGCCGGTTCCCGGCCATTTCGATTGTTGCCGCGAGGTTATTTGCCTCGAGCTTCTTTGCCGTGATCTTCTCGATGAACACCGTCCCGCGGGCATCGATTTCCGGGATCGGCACAATGGGCGGGGAAACGGATTCTGAGGATTCGCCCTTCTCCCCTGAAGTGTCAGGAGTGTCGAGGGGCTCGGGGATGAATTCATCGGCCACAAGATGCGGACACTGGAATTCGAACTGGATGATCGGGACAATCTTGCCCCCCGTGGCCGCGAAAGGAACGGCCCGGGCGACGTCGCACGAGAAGCTGAAAGGAGAGGAACCGAAGGATCCCGAGATGTTCGGAATCACCACGTCCTCACCCTTGAACACAATGCTGCCGGCAACGTTCTCGAGGGGAACCGGCATCTCCGGCGAGCGGAAGGCCAGCCGATCCACCTCGACCGTGCCCAGCAGCCGGATGTCCTCCGGCTTGAGAGCTGGGCCTTCCACACGAATGTCCGAGGCCAACGTTCCTGCGATCTGCGCGTCTTTCCCGAGCGGCAGATCGGCGAGATTGGTGGCCACGTCCGTCTGGAGGTGGAGGACCGGGTTCTCGAAATCCTCGATCGTGCCCTTCACACCGATTTCCATACCCATCACTGAGACATCCACACTCTCCAGGGTCAGTATGGACTCAGCCAGATCCACCTTCGCCCGGTGGGAGATGTTGACCTGGAAGGGGGGAAGGTTCTCTGGAAGGCCGGGCAGGACGAGGCGGATTTCCCCCGCCGACAGATTCCCCAGAACCCGCACGTCGCGAAGGGATCGATCCATCGACACCGACGCCCGGTAGTCGATTTCCCGGACCTCGGCCGTGAGGCCCGCAGCGCGGTCCAGGAACCTGACGGATCCGTGATCGATATGGAAGGACTGCAGCGTGATGGGAATGGGAAGGGAAATGGGCCGTGGCGCGTGTGAGGGTTCTGCCTCAACCGCTTCGGGTTTGTCCTCCGCGGG
The DNA here is from genome assembly GCA_023132135.1 of Candidatus Eiseniibacteriota bacterium. Lineage (GTDB taxonomy): Bacteria > Arandabacterota > Arandabacteria > JAGLYR01 > JAGLYR01 > JAGLYR01. The sequence continues at coordinate 2,430 of JAGLYR010000221.1, read as the reverse complement.
CGAGAGCCGCCGGCCCACTCCCGCGATGTTGAGAGCGCCCTCGGTGGACTTCTCGATGAGAACCCGGGGCCCCACCAGGGCGATCCTCCGAATTTCCAACTCACGGCGAAGGAGCGGCCGCAGCGGAATTCGGAGAATTAGCTCATCGAGGACCAGCATGTGCTCGTCGCCGTAGCCGGGCCGGTTGCCGATACGGACGTCCTCGATGCCGATCCCGAAGCCACCCCGGATGGCCAGGTGAATGGGGCCGACCTCGACACGCCGCCCCAAGGCCTGCTCCAGCCGCGGAAGAACCATGACCCGCAGCTTCTCCGGAGGCAACATCACTCGCAGGGTGATGTATCCTGTGATGACGAGTACCGCGACGATGCCGACGATCCACGCAAGAACCTTGAGTGCGCGCATTTCATTTCTCCCGCTTCGTGTTCTTCGTGCGCTTCGTGGTTCGAGCTTTGTAGTTCTGTGTTTCTGTGGATGGTTCTCATAACCAGCAGGGGCGGGAAACCCCGCCCCTGCCCCAAGTTCTCACTCCTCACTCTTGGTCCTACCTCGGAGACGCCCTTTTCAGGAACCGGTAGAAATCACTGTCGGTCGACAGGATCATCTTCGAATTGGATCCCACCGTCTCCCGATACGTCTCCAGCGATTTCGTGAACGCGTAGAAGTCTGGATCCACCCGATAGGCATCTCCGTGGATCTTCGTCGCCGTGCCGTCGGCCTCTCCCTTGATTTCCTGGGCTCGGCGGTAGGCCTCGGACTGGATCTGCTTGAGCTCCTTTTCCTTCATTCCCCGGATCCGCGCCTGAGCCCCCTGGCCCTCCGAGCGGAGGCGCGAAGCAATTTGCCTCCGTTCGGAAATCATCCGGTCGTAGACCTTTTGCCGGACCGCCTGCACGTAGTTCAACCGCTTGATCTGAACGTCCATGAGCTCGATCCCGTACTGGGGCATCAGGACGCTGGCCGATTCCAGGATCTTCCGGGTGATTCCGTCGCGGCCGAGGGTGATCTGATGCCGCGCGTCCTCCATGTCCTCCGAACCCTCCAGCTTGTCGATGTCCACAGGAAACGCGCGATCGCTGTTCCGGACAACCTCGATCAAGATATTCTCCGACACCAGGTCCCGGGCGGCGGAGTCGATGACGTCGTCCAGGCGCGCCTGGGCCCCCCGCGTGTTCTTCACGGACTGGTAGAACTGGAGGGGGTCGATAATCCGCCAGCGGGCCGTGACATCCACCCAGATGTACTTCTTGTCCGCGGTAGGAACCTGATCCGGCGAGCCGTCCCACACAAGGATCCGCTTCTCGAACCGGTGCAGGGTCTGGACAAAGGGGATCTTGGCGTGGAGACCCGCATTCACAACGGCTCCTCCCACGGGCCTCCCGAACTGTGTGATGATGGCCTGCTGGCCCTCGTTGAGAGAGTAGAGCGACTGGGAGACCACGATCAGAACCACCACAATCAATATGATCAGAGCGACGTTTCCGGGTCTCATTTGCCACCACCTCCTTTCCCGGCGATGTCAAGAAACGGAAGAATCGTCTTCTGCTTCTCGTCCACGATGTAGATTTCGTCCACCTTCGGGAAAACTTCCCGGATTGTTTCCAGGTACATGCGTTGCCGGGTGACCTCCTTGGCGCTTCGGTATTCCTGGTAGAGGGCCCGGAACCGGGAGGCATCTCCCTTGGCGCGGTTCACCTGGTCCATAGCATATCCCTCGGCCTTGGCAATGGTTCTCTCGGCCTCCCCCCGGGCCTGGGGCACCGCCGTGTTGTACTCCTGCCAGGCTTCGTTGACGAGCCGTTCCTGGTCCTGCTTGGCCTGGTTCACCTCGTTAAAGGCGGGTTTCACAGGCTCCGGCGGGTTCACGTCCTGCAGCTTGACCGTCACGATCTGGATGCCCGATTCGAAGTTGTCCATCAGCTTCTGGAGCTCGCGCTGTACCTGCTCGGCGATCTCCACGCGCCCGATTGTGAGAACCTCGGCGACCGACCGGTCGCCGGTCACCAGCCGCATTGTGGCCTCCGACATGGCCCGGAGGCTTTCCCGGGGGTCCCGCATTCTGAAGAGATAGTCAAAAGGGTTCTTCACGCGGTACTGGATGATCCATTCCACGTCGGCAACGTTGAGATCGCCCGAGAGCATCAGCGATTCCGCGGCCAGTCCCTCGGACTGGTAGGTGGTCCGGCCGGTTCCCACCCTGGACCGGAACCCGAACTCCTCCTTGAAGACACGTTTGACGCTCACCTTTTCCACAGTCTCGATTCCAAAGGGAATCCGAATGTGGAGGCCCGACTCGGCCTCGCGCACGTACTTGCCGAAGCGGAGAACAACGCCCACCTCGTCCGCGTCCACGGTGTAGAGGGATGAGAAGATGACGATGAGCACGACGACGGCCACAACCAGCCGCAGAATCATCGCCTCCCTCACCCG
>JAGLYR010000220.1 GCA_023132135.1 Candidatus Eiseniibacteriota bacterium | reverse complement strand
TCCATTCGCCGACCCGGAAACCAGGATTCCGATCCCTGTATCCGGCTCTTGACGGTCACAGGCTATCAATACTGCCAGCTCATGTCAACAATAGTCCATTCCAGAGTTGATAATCGGTATCCGAGGTGCTAGATTCACAACACCCAAACCGGCCTCAGAAAGGAGTTACCGATGGACCTGGCCAGAATTCGGGCTGAGCTCAAGGAAAGAAACATCGACGGGTGGCTTTTCTGCGACTTCCACAATCGGGATCCCATCGCCTACCGGGTGCTGGGGCTTGATTTCGGGAAGTTCACATCCCGGCGCTGGTTCTACTTCATTCCGACCGAGGGGGAACCCCGCCGCCTCGTTCACAGCGTGGAGAAAACCAAGCTGGACGCGCTACCCGGGAAGAAGGATGTGTACCTTCCCTGGGAGCAGCTCCACGCTCTTCTGAGGGATCTACTGGGAGAACCCGGCAAGAAGATTGCCATGCAGTACTCCGCCCTCAACAACATCCCCTACGTAGCCATGGTCGATGCCGGAACCGTCGAACTCGTAAAGAGTTTCGGCCACGAGGTTGTGTCCTCGGCGGACCTGGTTCAGATCTTCGAAGCGATCATTGATGAAAAGGGATACCAGCTTCATCTCGAAGCCTGCGAGCGGGTCCAGCGCATCAAGAACGAGGCGTTTGCGAAGATCGGGGATGCGATCCGCGGGGGAGAGGAAACCACGGAATACGCCATTCAGCGGTTCATCGTCCAGCGGTTCGAGGAAGAGGGTCTGACCTGCGAGGAGGAGTGGCCCATTGTGGGCGTCAACGAGCATCCGGCGGATCCGCATTTCGAACCGACACCCGACAACACGTACGTGATCAAGAAGGGCGACACCGTCCTGATCGACCTCTGGGCCAAGCGGAAGGTGCCCGGCGGCATTTTCTACGACATCACCTGGTGCGGGTACGTGGGAGAGGACCCGCCGGCCAGGTACGTCGAGATCTTCAACGTCGTGCGGGACGCCCGGATTGCGGCCGTCGACTTTGTACGCGAGAAGTTCAGCAAGGGAGAGCCATGCTTCGGGTGGGAAGTGGACAGCGCCTGCCGGAAGGTCGTGGCCGACGCCGGGTACGGCGACTACTTCATCCATCGCACCGGGCACTCCATCGGCCAGGAGGTCCACGGCAACGGCGTGCATATTGACAACCTCGAGACCAAGGACGAACGGCAGCTGGTGCCGGGCATTTGTTTCTCGATTGAACCTGGGATTTACCTGGAAGGCGAAATGGCGGTCCGGTCCGAGATCAACGTGTTCATCACGCTCGAGGGCGAAGTCGTCGTGGCCGGTGATGAGCAGCAGGAACTGATTCTGATCAAGTAGGGCGAGAAAGCTCCCAATCGGCGGAGGCGACATGAACATCTACTTGTACATCATCCTAGCCTACATCCTGGTCCTGTTGGGCTTCAACTTCTACCGGTCGTTCAAGGTGAAGAGCCAGGACGATTTCATGGTGGCGGGACGGTCTCTGAGCGTCCGCGTGATGGTCTTCACCCTCATCTGCACGTGGATCGGGTCGGGGACGTTTATTGCCGGCGCGGAGTACGCGGCCAAGGCCGGGTGGAGCGCGCTCTGGATGCCTGCGGGGGCCTGGTTCGGGATCATTGTCATCTACTTCCTGGCAGCGAAGATCCGGAGCTTCGGCCAGTACACAATCGGCGACATTCTGGAAGCCCGGTACGGGCCGGTGGCCCGCGTCTTCGGGGCCATCGCTCTCATCATCAGCTTTGTCGCCATTGTGAGTTACCAGTTCCGGGCCGGGGGCTACATCCTGAATATTGTCACGGATGGAGGGATTTCCGTCGAGACGGGCCAGCTCATAGCTGCTTTCTTCGTCGTTTTCTTCACCGCGCTGGCGGGGATGATGGCGGTTGCCTACACGGACCTGCCTAACGGGATTGTCATTGTGCTGGCCTGCCTGGTGGCAACACCGTTCGTGGTTATTACCGCATGTTCCAACGCGGGCGGTGTATCGGAGGCAATGCACCTGCTGCCGGCGGGTCATCTCCAGGTATTCAACGAGGATTTCGGCGCTCATCCCCTGCTCAAGGCAGGCGGATACTTCCTTGCGACTTTCCTCCTCCTGATGGGTGTACAGTCGATGTACCAGAAATTCTACAGCGCCAAGACTCCGAGTGACGCCAAGCAGGCAGTGGCGCTGTGGGTGGTCGGGACCATTGTTGTGGAAACCGTGGTGGTCGTGATCGCCATCTTCGCTGCCTCGTATTACTGGCCCCAGATCTCGGCTTGGCTGTCGAGCGGTGGAGAGACGGGCGGGATGGATCCGGCCTCGATTGTCCTGCAGGCGGCCCGGGGAATGGTGCCCACGGCCGTGGGAGTTCTACTGCTGGCGGCGGCCTGCGCTGTCGTGATCTCAACGGGGATGAACTACCTCCTCTCGCCCTCGACCAACATCATGCGGGATATCTACCAGCGGTTCATCAACCCCGGGGCCAGCCAGCGGAGCATGGTGGCGCTCCAGAAGACCGCAGTGGTGTTTCTCGGAGTGGTTGCCTTTCTGCTCGCCACGCAGCTCCGGTCCGTTCTCGAGATGAGCTTCTTCGCATACACTATCTACGGTGTCGGAATCACGCCGGCCCTCCTCGCGGCACTGGCCTGGAAACGCGCCACCAAGGCCGGAGGATTGACGTCCATCATCGTCGGCTCGGGTGCGTGCGTTGTTCTTGGGATCATTGTGCCGAGGGTCTGGCCCCACGTCATGGTTCCCCTGGGCGACCCCAACGGCGATCCTTGGGGGATTCCGATCATCTACCCGGCTCTCCTGATCTCGGTGGGCTGTCTGGTGATTGTGAGCCTCCTGACGAAACCCCCTTCGGCAGAGACTCTGGCCAAGATCTTTCCCGAGGAAAGGGCGAGCTAGGGGATGGTACTTCTCGGAGCGATTCTCGCCTATCTGCTGATTCTTTTCCTGATGGGCATCCGCCTTGCCCGCCGCGCGAAGAGCAAGGACGATTTCCTGGTAGCGGGCCGGAAGCTGACCGCTCCCATTCTTGTAGGGACTCTCCTGGCCACCTGGATTGGATCGGGCGACATCTTCAGCGTCGCGGACCTCAGCTACCATCACGGGTTCTCGTCTCTGATCGGGAGCGCAGGCGGTTGGCTGGGAATTGCGGTTGTCTTCTTCATCGCCGGGCGGGTGCGGCAGTTTGGGCAGTACACGGTCCCGGACATCCTGGAAGCCCGGTACAATCACTGGACGCGCATGCTGGCCACCGTCACGACCATAATCTCCTCGGTGACTATCGTGAGCTACCAGTTCCGTGGTGGGGGATGGGTTCTCAACATCGTTTCCAACGGATCGATTCCGGTGGAGCAGGCGATGCTCATCGTTGCGGTGTTCGCGATCCTCTACACGCTGCTTGCGGGAATGATCTCGGTGGCGTATCTGGACACGGTCAATGGGCTCATTATCCTGGCTGGGGTTTTCCTGGCGATCCCGTTCGCCGTTCAGTGGGGAGGGGGAATCGAAACTATCCGGGCCAACGTGACTCCGAGAGAGCACCCCTTCCTGGGGAACATGACCTGGATCCGTGCGCTGGGTTACTTTGTCCCTACCATGCTGCTTGCCCTCGGTAACGGGAACATGTACCAACGGTTCTTCTCCGCCAAGGATCCACGGGAGGCGAAAAGGGCCGTCGTGGGCTGGATTGTGGGAGTGATCCTGATCGGCGTGGCCATTCAGACCCTCGCCGTGATCGGAAGCAGTGGGTTTAAAGGGCTTCCGAAAACGGAGTCGGGGCAAATCCTGCTTCTTGTGGCCCGCGATGCGATGCCGGTGGCTGTCGGGTGTCTTCTCCTGGCTGCCGTTACGGCCATCATTGTCTCTACAGCAAACAGCTTTCTACTGGTTCCCGCGAGCAATGTAGTTCGGGATATCTACCAGCGCTTCATCAATCCACAGGTGTCGGACCGCCGGATGCTCATGTATTCCAGGCTAGCGGTGATTGGCCTGGGTATCTGCGCGTACTCCCTGATTTCCTTTTTCCCCAGGATCCTGGACGCGGCGTACGCTGCCTACACGGTCTACGGGGCCGGGATCACACCGGCGCTCATGGCTGTGTTCTTCTGGAAGCGGGCCACTGCAGCAGGGGGGGTGGCTTCCATGGTGGCGGGAATGTCGGTGACGGTGGGGTGGGAGATCACCAACAAGGTGACCGGATGCCTGCCTCTGGGACTGCCGGCCATCTATCCGGCGCTGGTGAGTTCGATTCTGCTGCTGGTTGTGGTGAGCCTGTTGACAAGACCGCCGGCCGAAGAGAAATGGCGGCAGTTTGCCGGCCAGCGTAGTTCATGAGAAGCGGTTTTCCACCTAAGGCTAATGGGTGGAGAGGCGTGACAGGTTCTCCCGCGCGCCGCGGTGGGTG
>JAGLYR010000022.1 GCA_023132135.1 Candidatus Eiseniibacteriota bacterium | reverse complement strand
TCGAAGTTTGGGGGCGAACCCTATTCAGTTGTACTCACTGGTTGACGCAAGGTCTGTGCCAGGCCTGCAGCCGGCTGGCGGTAGTGCCGTTGCTCATCCATTGTGGAGTGCGGATGAACAGGGCCCTTGTGTTTCCTGGAGATTGCTTGCAGCGGCTTCGGCTGTTTGGTTGGCTCTGGCCGGTCACTTCCGCGTTTGCTGCGATACGTAATGCGAGGTTCCGGGAGCAGCCGCCGGGTTCATTGGGGGCAATGCCCAAGAGGTCGCCGGAAAATGGGTGAAGCGGCTCAATCCGAAGCAAAGAACGGCCGAATGCCGTCCTCGGTTCGGTGGCTGTCCTGCGTCGTCCTGGCTGTCGCCACCGTTCCCTTCGTCCAGTTCCTCACCATTGCACTGAGCCGTCTGAGCTGTCCCCTTGATATCGAATGGATGGAGGGGGCTGTTCTTGGTCATGGGATCGAGTTGATCAAGACCGGGAGCATCTACAAGCTGCCCTCGCAGGAGTTCGTCCCATTCATCTACCCGCCGCTGTACGCGTATGTGACGGCCCTGGGCATCGGGCTCACCGGCATCGGTTTCACGTTCGCCAGGTTGATTTCGCTGGTGAGTGTCGTTGGCACCGCGGCGCTGGTGGGATGGCTCGTGTGGAAAGAAAACAGGAACAGCGTTCTTGCCGGGTTCGCTTTCCTGACTCCCTTCGCGGCATACGGAGTTACGGGATACTGGTTCGATCTGGTAAGGGTCGACGGCATGGCACTGCTCTTCGTCGTGGGATCTGTCTTCGCTTTGCTGAACATGAGAGAGCACCGCGGGGCCAATGTCATTACCGCTGCCGCTCTGCTGGCCCTGGCCTCCTTCGGAAAACAGAGCTTCGCTCTTTTTGCACTCGCTCTTGCGCTCCACCTGGTGCTGGACCGCAACTGGCGCGGGCTGGCTGTCTTCGCGATCGCCTCCGCCGTAGTCAATCTGCTTCTGTGGGGCAGTCTCTTCCTTGGCGAGGGACGTCTTGCCTTCACCTACATCTTCGAAGTGCCCCGGACACACGGGTGGTGGAAGAAGAGTTTCACAGCTGCTTTCTCACTGGCGATCAGGAACCTGTACATGTTTCGTCCGATTCTGGTTGCCCTGAGCGCGTCGCTCTTTTTCGCGGCCTGGCGGTGTCTCCACAGCGGGAACAGGGGACGGTTGAGGCTCCTCGGATTGTTTGCCCTGGCTGCGGTCGCGGTGTCGCTGCTGACGCGGGCCAAGTGGGGCGGCTACGAGAATGCGTTCATTCCCGCCTACTTCCTGCTGGGACTGCTTGGGTTCTACTCGGCGGGTGTGGTCCTTCGCAGGTTGGAGGGATCGATGGCCGGGGAAGATGGGGGTGGACAGACTGCTCCTGCGGGTCCGGCGGCCCCCGTTGTGCTGACGGTCGTTCTCGTCATGATTCTGATCTCCAGTGTGACGGGTGCACTGAGCATTGATGTTGGCGGTCAGCGGGTTACACACGAGCGCAGGTTTGCGGCTCGGCAATTGGCCGCTCTGGTGAGAGCCGTGGACGGCCGGGTCCTGATGCCGACCCGGAATGCCGCGGTGTTGACCGGATGTCTTGAGGACAACCACTATCACGCGATGGCGTCCAGGGATCTGTCTCCCCACGCTGTGCTCTTCCCGATCTTCGAGCAGGACAACGAGCGGGGATTGGAGAGCGGACGCTTCCCGGTGATCATAGTGGACAGGATATCGGCCGGTCTGGAAAAGCGGTTTGGTTACAGGCGAGTGACGCTTGATGAGCTGGGAATCCGGGCCGGGTTGCTGGGTTCGCTCACGGGTAAGGAGACGAGGCCGAAGTACCTGTACTACCGGGAAGGAGTGGATCTCCAGCGGTTGCTGCGTGCCGTGAGGAATGTGAAAGAGTAGGGTGACGCATGCGTCACCCCGGCGTTTCACACCTTGAGTTTATCCTCCATCACCCCCGCAATTTCTTCCTGGGCGGCGATGCAGTTGTTGAGAATGCGCGTAGCCTCTTCCCCGGTTTCCCTGACGAAGTCCTTGTCCTCAATCCCGGGAAGATTGATGCGGACGTTGTAGCAGGCGCCTACGGCTGCGGCGCGCGCGGCCGCAGCGGCCACTCCACCGTCGCTCACGGAGCTCTGCATTCCCTTGTCGATGATGCTCCGGGCCAGATCCAGCACCGCCGGCACGCGCCTGAGGATATTCAACGGAACCAGGGTTGCGCTGCGGGTGGCCTCCTGGATTTCCGTCTCGCGGCGGGCCTTGTCCGCATCTGTCTTGCGGGGGAGTCTGCGGGCCGCCATGTACATGTTGAACGCCTCGGTGTCCTGATTGACCAGGGAGAGAAACTCCTCCTTGGCCGCCTGCGCCTTGGCGGCGATGTCCGTCATCTCCGGCCGCAGGTCCCGGTACTCCTTGCTGGCGAAGGTCAGGTTGGCCACCATCGCGGTCAGGGACGCGGCAAGGGAACCGAGCAAAGCGGAAACCGATCCGCCTCCGGGCGCGGGGGAGTCCGCGGACAGCTCATCGGCGAAATCCGATACCGTCATCCCGGTCAGGTTCACGTCGCTTCCGAACTGGTACTCCATGATCTTTTTCCGGGGATCGAAAGGAGCAATCTCGCTCATTCCCAGAGAGCGAATCGCGACCCGGATCAGCTCCTTCTCGGGCACCGATGGGCACTTGCCCTGTTTCTCCAGGTAGTAGCGGCCCGCCATGAGCATGGCCTCTTTGGGGATGAGCCCCACGAGTTCGGACCCGGTTACCCGGAGACCGCGGGCATTGGCCTGTTTCCGGACCTCCTCGAACGCCGCATGGAGCGAGGTCACGTGGTAGTCGGTCAGGTTCATGGATACCTGGGCGGTCTCGAAAGCCTCCAGGTACCAGCCCGTTGCCTTGCAGCACTTGAGAACCCCGGGAACCTTGACGGTCTTGCCGTTCTCGTCGCGAACGATTTTCCCGTTCGCGTCGCGCTTGGCGCGTCCTTGCTGTCGTATGCTGAGGGCGATGTCCTTGGCCAATCGCGGATCACGCGTGTTCAGGTTGATGTTGTATGCGATGAGGAATTCCCTGGCGCCAATGATGGTGGCTCCAGAGCGGGCGCTGAAGACAGGCTCTCCGTAGTCCGGCGCCCACTGTGAATCCTTGAGTTTGTCCGGAAGCCCTTCGTATTCTCCCTTGCGGACATCCGCCAGATTGCGCCTGTCCGGTTTCTGAGCTGCGTTCTCGTAGAGGTAGACGGGGATGGACAGCTCCTCGGCAACCCGCTTTGCGAGCCGGTGAGCCAGCTGGATACAATCGTCCATGGTCACGCCCGCTACCGGCACGAAGGGACACACGTCGGTTGCGCCCATGCGCGCGTGTTCGCCGTGATGCTGACTCATGTCAATGAGCTCGACTGCTTTCGCGATTGCCGCAAAGGCGGCCTCCACGACTGCGTCCGGCTCTCCGATGAAGGTCACGACCGTCCGGTTCGTGTCGGGCCCCGGATCCACATCGAGAAGCTGGATCCCCTGCGCATCGGCGATTGGCTTGGTGATAGCGTCGATGAGGGCCCGGTCCCGCCCCTCGCTGAAATTGGGAACGCACTCTACGAGCTTGAGCATGGTTGCCGCCGTCCTCCTGTGGTTCGTGAACAGGCCGACGCCGGTCCGCTGGATAGCGGATGACTGCCGTCGTCGACCGGTTTTTGTCGTGGTAGGTAGACTAGGACGGTAGTGGGAGAAGGGGGTTCCGTCAATGGAAAAGAGCGTTAAACAGAAAAGAGGAGCCAGATGGCTCCTCTTCTCTGTTTAGTGTCCCCGCCTGTGTCGTGTCGAGTTCCGTGTGAAGCCCGCGCGTCAAGGGTTTTTGAAGTCGGCCCACGAATCAGATCACGAACACTGCAGGGAAGCTCGGGGGCGAGCTCTATTTGGTTGTCGCCCTATCCCCAATGCACGTAGCGTGCCAGAGTTGGTCGGGGAGGCGGACGAGTCAATCTTTCGGTTTGCGGGAATTCCTCCGTCGCGGGTCCTTGCGATCATGACAGGATCCAGGTTGTTCCGTTGCGTGTCCTTGCACGGGTGTGATCGGCGGACGCGATGCCGCCGGGACCAGGGATTTGCCGCTCGGCACAGGCGGTTGAGGAAAAGGCCCCGGGGCGATGGGGGATTCTGGGGGACATGACCCGATTCGGGCTGCGCCGGAGGGGACGGGCGTGGACTTGTTGCGCTCCATCTCTGCGTCTGGTAGGGTGTTTCACGATCGGCCATGGCCGCCGGTGAGTGCGTATGTTCCGAACTGAGGAGAAGGAGCAATGAGAAACACGGGAGGCCCGCGGATGAAGGTCGGGACCGGAAAGCTCCGGGCAGCGGCGCTGGTAGTGCTTGTTGCGTGGATGATGACGGGATGCGGAGGGGCCCCGGAGAGAGCGAATCCGTCGGGCACCCTGGAAGCAACGAAGATCAACGTGGCGCCGGCCATCGGCGGGAGAGTTCTCGAAGTCCGGGCGCGGTTGGGGGATCGAGTGTCGCTGGGAGATACGCTGGTCGTGCTCGATACGGAGCTCATCCGGCTCCAGCGGGCGCAGACAGAAGCGAACCAACAGAGTATCGTCGCCCAGCGCCGGCTGGCGGAAGAAGACATCCGGCAGGCAAAGCGGAGTCTTGAGCTGGCGGAAACCACACTCCGCAGGCTTGAGGTTCTCTTGGATGAGGGAAGTGCAACCCAGCAACGGGTGGACGATCTGACGACACAGCGAGACGTGGCCGCCTCCCGCCTGACAGCGGCCCGGAAGCGGTTGGAGGTCTTTGCAGCGGAACAGGCCAAGGTGAATGCGGCGCTGGCGGTCTTCGACCGGCAGCTGCAGGACGGTGTTCTGACTGCGCCATTGGATGGAACCGTGCTCGTCCGAGCCACCCAACCGGGGGAGATGGCCGTTCCCGGCGGGACGCTGATGCGTATAGCGAATCTCTCGAAAATGGAACTGCGGATATTCCTGGGCGAAGAGGACTTGGATCTCGTACGGGTCGGACAAGCTCTGCGGGTTCTGGTGGACGCGCTGGAAGGAGAGGAGCTCACGGGTACGGTGATCTGGATCAGCTCGGAAGCAGAGTTCACGCCCAGGAATGTTCAAACTCGCGAAGCGCGGGCCCAGCTGGTGTACGCTGTAAAGCTCCGGCTCGCAAACCCGCACGGCCGGCTGCACATCGGAATGCCGGCGGAAGTCCGCCTTCAGCCCGCGGCTAGGAAATCATCATGACAGACACCGTTATCCCGATTCTCGTCGAGGGTCTACGGAAGCGCTACGGCGAGATCAACGCTCTCGATGGACTCTCGCTGCGGGTCGAGCACGGCGAGATTGTCGGCCTCATCGGTCCCGACGGCGCCGGCAAGACAACGGCCATGGGGACTGTCTGCGGACTCGTTCGACCCGATGACGGATTTGCCCGTGTGATGGGATTGGATTGCAGGGAGGAGGGCCAACGGGTCAAGGAACATATCGGCTACATGCCACAACGTTTCAGCCTCTACTCCGATCTCACCGTGGCGGAGAATCTCCGGTTCTTCGCCGATCTCTTCGAGGTTTCGTCTTCCGAGCGCCGGGAACGTCAGGAGCGACTGATGGCGTTCAGCGGGCTGGCGCCCTTCCTCGGCAGACGGGCCGGCGCCCTCTCGGGAGGGATGAAACAGAAGCTGGCCCTGTGCTGCACGTTGATTCACACGCCCGATGTTCTGATCCTGGATGAGCCCACCACAGGAGTGGACGTGGTCAGCCGCAGCGAGTTCTGGACCATCCTCCGGGATCTGGCAGGGGAGGGAATGGCTCTTCTCGTAAGTACGCCCTACATGGAGGAGGCCGCGTTGTTCGACCGGCTGATCCTCATGCATCGGGGGCGTGCGGTTGCCTCAGGCACACCGGGCGAAGTCAGGAGCCGGTTCGGGCAGCGACTCCTGGAGGTTACCGGACCGGGCATAGCCAAGGCCCGGGAGAGAATTGTGGGCTTGCGGTGGCCAGGTGTCGACGTGCATCGTTTTGGAGATCGCCTGCACGTCGTGCATGACCTGGAAGAGGAGGACGCGGGTATCCGGGAGGCACTGGCCCGGGTGGATGTCCGCGTGGGTCCAGTGGAGCCTACGATCGAAGACACCTTCATCTCTCTTGTGACTCACAGCCCGGAGGCGGCCGGATGAAGGGCAGAGGAGCAGGGATGGAAGGAGTGCCGACGGCATCGATGTCGGCCGGAGATGTTGCACCGGGGAAGTACGCGGTTTTGGTCCAGGGTCTCACTCGTCGTTTTGGTGATTTCACCGCTGTGGACGGGATCAGCTTCTCGGTCGAGAGAGGGGAGATCTTCGGCTTTCTTGGCGCGAATGGGGCGGGGAAAACGACGGCGATCCGGATGCTCTGTGGATTGCTGGCTCCCACGGAGGGGGAGGCTTGGGTAGACGGGTTTCCGGTGGTCGCCGCGCCCGAGAAGATCAAGCGTCGTATCGGCTACATGAGCCAGAGATTCGGTCTCTACGATGATCTCACGATCCAGGAGAATGTATCCTTCACTGGAGGAATCTACGGGTTGAGTCGCCGGGAAGTCACCGAGCGCGGAGATCTGTTGCTGGAGCGTCTCGGCCTTAAGGACTATCGCCGTCGCCTGACTTCGTCATTGCCTCTCGGGTTCAAGCAGCGTCTTGCTCTGGGTTGCGCGGTCCTGCATTCGCCCAGCGTACTTTTCCTGGACGAGCCCACGGGAGGAGTCGATCCGCTGGCCCGGCGCCAATTCTGGGATCTCATCTATGAACTGGCGGATGGGGGCACGACCATTTTCGTCACGACCCACTACATGGATGAGGCGGAGTACTGCCGCCGGGTGTCGATCATGGTGGATGGCCGAGTGGTGGCCCTGGACTCCCCGGCGCGACTGAAGCAGCAAACCGGAGCTGGGACAATGCAGGACGTTTTCCTGCAGGTGGTCGGGCGATGAGACGAATCCTCGCTTTGGCGAGAAAGGAAACGTACCACATCCTGCGGGATCCGCGCAGTCTCATGGTTGCGATCATCATGCCCATTGCGATGGTGATCCTCTACGGATACGCGATAGACATGGAACTCAGCGACCTGCCCGTCGGCATCCTGGATGAGGACCAGAGTCCGGCGAGCCGGGAACTTGTCACCCGCATGATGTCCAGCCAGTTCATCGTGGACGCGGGCCGCCTGTCCTCGCGCGAGGAAGTGGAGCCGGGCTTCCGGCGGGGCCGCTTCCGGGCGGTAGTAGTGATCCCGCGAGGGTTTGCGGAATCCCTGGTTCGGGAGCCCGTGAGCAGAGTGCAGGTTCTGATTGACGGGGCGGACGCGACAACTGCAGCCGCGGTGGACAACTACCTGAGAGCCGCTATCCTGCTGTTCAACAGTGGGATCGCCGCCGGGCGGCCGGGATCGGCGGAGCTCCCCATGGGGGCCCGCGTCCGGGTCCTCTTCAATCCCCAGCTCGAAAGCGACAACTTCATTGTTCCCGGGCTTGTGGCCATCGTACTGGTGATGATCTGTGCGCTTCTTACCAGCATCGCGATTACCCGGGAAAAAGAGACCGGTACAATGGAGCAGGTTCTAACGACTCCAATAACTCCTCGCCAACTGGTCATCGGTAAAGTCCTGCCGTATCTCCTGATTGGGTCGGCAGACGGCGCGCTCGTTCTCCTGGCGGGACGCTTCGTATTCGGGGTCCCCATGCATGGTTCTTGGTGGGTCCTGGCCGGATACAGTTTGATCTACCTCCTGATCGCCCTGGCGCTGGGACTTCTGATCTCGGCCGTGGCAGCGACCCAGCGGGTAGCCATGATCATGGCGCTGATGGCCACGCTGCTCCCGACGATGCTGCTTTCGGGATTCATTTTTCCCCGAGCCAGCATGCCGTGGCCCCTGCAGTGGATTGGGCAGATTATTCCTGCGACTTACTACCTGGAAGTGATCCGGGGCATCATGTTGAAGGGGAGAATCTGGTTTCCGCTGGAGGGCGGTGTGATGGTGGGGATGGCCCTCCTGTTGATGGCAATGGCGGTGAAGAAATTCGAAACCACAATGGAATAAGGGAGTGCTCCGGTGTTTCGACCGATTTTCTGGATTGCACAGAAGGAGTTGCGACAGCTCTTTCGTGACCGCGCCCTGCTTCGGGTGGTTCTGGTTGTGCCCATGATCCAGCTCTTTGTCTTTGGCTACGCGGCCAACACAGACCTGAAGAATGTTCGGGTTTCGGTGCTGGACGAGGACCGGAGCGAGGGAAGTCGGAGGCTGGTTGACGCATACTACGCCTCAGATGTGTTTGTCCCGGGGCCGGCGGCCGGCGCGCCTCGGGATCTCGATCGGTTTCTTCTGGAGGGCAAAACCGACGCAGCTCTCTGGATTCCCCGCGGATTCTCCGAGGACCTGGCCCGGGGAGATCCCGCTTCGGTTGCAGTCACCGTTGACGGCGTGAACGGGAATGTGGCCGGGCGAGTTATGGGATATGCCACGGCCATCGTCCGGCAGGAATCGCTGGCACGGCTGGAGAAGGTTGCCCTCGCGCATCCGGGTCTGGCGGCGCGGACCCACCGCGTGGACGCCGATTCCCGGTTCTACTACAACCCCGAGCTCCGGAGTCGCCACTACATGGTGCCTGGAATCGTCGTCCTCATCATTACCATCGTTTCCGCGATGCTGACCGGGATCGCAGTGGTACGTGAGAGGGAAATCGGGACTCTTGAGCAGCTCATGGTGAGTCCTCTTACATCCGGACAAATCATTGCGGGCAAGACGATTCCCATTGTTGTACTGGCGTTCCTGGAGCTGGCTTTCGCCACAACAGTGGCGGTCCTGTGGTTCAGGCTGCCCTTCGAAGGGTCTGTCCTGCTTCTGGCCGGCTGTGCGATGGCCTACCTTCTTGTGACTCTGGGCGTGGGACTTCTGGTGTCCACCGTGTCCGCCACGCAGCAGCAGGCGATGTTCACGCTCTGGTTTTTCCTCGTGTTCGGCATCCTGATGAGCGGGTTTTTCTACCCGATCGAGAACATGGCCCGGGAGGTGCAATGGCTTACGTATCTCAATCCCTTCCGCTACATGATGAGCATGGTGCGGGGCATTTTCCTCCAGGGGGCGACGCTGCCCGACGTGGCTTCTGATCTTGTGCCATTGGCCGCCATTGGCGTCGTGACCTTCACAGGCGCGGTGCTGAGATTCCAGAAGAGGTTCACGTAGTGCAAGAGGGGAGGGCGTCTCGAGGGCAGGCGAGGAATCTTCCTTGAATTTTGACCTGCGGATGGATACCGTCGCAGACAAGCTAAACCCGAGGAGGCATGGATGGCGAAGTATTCGAGCCAGTTCCCCGATCCCGTGATACTGGTTACAGTCACTACGGAGAAAGAGACCAACTTCATGACAGTCGGTTGGGCGTCTCCTGTTTCCTTTGCCCCGCCGATTCTCATGGTCAGCATCGCCCCCGGACGTCACACCCACGATCTCATCCTCAAGGCCGGCGAGTTCGGTGTCTCGATTCTTGCCGACGACCAGAAGGAACTCGCGACACTGGGAGGGACGACGAGCGGGCGCGATGTGGACAAGCCGGCGCAGGAGAAGGTGGAGATCCTTCCGGGGGAAGAGATCCGGGCCCCTCACATTGCTGGAGCGCGGGCCTGGCTGGAGTGCAAGGTTGTGTCGCACCACACTGTGGGCGACCACACGGTGTTCTACGGGAAGGTCGTGAGAACGGTAGCGGATGAATCGAAGTCCGCCCTCGTTCTGTTCAATCGGGTCTACTACGCGCTGGGGGAAGAACGGGGTGTCTATCCGTAGGCTGCCTGGAATGGAGGTGAGTTCGATCGGAGAGTATGTCGAGAATCAGGAGGAACACCGCCGTGGGGTTTCGTTTCGGGAGGATTTCCTGTTCCCGGGTTGGGTGTTCGGCCTCTCGCTTGTGATCCTCATGATCTCCCCGTGGAATCCGGCAGGCGCAGCGCCGCCCGCCGGGGTGCGGCATCTCTCGCTGGAGGAAGCGGTCTCGCTGGCGGAAAGGAACAACGAGGCTCTCCTGATTGCTCAGGAGGATGAGAAGCGAGCCAAGGGGGCCGTCAAGGAAGCCTGGGCGGGGGCCCTGCCCAGCGTTTCCTTCGAGGGGATCTACCAGGGCAACTTCAAGAGGCCGGTGTTCTTCGCGCCCGAGGAATTCGAAGGCGGGAAGTTCGAGATGGGGGAGGACATAGAAGTCCAGGGACGGATCCGGGTGGACCAGGTTCTCTACGCCTTTGGCCGCGTCGGCAATGCTCTCAAGTTCGCCAACATCTACAAGGATATTTCAGCGCAGGGAGTCGAGCAGGCCCGAAGCGGAGTAATCTTCTCTGCAAGAGAGGCCTACTTCCGTGTCCTGCTGCTGCGGAAGGTCGCGGATATTCGGAGACAATCTCTCGAGCAGGCGCGCTCCCATCTGACCGAGGTGGAGCAGAAATACGATCAGGGGACAGCGTCTCGTTACGAGCTCCTGCGCGCGCAGGTCGAGGTCAAGAATCGCGAACCCGAGGTCATTAGTGCAACGAACACTCTTGCTCTCTCCATACAGGATTTGAAGCAGGTCCTGGGTCTTGAAGCCGACCCGGATCCCGTGCTGACCGATTCGCTTGGTTTCGATCCGCTTGAGATCCCCCTGGAATCGGCGGTTCTGGAAGCGCTCCGGCAGCGCCCGGAAATGCTCTCCCTGGATCTCAATGTGAGGGGGAAAGAGATGATCCTGGCCATCGAGAAGGCCGGGCTCCTTCCGACCCTGGGTCTCTACGGCCAGGTGGCCATGCAGGGCCACGCCAGCAAGAGCAGCCTGACGGGTCCCTTCTATGGTGCGCGGCGCGCCATCTCGGCTTCGGCGGGGATTGCTCTGCGGATCCCGATTTTCGACGGTTTCCGGACGCGGGGGAAAGTCCAGCAGGCAAAGGCGAGTTTTCGCCGGGCGGAGTACGAACTGGAACGGGCCCGAAAGGGTATTCGCCTAGAGGCGACCAAAGCAGTCCAGGATCTCGAAAGCCTGGGGCAGGAATACGAGTCCCAGGTCGCGACGGTCGAGCTGGCCGAGGAGACCTACGCTATTGCGCAGACGCGGTTCCGCAGCGGTCTTTCCACGCATCTGGAACTGACGGATGCGGAGACCGCGCTGAACTTTGCCCGAACGAATTTCGCCGAAACTCTTTATCGATACAACGTGGCTATCGCCAATCTGGAACGGGTCCTGGGACGCACGTCCCAGGCGCCCGCGCACCCTGAGAAGGAGTAGACGTCCATGAGTCGTGGCGCCAAGGTCGGACTTTGGGTTCTGGTCATCGCCGTTGTTGCCGTGGTGTTCGGAGTCACGGGAGTGCGCAGGTTGCAGAAGGAAGAAGTCCAGAGCATCGAGTCTGTACAGGAGAGGGAGGGTATTCCCGTCGACGTTGTTCGTACGGAGACGATGCCGGTGGAGGACTGGCGCGAGTTCGTAGGGGTCGCAGAAGGGTACGACCAAGTGGACCTCATGGCGCCCTTCCGGACCCGGGTGGAGAAGGTGCATGCAGAGGTCGGGGACGAAGTTCCGGCCGGCAAAGTTATTGTCTCTCTCGACACTTACGATCCCGCGCGCATCGCGATGAACCTGCGAACCGCAGAAACACAGTACGAAACGGCGCGGGTGGACAGCCTGCGGATCGAGGAACTCTTCCGAAGCGGCGCGGTGTCGCAGCAGGAGGTGGATCACGTCCGCGCAGCCACCGAGGCGGCCCGAGCTCACTACCGGACTGCAAGGCGGGCGGTGGAGCTGGACACGCCGATCTCCGGCATCGTGACGGCGGTCAACGTGGATGACGGGGACTACGCTGCCGACGAACAGATCCTGGCCACCGTGTCCTCCTATGACCGCGTTCGGATCCGGCTGGAAGTCAGCGAGGCGGAACGCGCTCTGATCCAGGTCGGACTAGCGGTCCGGCTCCGGCCCGGTCGTCGCGGGATGGGCGCGCGGGGCTGTTCCAGCGATCCTTCGGCGAGCCTGGACCCGGCCGAGGATAGTCTGCTCCTCAGGGGTTCTGTCGCGAAGGCCGCCTTGAGCGCGGATCCGCAAACGCGGCTCTTCGCGGTGGAAGTCGTGGTGGACAACGTCGGACGTGTTCTTCGGCCCGGCGCGCTGGTGACCCCCGAGATTCTTGTGGCTTCGGTGGATGACCGGCCGGTGATTCCTCCCGCGGCGGTTCTCCAGCATGACGGGCGAGAGTTCATCTATGTCGTCGATGGTCCTGAGGGGAATCGGAGAGCCCGCCTCAGAGACATCCGCCGGGGGGTGGGGAACGGGGCGTTCGTTGCCGTCTCCGATGGGTTGGTCTCCGGTGAGTGGGTGGTCGTCTGGGGGCAGAACAACCTGGAAGACGGGGCGAAGGTGAAGATCCACGCGGATCTTACGGAAGAGCGCTTCGGTACTTGGGCCGGGAGGAAATAGCGCATGTTTCTTTCTGATCTTTCAGTTCGACGACCCGTTTTCACCACGATGCTGGTTCTGGCCTTCGTCGTGTTGGGGATCTTCGGATACCTCCGGCTCTCGGTCGATCTCATGCCGGATGTGGATTTCCCGTTCGTCACAATCACCACGATCTATCCGGGCGCGGGACCCGAGGAAATCGAGAGCCAGATCACCAAGAGGATTGAGGATGCCGTCAGTACACTGGCCGGCGTCGATCTGATGGAGTCCATCTCGCGGGAGAGCGTGTCCTTCGTAATCATGCGCTTCGAGCTGGAGAGAGACTCCGACGATGCCGCCAACGACGTGCGGGCCCGGGTCGATGCGATTCTCAACGACCTTCCCGAGGGAGCCGAGAAGCCACAGGTGCTGAAATTTGAAATCGGCGCGTTCCCCATTATCTCGCTGTCGGTCTCCAGTGACCGCGGAGTGAACCAGACTTTTGCCCTGGCGGACGAGACCGTTCGCGATCGGCTGGCCCAGGTGTCCGGTGTTGCGACCATCGACATTATCGGAGGACAGAAGCGGGAGATCCAGGTGGCCGTCGACCGGCGGAAACTGGATTACTACAACCTGCCGATCAGCGCGGTGACTCGGGCCGTTGCGATGGAGAACATGAACGTCCCTGAAGGGCGCATCATCGAACCGGAGCAGGAGTTCACGATCCGGACCCTGGGGCAGTTCGCCAGCGTGGAGGAAATTGCCTGTCTGCGAATTCCTCTGCCCGGCGGCGGATTCATTTCTCTGAAGGACATCGCCATTGTCCGGGACACCTTTGAGGAAGCTCGATCCGGGGCCCGGTTCAACGGGCAGGAAGCCGTGCAGGTGGACGTCGTCAAGCGCGCCGGGGCCAATACCATCGACACCGCCGACGGCATCTACAAGGCCGTCGAGGAGCTGCGAAAGGAGCTGCCTCCTGACTTCGTGATCGAGTACGCCCGGGACAGTTCCGTGTTCATCCGGGATACCGTTGAGGACGTACTGCAGAACATCCTCATCGGTATTCTCCTGACCTCGGTTCTCCTGTACGTCTTTCTCAGGAATGTGCGCGTGACGCTGGTGGCTGCGGTTGTGATGCCTTCGGCCATCATCTCGTCGTTTCTGCTCATACAGGCGTCGGGATTCACGATTAATATGCTCACCCTGATGGCGCTGGGAATCTCCGTGGGTGTTCTGGTGACCAACTCCATCATAGTCATCGAGAACATCGTTCGCCATTTGCAGAAGGGGAAAGCGCCCGACGAGGCGGCCATGACCGGAACGAACGAGGTGGCCCTGGCCGTGGTCGCTTCCGTGATGACCAATATCGTGGTCTTCGTCCCCATCGCCTTCATGAGAGGGATCGTGGGGCGGTTCTTCCTGCAGTTCGGAATGACGGTCGTGTTCGCCACCATCTTCTCACTGATTATCTCCTTCACGCTGACCCCGATGCTCTCCTCCGTGGTTCTCAAGCGCATGGGTGGACGGAGGGACTCGAAGGACGAAAGCCGCGACGAGCGGGAAGGGCAAGGTGTGCCGCGCCACTGGATGGATCGTCGGATGAACAGCCTGGCGGAGTCCTACCGTGGTCTCCTGACCTGGAGCCTCGCCAGGGCCCGCAACCGTTCGTTCCTGATGCTTGCCACAGTGGTCATGTTCTTTCTTGGCCTGGTTCTCATAGGGGTGTCGGGCGGCGAGTTCATGCCAAGGATCGATCAGGGAACCGTGTATGTTGCCGTCAAGCTTCCAGCGGGATCATCACTGAGGATGACTGAACGCAGCGTCATCGAGATTGAGAACATCCTGGCTGCGGAGCCGGACGTTGTCTCGATTCTCAGTACCATCGGGGGCGCCGGCAGGGGTGTGAACGAGGCGACGGTCCTGGCAAAGCTGGTAGACATCTCCCGGCGGGATCGCTCCGCGTACCAGATGTCCAACGATCTCAGACCCAAGCTGGCGGGTGTCCCGGGCGTGGATATCTCTGTGGCAGGGGGGGAACAGGAGGGTGGTTCCTCAGGAGACCTCGAGATTGAGGTCATGGGGGACGAACTGGAAACGCTGAAGGGGCTCACATCTCAGGTGCTTGCGATTGTGGCCTCGATCCCGGGTCTGGTGGATGTCGAGAGCAGCTGGGAAGAGGGGGGCGAGGAGCTGGTATTCATCCCCGATCGGGAGGAGATGGCCCGGCGGGATCTCTCGACCGGCCTTGTTGCCGCGCTCCTGAGAAACTCGTTTGAAGGGGACGATAGCTCCGTGTTCCGTGAGGGGGGCGAGGAGTACGCCATCCGTGTTCAGTTCGACGACGAAGACAGGCAGGATCAGCGGACACTGGAAGAAATCCGGATCGCCGCAGGGGAAGTTCCGGTTCCCCTGACTCAACTGGGGCGTGTGGAGAAACAGAGGGGTGAAGCAGAGATCCTGCGGCGCGAGCGGCAGCGCCGGATTACGGTGCGGGCCAACATTGCCGAAGGGACGGTGTCCGAAGCCGTCAGCGTTATCCGCGCCCGGACCGATCAATTGGCCCTGCCGCCCGGCTACAGAATCAAGTTCGCCGGGGAGTATGAATTCCAGGAGGAATCCTTCGCTGCCATTTTCGAGGCCCTGATCCTGGCCATCATCCTGACCTACGTGGTGCTGGCCATGATCCTCGAGTCCTTCATCCACCCGATCACGGTTATGATAACACTTCCTCTGGGGCTCGTAGGGTCGGCCATCGGGCTGTTCTTCGGAGGACAGACCATCAATCTTATGAGCCTCATGGCCATGGTCATGCTGGTGGGGATCGTGGTGAACAACGCCATCCTGCTTCTGGACTATGTCGGGCAGCTGAGACGCCGCGGGCGGGGTCTGGAGGAAGCGATTGTCGAGGGATGCCCCGTGCGATTGAGAGCCGTCATCATGACCAACCTGGCCATTGCCGTCGGCATGATCCCGCAGGCCCTGGGAACGGGCGCGGGTTTCGAGTACCGGACCGCCATGGCCGTGGTGACGATGGGCGGAGTGCTGGTGAGCGCTTTCTTCACCCTGGTGATCATTCCTTCCCTCTATTACTCGTTCGAGCAGATCATGGCGAAGATCCGCTAGCCTGAATAACCCAGGCTATGACCGGCGAGGGATGGTCGGGGTGGAACCCGGGGGGACAGAGCGACAACGCCCACCCCACTCTCGCACTCGGCAAATATCTGTTGTGCCCCCCGTTGGCTTGTCGCTATTGTATGGGCCGCAGACCATTCCCCCGAGACTGAGAGGACATTGGCCATGAAGAATCCATGCCGTGTGATCTGGGCGATCGTACTGTGCGCGGCTTCGTACGCCGTGACTTTGGGTGTAGGGTCGGTCAAGGTGTTCGGAGAGTGGCTGGGGCCGGATTCCTGGATCGCAGGCAGTGTGTTCACGCATCTGGCAATGCTCATCCTGTCGCTGGTCCTCATCCGGGTGATGAGCGGCGGTGACTTCGGGGCGTACGGATTCAAGGGGGTTTCCGTCCGCGTCATTCCCAAAGCCATCTTGGCAGGTGCGGTCACTGTGATTGCAGCGAGCATGATTCCCACGATGCTGATGGTCATGATTGGCGGGCGCGGCATCCTGGGCGAGGGGATGGGGCCCACCAAGGGGATGACAGCGCTCCAGATGTTCACCTCGATCCTCATCCTGGCAAGCATCGCCGAGGAGGTCCTCTACCGGGGGCTGATCCAGAGTTTCCTTGCGCCGCTGGGGACTCACGGAATCCAGTTGCTGCGGGTTCGCCTCAGCCTTCCTGTGATCCTTGCGGGGGCGGCCTTCGGCATGTCGCACCTGATCCTGATCGGAAACACGCCGGGTCCTCTGGTGGCCGTGATCGTGTTCGCCACCACGGTTCTGGGTATTGTGGCCGGGTACTACCGGGAAAAGACGGGAAGCCTTGTCCCGGCCATTGTCATCCATATGATGTTCAACGTTGCCGGGGTCCTGGGCAAGCTGGCGCAGTCATCCATCGGCTCGTAGTTTGGGAACTTCGGAGATGAGGTAGCGATGTCAGAAGGAGAAGTCCGCGTCCGGGTTGCTCCATCGCCCACGGGAGATCCGCATGTGGGAACCGCCTACCAGGCGCTTTTCAACTACGCCTTCGCCAGAGGGCGAGGCGGGAAGTTTGTCCTCCGTATCGAAGACACGGATCGGGCGCGCTCGACGAAGCAATCCGAAGAGGCAATTCTGGAATCGCTCCGGTGGCTGGGACTCCCGTGGGACGAGGGTCCGGATGTCGGGGGACCCCATGGGCCATACCGGCAGAGTGAGCGGAGCGAGATCTATCGCGAGCACGTGAACGGGCTTCTGAAAGCCGGCCACGCGTACCGCTGCTTCTGCACGGTAGAGCGGCTTGGGGAAATGCGGGCCGAGCAGCGGGCCAAAGGCGAGATGCTGGGGTACGACCGCCTGTGCCGGAGCGTGGCGGCACAGGAGTCGCAGAAGCGCGCGAACAGCCGAGAGTCTTTTGTCGTTCGCATGAAGGTGCCGGTGGAAGGGCACTGCGTGATTCATGACATTCTGCACGGGGAGGTTCACAAGGACTGGGCGTCCGTCGATGATCAGATCATCCTCAAGAGCGACGGGTTTCCCACCTATCACCTTGCGAATGTCGTGGATGACCATCTGATGGGCATCACCCACGTGATCCGCGGGGAGGAGTGGCTCAACTCCGTCCCGAAGCACCTGAAACTCTACGAGTACTTCGGATGGACGCCGCCCCTCTTCTGCCATCTGCCGCTCCTGCGCAACGAGGACAAGAGCAAGCTGTCGAAGCGTAAGAACCCGACATCGATTCACTACTACCGCCGGGCCGGGTATTTTCCGCAAGCCCTTCTGAACTTCCTTGGAATGATGGGTTGGTTGATGCCCAACGGCGAAGAGAAGTTCACCCTGGAAGAGATGTGCGAGAACCTCAAGCTGGAGGACATCTCCCTCGGCGGGCCGGTGTTCGACCGTCAGAAGCTCAAGTGGCTCAATGCGCGCTACATCCGGGAGGACTACACGGACGAAGCGCTTCACGAGGAGCTGGAGCGGTGGGCGATCAACCGGGAGATGAACGGCCGGATCGTCCCGCTGGCTCACATGCGGTTGCAGACCCTGGCGGATTGGGGATATCTGACAGCGGCTTTCTTCGCGGACGAAGTCCCGGTCAATCCGGAAGATCTGTTGATGAAAGGCAAGACGGCGGAAGAGCTCGCCGGCATTTTCCAGATGACGATTTGGAAGCTCGAGGAGCTGCAGGATTTCTCGAAGGGTTTCCTTGAGATCCTCTTCCAGGAACTGGCCGAGAAGTTCGAGGTGAAGCTCAAGCAATTCACGATGCCCTACTACGTCGCGCTGAGCGGAAGAAAGGCATGGACCCCTCTGTTCGATTCGATGGAGGTCCTGGGCTCCGACATGACCCGGATGCGGCTGAGAAGGGCAATCGATCTGCTGGGAGGCATCTCGGGGAAGAAGCTCAGGAAGCTGGAGAACGAGTATTCTGCCATGTTCGACTGAACCCAGGGGAGATCCCATGAAGGACGAACGTAGGAAGGGCGCTGAGCGAACCGGTGGCACGGTGCCGGGACCCGATTTCATCCGGGCGAGAGTCGAAGGCGATCTCAAGACGGGCAAGTATGGCGGCCGGGTGCACACGCGATTCCCGCCGGAGCCCAACGGGTATTTGCATATCGGCCATGCCAAAGCGATCTGCATTGATTTCGGCATCGCCGCCGACTACGGCGGAAAGTGCAATCTCCGGTTCGATGACACGAATCCGGTGACGGAGGAGACAGAGTACGTCGATTCCATCAAGGAAGATGTTCGCTGGCTGGGTTTTGACTGGGATGACCGGGAGTACTATGCTTCCGACTACTTCCAGAAACTGTACGACTTCGCGGTTCAGCTGGTCAAGAAGGGCAGGGCCTATGTGTGTGACTTGAGCGATGCGGAGATCCGGCAGCACCGCGGTACGGTCACCAGGGCCGGTACTCGGAGTCCCTATCTCGAGCGCTCGGTGGAAGAGAATCTGGATCTTCTGGAACGAATGAAGGCGGGGGAGTTCCCGGATGGCTCGAGGACGTTGCGCGCCAGGATCGACATGGCATCGCCCAACATGAAGATGCGGGACCCGCTCATCTACCGTATTAAGAAAGCGTCGCATCACAGGACGGGCGACGACTGGTGCATCTACCCGATGTACGA
>JAGLYR010000219.1 GCA_023132135.1 Candidatus Eiseniibacteriota bacterium | reverse complement strand
TCTCCGTCCGGGTCCGTGACGGTGGCGGTCACCGTGATGTCCTGCCACTCGGTCTGCGGTGATGGGAGCGGTGCGAATGTGATCACAGGTTTGGAACCGCCGCCGGTTCCTCCGCCGACTTCCACCCAGTAAGGCGGGTACTGGAATTCGGGGTTGGACTTGACGTGGCCCTGGCCGTCGCTTGCGACTATGCGGTAGTCGAAGCCGGGAACCATGACCTCATTGCCCGGGATGTCGCCGATGTAGTCTCCGGTGGCCGGATCCAGCCACATGGGGAAATGCATTGGCGGGCCGCCGCGGGAGACTTCCAGATGGACATCTGAAATGAAATCGGTGCTGTCCGGGTCCGTGACCCTTGCCGAGACCTGGATGTTCATGCCCTGTGACTGGGGCGATGGAATGGGCGAATGGGTGATCGTGGGCGGGTTGCCCTCACCGGTACCGCCTGAGCTCACGTCAATCCAGTATGGGGCGTAGTTGAATGCCGGGTTCCCGGCGTCGTTGTAGTTTGCGTCCTTGGCCACGACCCGATAGTTGAATCCTGGTGTGACGATTTCTCCGGCCGGGATGGTACCCCGGTACAGATCTCCCGAGTCCAGGACCATCGGGAAAAATGAAGGGGGAGCTCCCGGACGCTCGAAGTCGATGCCAACGTCAGTCAGGTCCCCGTCGACATCCGTGACGGTTGCTGTGACTTCGATCTCGGTCATCTCCGGCTGCGGGCTCGTGAGGGGGGTGTGGACGATTGCGGGCGCTGTGCCCCCGCCGCTTCCGGTTGAGACGTTCACCCAGTAAGGCATATCCTGGAAGCCGGGAGTGGCGCCGTCGTTTCCGGTCGTGTCGCCCGCCACAATGCGGTACTCGAACCCGGGCGGGAAGATCTCGCCGGCGGGGATATCCACGGTGTACCAGCCGGGATCGACATCCGGCGCCATCCCGAAGATCATGGGCGGCCCGCCGTTGGAGAACTCCACCTCTGCGAACTCGATGGCATCACCATCGGGATCCGTCACGCGGGCCGTGATCGTGACGAGTGCACCGGCGGGCACGGGGCCTGCGACCGGTGTGTGGGTGATGCTCGGAGGTGAGCCTGTGCCTCCGCCGCTTCCCACCGAGACCCAGTACGGGTCGTAGTTGAACGCCGGGTTCGCAGTTACGTTCATCAGCGAGTCCTCGGCCACGATCCGGTACTCAAAGCCGGGGGACATGACTTCGCCGGCCGGGATGGTGCCGCGATACTCGTTGCCCGAGAACAGGGACATCGGGTAGTGAGCGGGGGGCGCTCCCGGGCGCTCAAACTCGATCTCAACATGGTCCAGATCACCGTCCGGATCGGTGACCGCTGCGCTCACCTCAATTGCTTCTCCCGGTGGTACGGGGCCGGAGAGCGGCGTGTGAGTGATTGCCGGTGGCGAACCGCCGCCGGATCCGGATGTCACGCTAACCCAATGGGGATCGTACTGGAAGTCCGGTTTGGCCGACACGTTTCCGTCGACATCTTCGACTATGATCCGGTAGGTGAATCCGGGATCCAGGATCTCATTGCCGGGAATCGTACCAGACCACTCGTCGCCCGCGCCCGTCGGCGCCATGGCGAATACCATGGGCGGCCCGCCGCGGGAGATCTCGATGTCCGCAAAAGCAATCGTCCCATTCCCGTCGGGATCGGTAATGATTGCCACTACCTCGACGGGCACATTCTTTGGAACCGGCCCGGAAATCGGCGTATGAGTGATGACCGGTGGGGAACCGGTTCCACTTCCGACGGTAACCCAGTAGGGATCGAAAGCAAAACCGGGGCTCGCCGCGGCATTGTGGTTCACGTCCTCAGCCTGGATCCGGTACCCGAGGCCCGGTGAAGTCACATCGGCTGACGGAACCGTTCCCTCGTATGTGTCGCCCGTCGTGTTGGTCATGGGATAGTAGACGGGTGGCATGCCTTCCTTGTAGATCTCGAAACCTACCGCGTCGAGATCGCCATCCACGTCGGTGACGGTCGCGGTCACGGTGATGGCCGAGCCCGGAGGCTGTGGGCTGGGGATTGGCGTGTGTGAGATCTGCGGTGCGGAACCGCCTGCGCCACCTGCCGAGACATCGACCCAGTGGGGATCGCTCTGGAATCCGGGAACGGCTGCCTCCAGGCCAGTCGTGTCGGCAGCGACGAGGCGGTAGCTGAAACCGGGAGCCAGGATTTCGCTTGCCGGAATCTGGCCAACGTACTCGTTGGGCTGCCCACTTGGGGAAAGCCAGAACTCAAGGGGCGGTCCACCGCGGGAAACCTCGACGAACACTTCGTCGAGGGTCTCGTTCCCGTCGGGATCAGTAACAATGGCGCTGATTTCAACCGGCTGGTTTGCAGGAACAGGACCGATCACGAGAGTGTGCACCAGCTCCGGAGGCGATCCGGAACCCCCTCCGGAAGAAACTGCGATCCAGTGACCGGAGCCCTCCCCGAAACCGGGATGACCCACTGCGTTGCCGGTCGTATCCTCAGCAACAACGCGGTACTCGATCCCTGGCGGCTGAACTTCGCCGGCGGGAATCTGCACGCCGTACTCATTCGGCTGGCCTGTCGGAGCCATGAAGAACTCCAGCGGCGGGCCGTCCTTGTAGACCTCGACGAGAACGCGGTCAATGGTTTCGTTTCCGTCGGGATCCGTGACCACAGCGGTGAGAATGAATGCCTGGTTTGCGGGAAGCGGGCCCGCGGGAGGTGTGTGGGTGATCACGGGCGGCGATCCTGCGCCCCCGGTGACCTCAACCCATATACCGGGTTGCTCGGGCGGGGGGAAAATCGAGAGGCTGTCGCTGGGATCGCGCGCCTCGATGCGGTAGTCGAATCCGGGGGCGAGTACTTCTACGCCTGGAATGATCCCGGCGTAGAGGCCGCCTCCCTGTGGGTTCAGGGGAAAAAAGCGCGGGGGCTCCGCGCCGCGCTGGAAGTTAACCTCGACGACGAGGACCGAATCCGCCGGATCGGGATCCGTCACGGTTGCCGTGATCTCGACGTCGACTCCTTGCTGGAGAGGTCCCGCGATCGGCGTGTGGTCGATCACCGGTGGGCTCTGCGCCCAGGCCAGGGATGGGAGCGCGACTGCGATGGAAAGAAGAACGGCAAGAACTCCAATGCGCGACATTGGACAGATCATGTTCTACTCCTCCGTGTTACCGCATCACATGATGCGGTCAGAAGTGTGGAGACCGTTGAGTATGTATCTCAGGACAAGAATGCTCGCAGGACGAGCAGCAATGCTCGCACGACGAACAGTATTGATCACTGTTCTGTTCGACTTGGCGGGAATGGAGCTTTAGTGAGAAATGAAACTGTGGGTTGGTAATCTCGGGAAAAGTGTGAGGCAGTCCCGGTCAGCGATGAGAGGTAGGCGCTCTACTCGTGTAATGATAACAGCTTAGCCTTGGCGTGTTCCGCTTCCGGCGTCCCCGGGTACCGCTCGATGACAGTCTTGAGAGCCCCAACCGCTGCCGATTCCCGGCCCCGGTTCGCCTCGGCAAGCGCGATCTTCAGCATGGCGCCAGGGGCCTTGTTTCCTTTGGGATAGGTGTCGAGGATTTTCTGGAAGGCAGAGACAGCGGAATCGTAATCTCCCTGAACATAGTGGCACTCTCCAATCCAGTACAGCGCGTTGTCCGCGCGTTCCGTGTTGGGATAGTCCTTCAGGTACTCGCTGAATCCCATGATTGCGAGCTCGTATTTCCCACGCGTGAAATCCAGGTACGCGCGGTCGTATGCCTGGATCATCTCCGTTGGTCCCACCGAGTGAGTTGTGTCTGTCCCCGCCGGCAAAGACGCGCCCGCCATCCGGTGTTCGAGGGCTTCGAGGCGTTGGGTGAGAGAGGTCAGGCGATCACGGTTGTCTGCAACGTTGGTCCGGGTCATGCTGTTCTCGCCGCGGAGATCCGAGATGTCGGCCTCGTGATCCGCTCGCAGCTGTCCGAACAGATCCTCATGCTCGTCCAGACGGTCGCTGAGCGCGTCGATCTCATCCAGGATTTCCTCCTGGTGAGCGATAGCGATGTGGAGAGAATCATGCATGGCAGCCATGTCCTGCCTGATCATCTGAGCCTGTTGGGTCATGCATCCCGGCACGAGCAGCACGGTAGCTGCCGCGACCAACGACCCGCACTTGACACTGGTCATTGTCTCTCACCCCCGAAAGCCGTGCAATCTGCGGTTTCCCTTCCTGCGGATTCTCTATCTCTTGTTGAAATGCGCCCTTCGGTTTTCCGCCCATGCTTCTTCGTTCGACGCGGGATCCAGCGGCCGCTCCTCGCCGTAGCTGATGATGGTGATGCGGCCGGGGTCGATCCCGAAGTTCACCATATAGTTCTTTGCCACCTGAGCTCGCCTCTGGCCCAGTGCCAGGTTGTACTCCTGCGTGCCCCGGTCGTCGCAGTGCCCCTCGATCTGCACGCGGAGTTCAGTATTTTCCTTCAGTGTCCTGGCTGCCCCGGCGAGAATCCGCCGCGACTCAGCGCTCAGCGTGAACTTGTCGAAGTCGAAACGGATGTCTTCCAACTTGATCACAGGCGGCGGAGGGGGCGGTTCTTCGATCTGCTCTTCGTCTTTTTCAGCCGTTTTTCCAAAGAGATCGTCGAAGCGCGACATCTCCCCGGC
>JAGLYR010000218.1 GCA_023132135.1 Candidatus Eiseniibacteriota bacterium | reverse complement strand
GGGATTCCTGAATAATCCAGGCTAGCCCTCGCTCAGTTTCGCTACCAGCCGCGGCGAAAGAGGCGGCGACCAGCTCGGAGCGAACAGCTCGTGCGAACTGGAACTGATCCTCCGGTTGTTTGTTCCGTCGGCGTTGATGACGTAGACCGCCGAACGTCCGCTTTGGGTGGACACGTACACGATGTGGCGGCCATCCGGGGCCCACGATGGGCTCTCGTGATTGCCGGGGTCGTTGGTCAGGACATAGACGGGGCCCCCTTGAGTT
Organism: Candidatus Eiseniibacteriota bacterium; assembly: GCA_023132135.1. GTDB lineage: Bacteria > Arandabacterota > Arandabacteria > JAGLYR01 > JAGLYR01 > JAGLYR01. The sequence continues at coordinate 3,298 of JAGLYR010000218.1, read as the reverse complement.
GCGATGATGCAGATGCGAAACCGGCCGCCCACGCGCCCGCTGAAGGCGACACGATCGCCGGCAGGTGACCAGCTTGGCGAATCGTTGTAGTTCCCTTCATACGTGAGGCGGCGGACGTTGGTGCCGTCTGACGACATCAGGTAGATCTGGGGTGTGCCGGATCGATCGGAAGTAAAGGCGATTTCGTGACCGTTGGGCGCCCACGTGGGCGAGCAGTCAATAGCGGGGTGGAAGGTCAGTCGTTCCTGGCTGCTCCCACTCCGGTGGATGGCGAAGATCTCCGGATCGGTGCCCCGGGTTGCCGAGTAGGCGAGCTTCTCACCGTCGGGGGACCATGCGGCGGATGTGTTCAGCCCACCCAAGGTGGACAAGCGCTTGCGGACGCCGGTTTCCAGGCTCAGAACATAGAGCCCCGGTTGGTCTCCGATGTACGACGTGTAGGCCACTTCGTCGCCCCGGGGAGACCATGCGGGCAAGAGGTTGAGGGCGGCATTCTGAACCAGTACCTTGAGATTGTGGCCGTCATAGTCCATGGCGCAGATGTCTGTCCGACCCTCCATTTCCCGGACCATGACGATCTTCGTCTCGGCAATGCCTGTTTCTCCCGTCAGGGTGTGAAGAAAGTGGTCGGCCATCTGGTGAATTGCAGACCGGAAGGCCGAGTCGGCCACACGGCGGCGGAAGGAGGCTACCATCTTCTCGCTGGGCACGTCGTAGAGGCGCGCCTCGATCACGATATCGTTGCCCTCGATGGCTAATCTGCCTTGAGTTGAAGCATCGAACCGGCTCTTGAGGTGAGCGGGAGCAAGGGTGTTCACTCCCATCTCCTGCTTGACGACGGTGGCTCCCGTCGTCTCTATCAGGCCGGATGTGTCCAGGTCGTTGCGGAGGATCTCCGACGCCTGGTGGGCCATGAGCCGGACACTCAGCTGGTCCGCAGCGCACTCGAATTCTTCCACCACCAACCGGATCCGCTGGGCCCCCGTGGTGTGAATCCCCAGGTAGATTTCTTGTTGGGCGAAGCCGGGGCGGGTTCCGATACTGATCGCCAGGGTCAGTGTGGCGGCAAGAAGGATTGAGGCGCGAACTCGTGTCTGCATGTTGCTTCTACCTGAGGTTCACGGTGTGGCTGAACTCAAAATGAACGCCCAGCTCGTCTTCCTCGAACTCCGATGGCAGAGGCGCCAGGGGAGAGGAGAGCAGGATGGCCCGGAGGGCACATCGGTCGAAGTAGGGTGCCCCGGACGATTCCTCCACCCCTGCATCCTCTATGATTCCATCCAGCATAATCTGGAAATGGACGACTGCTCGTAACACCTCACCCGGCGCGCCCACGGAGCCGGGGGGAAACCAGTTTGATGCAACCTTTGCCTGAAGTGCAACCAGGTAGTACGAGAACCCAAAGTTGGCCACATCCAGAGTGACGGTCCCCTGGGTGCTGCCGCCGCCCAAAGCCGAAGCAGCCACGGGTGCGCCTTCCGTGGTGGAGGCTGCTGCACCGTCTGTGGCCGGCCCGGCCGTCACCTCTTTCTGTGGGACGTCCTCTTCCTCTGCTTTCTTCCCCTCAGGTTCCTTCGGCTCCGTTTTCTGCGGCTCCGGCTGTTCTTCCCTCGGCTTCTTCCTAACCTTGGGAGAAGGAGGTTTGATTGCCTCCGTGTCCTCCTTCGGAGGATCCTTCCTGACGGTCTCGACCTTCTTCTCTGGTTCCGTGGCTTGGGCGGCCTCGGTCTTCGCTGCCGTGCGCGCCGGCTTGGCGGCGGGGAAGGAGACGAGGCTCACCGAGTAAACGTTCCCCGGATGGACGAAGTTCCGCGTGGGGGCCGGGTGGGTCGAGAAAGCACCTGCCACCGCCAAGTGAATACCCAGCGAGATGCCGACCCACATCCTCATTGCTCTTCTTCCTCTTCTGGTTGGGTCACGAGACCCAGGTCCTGGATCCCCAAGGCTTTGATCTTGGAAATAACCTGCACTACACGACCGTAGGCAACAGCCTGATCTGCCTTCAGAAACACACGTCCTCGTCCCTCGGGAAGAAGTCTGCGGAGCGACCGGTCGAAGTCCCTCCACTGAACGGGATCGTCGTTAAGGTACACGGCTCCTTCCGCGGTTACCGTGATCACGATCTCGTCCATGAGGTCCACACCTTGGGCGGAAGCCTTCGGAAGCTTCACGCCGATGCCGCCTTGCAGAAATGGCGCCGTCAGCATGAAGATGATCAGCAGCACCAGCACTACGTCCACGAAGGGTGTTACATTGATCTCGGACATGGGTCGCCGGGAAGAACGCATTGGGAGTTCTACCTCTCCAGGCGGTTCAGGATTTCCAGGGAAAACGAGTCCATGCGCCGGCCGAACTGCTGCACCCGATTCACGAAGAGGTTATAGCCGATGACGGCGGGGATAGCGGCGAAGAGTCCGGCGGCGGTGACGATCAGGGCCTCGGCGATTCCGGGAGCCACAACGGCGAGGGATGCGGATCCCTCGCGCCCCATGCTCATGAAGGCGCTCATGACACCCCAGACGGTCCCCAGCAGACCGATGAAGGGGCAGGTGGAACCGGTGGTGGCCAGGAAGCCAAGATTGCGCTCCAGTACGGCGATCTCGTCGGTGATGGCCTGCTCCATCGAGCGCTGGAGCGATTCTGTGGAGACGGCGCGCCGGGCAGCCGCGGGTTTGTCAAGGGTTGCCGACAGGGGATCGGCTTCGGGACCCGGGTTGCCCTCCAACTGCGACATGGCTTTCTCGAAAACCCGGGCAAAGGGGTTGTCCAGTCGAGTTCTGGTGGCTCTGCGCAGTGAAGACGGCGACTCCGCGCGGCGTAGATTCTGGAGGAAGGCGGAGGAGCGGCGCTCCTCACCGCGGATGAACCACCATCTTTCGAAAATGATGGCCCACGAAGCGACGGAGAACGCGAAGAGAACGAAAAGGATGACCTTGGAAAAAGCTGATGCCCGCAGGATCATGTCGAAGACGTCCCCGCCCGCGTAACCGGGCAAGGCAAGCACAGCCAGAAAAGTTCCCAGCAAGTTGTACAGCCCTCCAGTCGGGGAAAACGCTGCGTCAGGGGATTAGCCCGCGTTCCTCACCAGCCTCGCCGCGAGGCTGGTGAGAAATGCGGGCCAATAGAGGCGGCCATCCTCACCCGACTTGTAGTCCACCGCGCGCCACAAGTCAAGCCGAAAACTAGCCTGGATTATGCATGAATCCCTACTGCGAGGGTCTCAGGATGTGTCTGGACTGCGTTGCGCCGCCGATTTCGATCCTCAGCGGAGCCACGGCTACGCCTCCGGTCGAAATCG